>JAJZRF010000044.1 GCA_021847425.1 Deltaproteobacteria bacterium | reverse complement strand
CCGGCGACCCGGGAGCTGGTGAAAAGCGGCAAGGTCAAGGTGGTGGGCGCCATTTATGATGTGTCCACCGGCAAGATCAACTGGCTGCCCGAGGCCAGGACCGGCGAACTTCTCAAGCAGGCCGAGGTGGATCCCAAACGGGCGACGGAGGTCATGGCCGGCGGCCACTGAGGTTTTTTCCCGGAAACGTAGAGGCGGCACTGCCCAAGGGCGGCGCCGCCTTTTTTTTGGTGCGCCAGGCATGGCGCGTAGTGCCGTGACAGGCGCTGTTTTTCTGGCTGTGGTTGCTTTGAGGGAATGATTTGGAGGTTGGAAGTCCTCTACACACCCGGCAAGGGTGTCCGTCGCAAGACGGAATCTGAAGAAAGCCGCAGGCAAAGTGCTGAGGTGGGTCGTCAATAGTGGACACGAAAATTTTACGCAGCTTTTTGCAGTTGATAAAACCGGCGCTCATAGGCAGCCGGGGAAAGATAACGAGTTTTTTCCAGCGTTGTCTGGTAAGGATATTGCATTGAAAATACACGAAAAATATCACTGGATAGCGATTTTTCTCTTGCCATCTTAAATGACGAGTCAATGTTAAAGCTGCTGTACCTGGCGCTGATGAATATTTCGAAACGCTGGACGATGCCGATCAAAAACTGGAAATCGGCGCTGAATCAGTTCAGCATCATGTTTGAAGAGAGGCGGCCGGAATTTTGATCACAAAAACCATTTACACAAAATTCTATACACACCCAGCTGGGGGCAAGGCATTGTAACCCCTTTATAGGGGTGACCAAAGCCGGGCACTCTGCGCCCGGATATTTACTATTTTCCAAGTCCCTAAACCCTTTTTTCCCCTCCATTCGGTTACTTTTCTTTTGAGGCAATTCGGCCAGATGCTCCATGGTTTACGGAAAGAAATGATTCTGTTATGATCAGCACTTTCCTTGTGCTGTCTGTGTGATATTCCTGCTGAATTTTGCCCTGAGAACTTATCCGGAGGTTTTTATGACTGATTCAACCCTGCCGCCATTCATCCAGGCCCTGCTGCAGCCTGAATCATACCCGCATCCCGCGCCCGGCATAACGCTGGTGCAAACCCATATCTCCTACGTGCTGCTGGCAGGCGACTTTGTCTACAAGATCAAAAAACCCGTGGACTTCGGCTTTCTCAACTTCACCACCCTGGACAAACGCAAGCATTTCTGCGAGGAGGAGCTGCTCCTGAACCGGCGGTTGTGCCCCTCCCTGTATCTTGGGTTGGTGGCAATCACCCGGCAGGGCGAGGCCTTTTCCCTGGACGGCCCCGGGGCTCCGGTGGAATACGCGGTAAAAATGGCGCGGATGCCGGAAGAGCGGATGATGGCCAAGGTCATCGCCCAAGGCGGGCTCACCAGGGAGATCCTCGACCGGATCATCGGTATCCTGGTCCCCTTTTACGCCAAGGCCGAGACCGGGCCTGCCATCGAGAAATTCGGCACCGCCCAGGGTGTGAGCGTCAATGTTCTGGAGAATTTTGACCAGACCCAGGGCTTCATCGGTTGCGCAGCCCTGAGCCGGGAACAGTTCGAGGCGATCAGCAGCTACGCCCGGGCTTTTCTCGCCAACGAGCAGCTCTTTGCCGGACGCATCAAAGCGGGCCGGGTCCGGGACTGCCACGGCGATCTGTATTCCGCCAACATCTGCCTGGCCGACGAGATCTACATCTACGACTGCATCGAGTTCAACCAGCGGTTCCGTTATTGCGACGTGGCCAGCGACGTGGCTTTTCTGGCCATGGATCTTGACTTCCACAACCTGCCCGAGCTTTCCACCTATTTTATCGAGCAATTCTGCCAGGTAGCAGGCGACTCCACCCTGCTGCCCATGCTCAACTTCTATAAATGCTACCGGGCGTATGTGCGCGGCAAGATCGGACTTTTCACCGCCCATGCCCCGGAGGTTGATCCGGCCACCGCCGAAAACTGTCTGAACCAGGCAAAAAAATACTTCGCCCTGGCTGAGCGCTATGCCGCAGCCTGACCTGTTTATCTTTTTCGGCCTGATCGCCACGGGCAAGAGCACCGTGGCTCAAGCCTTTGCCGACGGCCGCAGCCTTGCCTACTACAACTCCGACGTGGTGCGCAAGGAATTGGCCGGCCTCTCCCCGCAGGCCAAGCAGCACGAAACCGCGGACCAGGGGATCTACACCGGCGAGTTCACCGCCAGAACCTATGCGGCCCTGCTCGCAAGGGCGGAACAGGATCTGGCCAAGGGGAGGGGCGTGGTGCTTGATGCCTCGTACCAGCGAAAAACCGACCGCGATCAGGTGCGGATGCTTGCGCAACGTCTGGGCGTTCGGCTATATTGTATCCTCTGCGTCTGCCCGGAAGAGGAAATGAAACGCCGCATGGCCAAAAGGGCTCTTGACCCGCAGGCGGTGTCGGATGGACGCTGGGAAATCTACCTGAAACAAAAAGAGCGGTTCGAGCCCCCCACCGAGCTTTCCCCAGAGCAGCTCATAACCCTGTCAACCGATCTGCCGCTGGCTGCTGTTTTGGAGCAGCTTGCCACCCATCTGGAGACGCAGCCATGAATACCAGAATCTATGTCCTGAAGTTCCCCAAGGAAGTCATTGACCAGCCGCTCATCAGCAACCTGGTGCGGAAGTACGACCTGGAGTTCAACATCCTCAAGGCGACGATCCTGCTCCAGCAGGAAGGGGTCATGGTTCTTGAATTCATCGGCCACAAGGCCAATGTCAAAAAGGGTATCGCCTATCTCAACGAAATGGGGGTTACGGTGCAGAGCATGGCGGGCAACATCCGCCGCGACGATGAAAAATGCTACCAGTGCGGGGCCTGCACCGGAATCTGCCCCACCGGCGCGCTCTCTCTCCACCGGCCCGACATGGCGGTGCTCTTCGACGAGCAAAAATGCACGGCCTGCGGTCTGTGTGTCTCCGTCTGTCCGGCCCGGGCCATGGCGGTTTCCCTCAACGGCAACGTGGATCTGGCGGCCTAGGCCTCCCAGCGGATCTCCGCAAGTCTTTCCGCCACGCGGGGAAAAAGGCTGATGTCCGTATGGGGCAGGAAATGGGAGGCGATGTACTGCTCCTGAAAATACTGCATCTCCGACAGCTCGAAGCTGGTCATTTTTCGCACCACCTCCACCACATCCTGCCGGATATGGTTGCTCATCTCGCTCATCCAGGCGCCCATGAGCGAGCCGTTCCCCACATACAGCACCCGGTCGGCCTCCACCTGCGGCAGCAGCCCCACGGTCATGGCCGAATCCAGGTCGATATAGCTGCCAAAGGCGCCAGCCAGGATAACCTGCTCGATATCGGTGATGGCCAGGCCCACCTGTTCCACCAGGGTTGTGATCCCGGCATAAATCGCCGCCTTGGCCCGGATGAAATTTTCGATATCCACCTCGTTGATGACGATATCGTGTTCCACCCCCGCTTCCTGCCGCCACACCAGCACATACTCATACCCGCTGCGCCCGTCCCGGATACGGTCCGTGCCAAGATCCCTGCGGAATTTTCCGCGTCTGTCGACAACCCCCTGCTCAAACAGGGTGGCGATGATGGCCAGCAAGCCTGAGCCGCAGATCCCCACCGGCGGTTTGTTGCCCAGGGTGATATTCATCGGCTCAAGGGTCTGGGGGTTGATGCTGAAATCCTCGATGGCGCCAATGGCCGCCCGCATCCCGTGCGTTATGCCGCCTCCCTCGAAGGCCGGGCCTGCGGAGCAGGCCGCGCACACCAGCCATTCCCGGTTGCCCACAACGATCTCCGCGTTGGTGCCGATATCGATATAGAGAGTGATCAGTTCCGTGCGGTACATGCCCGAACCCATGACCCCGGCGACAATGTCTCCCCCCACGTAGCTGGAGATGGACGGGTAGACCAAGGCCACGGCCGAGTGCGGCAGATTGATCCCCAGATCGGTGGCCCGGATGGGCGGCAGGAAGGTGGTGACCGGCACATAGGGGGCGCGGCGGATGTTATCCGGCTCAAGACCGAGGAGCAGATGGGTCATGGTGGTATTGCCCGCCAGGGTGATGGAGGTGATCTCCTCCCGGCGGATGCTCCCTTTGTCGCCGTTGTCCTTGGTCTTGGCCATGGACAGCAAGGTATCGAGGATACTGTTGATGGTGGCCACCACCAGCTCCTGCATTTTGGCCAACCCTTCTTTTTTTTCCGCAAAAATAATCCGGGAGATCACGTCCTCGCCATAGCCGAGCTGGCCATTGTATTCCCCGGCCCGGGCCAGAACCGTGCCTGAATTCAGATCCACCAGCACCCCGTACACCGAGGTGGTGCCGATATCAAAGGCAAGACCAAAGCTGCGGTGGCTCCAGTCGCCGCCCTGAATATTGGTGAGATAGGATTTCCCTAGGGCATTCACCGGGCGGGCGCAGGTCACGGTGATCCGGAAATTGTCTTCCCGCAGTGTCTTGCGCAGCTTCCGCAATACGGCAAGATTGATCACCACCCGGTGTTCATCATGGTGGCTGCTGAGCAGATGAATAAGCCGACCGGCATCGGCCATGTTGTCCTTGGCCGTTGGGGGAGGAAGTTCCAGACAGAGCTTCAAGACCGGCGGAACAAAAATACCCTGTTCCCGGAGTTCCTCAATGTTGTACACATGCATCCGGGCGCGATGCCTGAGCGGCACCGCGGTTCCCAGGCCACCGCTTTTCAGGCCCGAGGATTCAGGCACCCGGACTACGGCATCGCCGGTAATTGTTGCGGTACAGGCCTGGCGATATCCGGCCTCTTTTTCCTGAAGGCTGAATTTCTCGCTGAGCCCGCCGTCAACCCCACCCTTTTCAATGATAACCTTGCATTTCCCGCACACCCCGCTGCCGCCGCAGGAGGCGTTAATGTGGACGCCGGCCTCCCGGGCCGCCTTGATGATCGACATGCCTGCCCCGGCTTGCACCTTCCGGCCGCTGGGCTCAAAAACGATGGTGTGGGTTGCCTGACTGCCTGCCTCGTTCATCTTCCTCTCCCCTGTATGGCCGGTTGCCCTATTTCTGTGGCGCTTATCCCATCTCTATCCTATCCGGGGGTGCGGCTTCATGCAATGAACGTTTACAACCCTCACCTCTTGCAACTTTCGACAAAAAAAGCCCCCGCGCCATATCAACGGGGGCCTTCACGGAACACCTTGTCCGGAATGATTATTTTTTTTGCCTTGCAACTGCAGCCGCACCCGCACCCCGAGGATTTCTCCTCTTCCTTGACCAGACAGTCGCTGCCGCCGCAATCAGGACATTTTTTAGGTTTGCACCTGCCTTCCTTGGTTGCCCCGCATTTTTCACATTTGAATATCGCCATGGTGGTGCCTCCTGAATCTTCTTGTTGAACGGTTATGTTTGCAAGACGAGACGTTCGTCTTGCCAGATGATCTGACCTGAACCTCTTCCCATGATAATTTTCTCGCCAGGCTGGGACAGGTGCATTATTCTTCCCCCTGTCTCTCCGAAAGCTCTTGCCCGCACAATTTTTGCAAACTTTTGGGAAGGCATCTCTATTTTTAAGAATTGTTACTAATAATAAAACATTTTATCCGCCTGTGCAACAGGCAAATAGAGGAGCAGGTATGCATATAAACCGCGAACGCCTTGCCCTGGTTTTCAGCACCATGTGTGCCATTGACACTCCCTCCTGCGAAGAAGGGAGGCTGTCCGGTTTTCTCAAAGACATCTTCGCGCGAGAATTCCCCCAAGCCCTTGTCGCCGAGGATGACTCCGCCTCGGCAACCGGCTCTGATGCAAATAATCTGGTTATCCATTTCCCGGGCGACCTCCCCGGAGAACCGATTTTTTTCAATTGCCACATGGACACGGTGGAACCCGCCAGGGGGGTAGAAGTAGTGCGGGATGGCACCCGCTTCTCCAGCGCGGGCGAAACGATCCTCGGCGGAGACGACAAGGCGGGGATAGCCATACTCATCGAGGCTATCCGGGCCATCACCGAAGCAGGCCTTTCCCATCTTCCTTTCGACCTCGTTTTCACCACCTGCGAAGAGATTGGGCTGCGAGGAGCCAAGTCCCTGGACATCTCGCTTCTCCGCGCCAGGGAAGGTTACGCTCTGGACAGCACCGGGGTGGACCTGCTCATTATTGGCGCCCCGGCTGCCAATCATTTCCGTTTCACGGTCACCGGCGCGGCAGCCCATGCCGGCCTGCACCCGGAACGGGGGATCAACGCCATTCAGCTCGCGGCCAAGTGTATTGCCGACCTTCCGCTGGGCCGTCTTGACGAAGAAAGCACCGCCAACATCGGGCGCATCACCGGAGGCAAAGCGACAAACATTATCCCCGAGAGCGTCTTTGTGGAAGGGGAAGTGCGGAGCCACTCGCCGGAAAAGCTCGCAACGTTTTCCAAACAGATCAAGGATATGGTTCAGGCCACCATCGACAACTGGTCCCCGGCTCCTGGCGCCCAGCTTGGAGCTGACATCCGGCCCAAGGTCGATTTTCACCTCAGCCAGGAATACCCCGCCATGCATCTTGACCGCAATGCCTCTGTCCTGCAGCGGGTTGACAACGCCGCCGCCCGCCTCAAGCGGCAAATCCATTACGAACGGGCAGGAGGCGGCAGCGATGCCAATGTTTTTAACGGGAAAGGGTTGCAAACCGCCATTATCGGCATCGGCATGGACCATGTGCACAGCACCGAAGAATCCATTGACCTGCGCGACATGGAACGCACCGCCGAACTGGTCGCAGCACTATTAACCCCCCAAAATTAAAGAGAAAAACCGCACATGTTTCACGTGGAACAATCCCGCCGCCCCACCCTGCCAAGTCCTGAAAAAAGAAGCTTGCCATCACAAAATTAGGGGGACTCACCCCCTGGAGTGTGTTATTATGACCCCCGAGGTGTGGGTGGTCTAGCTGTTTTTTGCCGCCCCGCGCCCATGGCCAGCAAGAAAAAATCTGGCGAAATCAGACCAGAAACCCACATCCGGTGGAGGTTCCTCAGTATGGGAGATGGCGCAAAAATAGTGGCTCTGGCCAACCAGAAAGGTGGCGTGGGCAAGACAACCACCGCGATAAACCTGGCCGCTTCGGTATCGCTGCTGGGCAAAAAGGTCCTGGTGGTGGATTCCGACCCGCAAGGGAACACCTCAAGCGGCCTGGGGGTCAGCCGCGCCAACGGCGGAACTCACCTCTATCATTGTTATATGGGAGAAGCAGAAATCGCGGAGGTTGTCCAGCCGGCAATCGGATTGAAAAAACTTTCGGTTCTCCCCACCCATATCGATCTGATCGGGGTGGAGGTTGAACTGATGACCGCGGTAAAACGCGAACGCTACCTGGGCAATGTCCTCGCCTCTGTCCGTGGAGAGTATGATTATATCTTCATCGACTGCCCCCCATCCCTTGGGTTGCTGACCATCAACGCCCTCACCGCAGCCGACACAGTCCTGATCCCTCTGCAATGCGAATATTTTGCCCTTGAGGGACTGAGCCAATTGGTGCGCACCATCCGGCTGGTAAAAAACTCGTATAATCGCTCTCTTGCCATAGAAGGGCTGCTGCTGACCATGTACGATGGTCGGAACAAGCTGACCCATCAGGTCGTTACCGAGGTGAAAAACCATTTCCAGGGCCGGGTGTATGACACCGTGATCCCACGCAATGTTCGTCTCAGTGAGGCCCCGAGCCATGGACAGGCGGCGATCGTCTACGACAAACGATCAACCGGGGCGCTCAGTTATTTGCAGCTCGGGAAAGAGTTTCTCCGCAAGCAACCGAAGGTTGTCGCGGCAAAGGAGGGGGTAAAAAAATGATTAAGAAAACAACATCGGCCCTCGGCAAGGGGTTGGACGCGCTGTTGCCTTCCAGCGGTTCGGATGGCCGTGAATATTTTTTGTGTCCCATCGACGCCATCGAAGCAAACCCTGATCAGCCAAGGAAGGATATAAACGATGCCGCCCTGGCCCAGCTTTCGGTTTCGATCCTCGAAAAAGGCGTCTTGCTGCCTCTGGTTGTCTGTGAGCATGGCGGCGAGGGCCGCTATCAGATCATCGCCGGAGAACGGCGCTGGCGGGCCGCAAAAATGGCGGGCCTTGACGAGGTGCCTGTTCTGGTCAAAGACGTCACTCCCCTGGATCGCCTTGAGCTGGCGCTCATCGAAAACATCCAACGCCAGGACCTCAACCCACTGGAAGAGGCGGAGGCATACCTCCGTCTGGTAAAAGAGTTTCATCTGACCCAGGAGGAAGTGGCGAAACGGGTTGGCAAGGAACGGTCAACCGTGGCCAATGCCCTGCGGATCAACCAGCTTCCAGATTATGCCAAGGAAGACTTGGTGCGCGGCGCCTTGAGCATGGGACATGCGAGAGTCCTGCTCAGCGTTGGCGATGAGGCAACCATGCGTGAGGTCAGAAACGAGATTATTGAACAGGGGTTAACGGTTCGGCAGGCAGAGGCCCTGGCCAAAAAACAGAAGAAAAAAATAGCCGCGTCCGGGGGTGGAGCAAAACGCCAACCCAGGAAGTCCGCAAATGAATTACCGGAATCCTATTGCAAATCGCTGGCCAACGGGTTGGTCAATTATTTGGATACAAAAGCGCGGATCATCCAAAGCGGCACCCGGGGGAAATTGGAAATCGAATACTATTCCCACGACGACCTTGAGCGGGTATTATCCCTCATCCTTTCAGGATCAGAGAAATAACCATTATTTTCATATAGTTAACAATGAATCAATTTGAAGAACAGGCCGAAATCGTCCGGCAGGAACAACTCACCCCGGAGATATTCCGCCTGACCCTGAAGGCCCCGGAAATCGCGGGCAGCGCCCGCCCCGGCCAGTTTGTCATGGTGCGGATCACCACCTGTTACGATCCTCTTCTCCGGCGTCCCCTGTCCATTCACCAGACCATCGGCAATGAGCAGGTACAGCTTTTGTATAAGGTTGTAGGCAAAGGCACCCGGCTGCTGGCGGCAATGGATCCCGGCCGGCAACTGAACCTGACCGGTCCGCTGGGCCGCGGCTTTGATTTTACCGACAGGCCGGCAATCTGTCTGGTGGGCGGCGGGATGGGCATTGCCCCCCTCTATTTTCTTGCCAGGGAAATCCTGCGCGCAACCAAGATCCCAAAATGCGTGGTTCTGCTTGGCGGCCGCACAGCTGCCGAACTTGGCCCCCTGCCCCGGGATTTCAGGGAGATCGGCGCCACGCAAACCCATATTGCCACCGATGACGGGAGCCTTGGCCACCAGGGCTTTGTGGTCGAGCTTCTCCAGCAGCATCTTGACCCAGGCCACCCTTGGACGGTCTGCACCTGCGGCCCCCACCCGATGATGAAGGGCGTGGTGAAAGAATGCCGGGATCAGGGCTGGGAGTGCCAGGTTTCCCTGGAAACCATGATGGCCTGCGGGATATCCGCCTGTCTCGGCTGCGCGGTGCCCCGTGCCGATCTCTCCGGCCCCTATCTCCATGTCTGCAAGGACGGCCCGGTTTTCAAGGCCGAGGAGGTGGCCTGGCTATGAACCACCCGGACCTGCGCGTCACCATCGGCAACCTCGTTTTCAAGAATCCCGTACTCACCGCCTCCGGCACCTTCGGTTATGGCAAGGAGTTCGCGCCGTACGTCAATCTTCACCATCTGGGAGGGGTGGTGGTCAAGGGAATCTCGCTGGAGCCCCGCCGGGGAAATCCTCCGCCCCGCATCGTGGAAACGGCCGGGGGCATGCTCAACGCCATCGGTCTTGAAAACGTGGGGCTCGACCGCTTCATTGCCGAGAAAATGGACTATCTGCGCGGAATCGGCGCCAGGGTTATCGTCAATATCCTGGGGGACAGCCTGGAAGAGTATCAGACCCTGGCCCAACGGCTCAGCGAGATTGAGGGGATCAGCGCCCTGGAGGTCAATATCTCCTGCCCCAACGTAAAAAAGGGCGGCGTTGCCTTTGGCACCGATCCGGCAATGGCCGAGGCCGTAACCCGTGCGGTATGCGCCCACAGCTCCCTGCCGGTAATCGTCAAACTCTCCCCCAATGTCACGGACATAACCAGGATCGCCCGAGCCGTGGAGGCGGGCGGAGCCCAGGCGGTCTCCCTGATCAACACCCTGCTGGGCATGGCCATTGATGTCAGAAGCCGAAGGCCAAGTCTGGCCAATATCGTGGGGGGTCTTTCCGGCCCGGCAATCAAGCCCGTCGCCCTGCGCATGGTCTGGCAGGTCGCCCAGGCCGTGAAGATTCCGGTAATCGGCATCGGCGGCATCACCACAACAGAGGATGCCCTGGAATTTCTCCTGGCGGGCGCCACGGCCATTGAGGTTGGCACCGCGAATTTCGTCAATCCCCGCGCCAGCCAGGAAATCGTCGAAGGGCTTGCCCGTTACCTGACGGACAACAAGCTTGCCGGGATCAGCGAGGTGATCGGCGGGCTCATTTTGCCCTGATTGCATTCGGGATGCTTCGTCCCCCCGCCATTACAACTCGACCTTAGTCCCCGCCAAATCATCCCTGATCAGAGTCACCAACTGGGCATTGCCGACCTTTATTCCCCGAAAATCCGCGATGGGTCGCGCCAGATAATGCAAAAGCAGGCTCCTGACCACGATTAAGTGGCTCACCACCAGGAGGCTCTGACCGGGATAGCTCCGAAAGATGGTCTCCAGACAGGTTACGGCCCGGGCCTGGACCTCGGCAATGGTCTCGCAGCCCGCAACAGAAAACCCGGCCGGGTCGTCGTGCCAGGTCGGATATTCAGGCCCGAACCTCGCCCGGATCGCCTCCTTGGTCAGCCCGTCCCAATGGGGAATGCTGATCTCGGTCAACCCCTCTTGCGCTTCAACCGGCACACCGAGCAGCCCTGAAACAATTTCCGCCGACTGCCTGGTCCGCGCCAGAGGGCCGCAGAATATCCTGCTGATGCCGCTTCCGGCCAGCCTTGTGCCAACCTCAACAAGCTGGGCCATGCCCTCCGGGTGCAGGGGCGCCTGGGTGCGTCCGGCAAAAATGTCATCCTTGTTTGCCGCAGTCATGCCGTGGCGGATCAGATAGATGGTGGTTTTCATGCTTGCTCTTTTCCCCCGGGAATCTTGCCCTGCCACAAAAAAACCTTCGCCAGAAATCTTCCGGGCGATGTCATGGCCAAAGCACACCCCGTGTTTGCGAGCGTTTTCCGGCGGACGGGCAAACCCGGCAATCGGGCGCAAGGCACGGTTTCGGAAGCACGTTGAATAAAGCGCTGCACGCAGCAGCCAAGGTGGTTGGACCGACAAAAAAGTCTTGCCCAACCGCGTTTCTTAGGAGTAAGCTCCATGCTTTGAACTCTACGGAAAAACACTCTTCTTTACAATAAGGAAACCGGTCATGTTTAAACAAACCACGCGCATTGTCTTCCCGGTCTTGCTGCTCACCGCACTGCTATTCGCCATGCATCTGGCATTGCCCCCCCTCGGCGGCGCCCAGGCCGGGCGCATCGCCTTCCTGCCGTTCAAGGCCAACGCCCCCCAGGACATGAGTTATCTCACCAGCGGCATCCGCGACATGCTGGCCAGCCGGCTTGCCTCGGAGATCGGCCTCACCGTGATCGACAAGGCCACGGTGGACAAGGCGCTTGCCAGCGCCGGAACCCCGGCCCAGACGGAGGGATTTATCAAGCTGGGCAAAACCCTCCAGGCCGATTACCTGGTGACCGGCAGCCTCACCGCCATGGGAAGCGGCCTCTCGCTTGACGCCAAGTTCTTTGATGTTGCCAAGGGTACGCCCCAGAGTTTTTATGCCACGGCCAAGAATGAAAACGAAATCATCCAAAGCATCGACTCCATGGCCTGGGATATGTGCGAGAAGATATTCGCCCGCAAGCGCCCGGCCACAGCCCTGGCACAGCCCCAGGCAGCCGGTCAGTCCGCCGACCAACCCCAGTATGCCACCGTCCATCCGGACCGGGCCTTTGCCAATCGCACCGGCATGGCAGGCGGCTCTCCCTTTATCTACCCGAAGGGCATTACCAGCGAGTTTCAAAAAACCCAGAACATGAAGCTTTCCCTCCAGTATATGGAAATGGCCGATCTTGATGGCGATGGTCAGCCCGAAGTTATCTTTGCAGACAGAGACTCAATCCAGATCTTCAAACTGGAGAACAACAAGCTACGCAAGGTCGGCCAGATTTCCGGCAAAGCCGGGTACCGCATCCACGCCATCACCGTGGCGGACCTGAACAAAACCGGCAAGCCGGCAATCTATGTGAGCGCCGCGGACAGCCGCGGGCCCAACTCCTTTGCCTTTGAGTGGCTTGGCGCGGACAAGGCCAAGTATCTTTTCCAGGATGCCAAGTGGTATATCCGGGCCATGCCCATTCCAGGGGAGGGCATGGTGCTGGCCGGTCAGCGCTCCGGCGTCGGCACACCCGTGGCCCCAGGCATCTTCCATCTCGATCTGGTCAATGGCGGGCTGAAAGCCGGCAGCGCCATAGATGTCCCGGACAGCGTCAATCTGTTTGATTTCACCATTGCCGACCTGGAAAATGACGGCAGCAAGGAGATCGTCGCCATCGACCAGTACGACCATCTCAGGGTAATGCGCGCCTCCGGCGCCGTACTCTGGAAGAGCGATGATTATTACGGCGGCACCACCCGATACATCGGCGGAACCGATAATTTCGGCACCGCCCGCGAAACCGACCAGGACAGCCACAAGCGCATCTATATCCCATCGCGGATCATTGCCTATGATGTGAACGGCGACGGCAAGCAGGACATCATCATCAACAAGAACCTCTCCTCCTCCTCACGCCTTTTCGAGAACATGAAAAGCTACCCCGCCGGCGAGATCCACGCCCTCACCTGGAACGGCCTCGGCCTCACGGAGATGTGGCGCACCAAAAAGATCGACGGCTATATCGTGGATTACCTGCTGCGCCCCAACGCGGACAAAAAGGGCGCGGAACTGATGGTCGGCATCATTCTGGACAGCAGCCCGCTTGATCTCTTCTCCGAACAGACCTCCACCATGCTCATCTATCAGCTGGATTTCAGCAAAAAACAGGAGCAGTGAAGCGGCGGCAGTGAGCTTGCAGCTGACAGCTATCAGTCGTCAGCAATGCATACACGATGGCACAGAGTCAACGGGATGGGAGGTCCCGTGGCGAGCCCTCTGGGGCTTTGCTCAGGAGAGCTTGGTCGAACCACGCGACTTCCACAAGAGGCTCAGCTGACAACTTAACGGTTGACAGCTGATTATTATTCCGGTAAAAAAAATCACACCACGGTATAAAAAACTTGACAATTTCGCTCTAAATTTGCTTTAAAGGACTTGAGTCGTTTTTTTTATTAACACTTATCAAGGAGATAAGAGATGAAAAAGGTATTATCCACAATCGCAGCTTTGGGGCTGGTCGCGGGTCTGGCCTCTACTGCAGCAGCCGTTGAGTTCAAGATGAGCGGCAAGTACTCGGTCGAGGGCACCTATCTTTCCAACTTTAATAACTTCACCCTCGGCAGCGTCGCCACAGCCCCCCTCATCGGACCCGGTGGCATCATGCCGGTGGACCAAGGCGCAGCCAACCATTCCGATTCCTGGTATATGCACACCTTTGAGATCAAACCCACCATGCAGGTGAACGACAAGGTCTCCATGGTTTCCGTCATCCGTCTGGCAGACCGCACCTTCTGGGGCACCCAGACCGGTGGCGATGCTTTTGGCAACAACATGTACGGAAATGACGGGAAGAACAATGTGTACGTCCATCAGCTGTACATGAACTATGACTCCCCCATCGGCAAGTTCGTCATCGGCCGCACCCCGGCAGGCGGCTGGGGCACTGCGTTCATGGATTTCGACCAGCGCGCCGACCGGATCCAGCTCTTCCCCTCCTTCCTGGCGAGCGGGCCTGTAACCACCCAGTTCTTCATGGAGAAGAGCAAGGACAATATTGATGGTAAGACCGGAACCGAAGCATTGCCTGGAACCGACGCGGATTACACCAAGTATGTCGCCCGGGCATTCTACAAGAACGACAACCTGGATTCCGGGTTGGAGTACGCCTTTAAGAACAACAAAACCGTTGCCACCGTTTCCGACCAGTTGCAGGATCTGTCCGTGTACGGCAAGTTCAAGATGGATAACTACTTTGCCAATGCCGAGCTGACCCACTTCTTCGGCTCCAAGGATTACGATGCCAGCACCGCCCTTCTGAAACGGGACTATGATTCTTGGGCAGCCTTCCTGCAGGGCGGCGTCAAGATCGACGCCCTCACCGCCAGCTTGGCGTACGCCTATGCCCAGGGCCAGGATCCGGCCAAGGATGTCAACGGCGGCGATATGACCAACGCCCTCGGCACCACCGGCACCGGCGATCAGTTCGAACCCCTGTATGTGCTCACTGGTAGAAGCACCGGCATCCTGAACAACTATGTCTACAGCGGTCTGACCGCCACCGCAAGCAAGGACGGCATGCATGCCATTGTTGCCGCAGCCGACTACGCGGTTTCCAACCAGTTGACCCTGCACGGCGCCATTGGCTGGGCCAAGGCGGATGAGACCCAGATTCTCAATCAGAATAACACCTACGGCTGGGAGTACGACCTGGGCGCAGCCTACAAACTGCTGGACAACCTGACCTACGAAGCGCATTTCGGTTACCTGGACACCGGCGACTATTTCAACATGGGCAATGCCACCGACATCACCAAGAATGTCTATGTGCTGAGCCACTCGCTGACCATGACCTTCTAATGCTGCCTATGCCCTGCGCATAGCGCTTAGCTGGTTTCTGTTTGCATCAAGCCCTGCCGGGATTTCCGGCAGGGCTTTTTTTTGTTTCGCTGATGGCGGATAGCGGACGACTTTAACTGGCAGCTCCCAGCCACCAGCCTTTTATCTTCCAACTTCGCCTGAAAAGGTGTAAAAAAAGAAATGGAATGTTCCGAACTGATATTCACTGGTCATGCAATACAACGGATATTTGAGCGGCGGATATCCGTAGCTGATGTCAAAACAGTTATCGAAACCGGGCAAATTATTGACACCTATCCCGACGATAGACCACACCCAAGCTTCCTCTTGCTCGGCTTCAGAAAGAATACGCCAATCCATGTCGTTGTTGCAAAAAACCAAGCGAGCAGAAAATGTTTCATTATCACGCTCTACATTCCGGATGATACGGTTTGGCAACCCGACTACCAAACGAGGAGATAACCATGCACTGCACAGTCTGCAAAACCGGCGACACCACCAGTGGCCTGACCACGGTTGTCCTTCATCGTGGCGACACCGCCGTAATCATCAAGAAGGTTCCCGCCGATATTTGTTCCACTTGCGGCGAATACTATCTATCTGAAGCCATTGCCAGTCATGTACTGCGCCTGGCCGAGGATGCGGCCAAAAGAGGCGCCGAGGTTGAAGTCCTCCGTTTCGCGGCCTGAAAAATTTCTCTCCCCCGACGCTACGCGCACCCCTGTTGACCCTTGGCAAGACCGATGGCAACTGCATAATGCATGTCACCTTTACCTTGAGAGGCGAAGGTACGTTTATCCGTGTAATCTCGGCGCGGACATGCACAAAAGGGAAAGGAGCGAACTTTTTATGAAGAAAGCTGCTAAGGCATCCGATGACTTGAGACCGGAATATGATTTTTCTTCAATGCCTGATGGGGTTCGTGGCAAGTACACTGACCGCTATAGGCAGGGGGCTAATATCGTCAAGCTTGATGACGACGTTTCCGCCATCTTTCCTGATGCAAAGGCGGTCAACGATGCCCTTCGTTCCCTCATCCGACTGGCGAAGAACAAAGTGAAACACGCCTGATACACGAAACCAGGGACGCCACTATTTTTTCATCAAGCCCTGCCGGGATTTCCGGCAGGGCTTTTTTTGTTCGCACGTTGACAATCATACGACAATTAATTACCATAAAGTAATAAATTGTCTGCAAGGTAAGGAGTGCGCAATGGCTACTGCAACAGTCACCAGTAAAGGGCAGGTCACCATCCCAAAAGAAATACGGGATTATCTCAAGCTCCGGACGGGCGGGCGGCTTGAATTTTTAGTCGATCCGCAGGGGAGCGTGCGCATTGCCCCTGCAACGGCGGAGGTACGTCAGCTCAAAGGCATGATTTCTGCGGCGGGAAAGACTGTCAGCCTTGAAGACATGCAGGCGGCCATAGAGCAGGAAGGAGGAAAGGCGTGACCGGGCTCGACACAAATGTCCTGGTGCGATACATCGTTCAGGATGATGCGGAACAGTCGTTGGCAGCCACCGCGCTTATTGAAGGCGGGGAGCAAGCTGGAGAAACTTTTTTTATCAACCAGATCGTTCTCTGCGAGGTGGTTTGGGTTGTGAAGGGTTGCTACAGCGCGGGCCGCGACGAGATTGGACGCATGGTTGAACAAATCCTGCGAACCGCATCGTTCCGTGTCCAGCATTCGGCAGAGGTCTGGAGTGCGCTCACTATCTACCGGAAAACCCCTGCGGATTTTGCCGACTGCCTCATCGCCTGCACCAATCGCGCCGCCGACTGCACGGAAACCGCCACCTTTGACCGACAAGCCGCACAAATAGAAGGATTTCGCCTCGTTTCCTCCCTGCTGGATTGACATTTTTTTAAACTGAGACTACATTAGTCTGCAAGTAAACTAATGCTGAAAATAATGAGGCAACACATGCGCGTCGGCATTCATGAAGCAAAAACCAATCTTTCAAAGCTCATACCAGCAGTCCAAACCGGTGAGGACGTGATCATCACCAAAGCCGGGAAGCCGGTGGCCCGGCTTATACCCTTCATTGAAAAAAACGGTCCGCGTCCTCTGGGGCTCTATCTCGGCAAGGTAACGATCCATGGCGACCTGCTGGAGCCCCTGCCGGTCGAAATCATAAACGATTTTTGGCCCGATCGGGAAGGCGAAGGATGACCTACCTCCTTGACACCCACGTTTTTCTCTGGCTCGCAGCGGAACCGGAGAAACTCTCCCCTGTCGTTCGAAAAACAGTCGAGCAAGGATCGTGCGAACTTTTGCTGAGCGCTGCCAGCGGATGGGAAATTGCTCTGCTTTGGAAGCTGGGACGGATCGAACTTCCAGAACCACCAAGCGCCTTTGTTCCCACCGCAATGCAGGCACTACGAATCACACCTCTGCCCATTGGTTTCACCACCGCCATCGCCGCCGCCACCCTGCCGCTTATCCACCGCGACCCCTTTGATCGCCTGCTTGTTGCCGAAGCGATGAAAAACAATCTCACAATACTCACCAAGGATCAGACCATTCCCCGATATGGGGTGAGCATCCTCTGGTGATTTCCTCCCCTTGATTTTTTCACGCTCTCGAGAGTCTTTTCCTCTTGATGCCAACCCCCTTTCTCTTGCCTCTCTTGACTTTTAAGGAGAGGTGGGATAAGAATACCTGTTTTTCGGCCATTTTTCTCTGATTGGCGTATTTTCCCTGCGGAAACGCTCGGGTGTTTTTATCTTCGGTGCAGGTGAGGCAAGCAATGACTATTCAGGCCCTGAAAGGCTTTAAGGATATTCTCCCCGATGAGGTTGGGGCTTGGCAGCATATCGAGGCAACGGCCAGGGGGATTTTTCAGCGCTTCGGCTTTACCGAGATCCGGGTGCCGATTCTTGAAAAAACCGAGCTTTTTGCCAGATCCATTGGCGAGGCCACGGATATCGTCGAAAAAGAGATGTACTCCTTTGCCGACCGCAACGGCGACTGGGTCACCATGCGGCCGGAGGGCACCGCCTCGGTGCTGCGGGCCTTTATCGAGCATGGCCTTCAGGCAAAACTCCCGGTGCAGCGCCTTTACACCATCGGCCCCATGTTCCGGCATGAACGCCCGCAGAAAGGGCGGTTGCGGCAGTTTCACCAGATGAGCGTCGAGGTGCTGGGCCTTGATCATCCCCGGCTCGATGCCGAGCTGATCGCCATGGGCTGGCTGATTCTGGAAGAGCTTGGCCTGACCGCCAGCCTGCAAATCAACTCCTTGGGGTGCACCGCCTGCCGCCCCGCCTACAAAGAGGCCCTGGTGCATTTCCTCGCCGCCCGCAAGGAGCATATCTGTGAGGATTGCCAACGACGCAGCCTGTCGAACCCGCTCAGGGTGCTGGACTGCAAGAGCAGCCATTGCCAAGAGCAATATGTGGATGCGCCTTCCATCCTGGACCATCTCTGCCCGGCCTGCGGTGACCATTTCAGGCAAACGAAGGCAAGCCTTGATCTCCTGGCGGTTCCCTATACGGTAAACCCGTTCATGGTCCGCGGCCTTGATTACTATACGCGCACCACCTTTGAGTTCATCACCGATGTCTTGGGCGCCCAGAGCGCGGTGGGCGCGGGGGGCCGCTATGACGGCCTGGTGGAACAACTGGGCGGGGCAAAAAACATGCCCGGCATCGGCTTTGCCATGGGCATGGAACGGCTGGCACTCCTGCTGAGTCAGCAGAACGCGGCCGGTTGCCCTGAAACTGCCACGGATCTTTTTGTCGCCGCCCTGGGCGAAGAAGCCGCTGTCCGGGCCTTTCCCCTGGTGCATCTCCTCAGACGCAAAGGGGTGCAGGTGGCCATGGACCTTGAGGGCAAGAGCCTGAAGAGCCAGATGAAGCAGGCAGACCGGTCCAAGGCTCGCTTTGCCCTCATTTTGGGCGAGGAAGAGCTTGCCAAGGGCGAAGCGGTGCTGCGCGACATGACCAGCAAGGAGCAACAAACCCTGTTGCTGGCGGGGACGCAAGAGGCGTTGTGCGCGATGCTGATTGAGGCAGTTGCACAACGATAAAGATATACCCCTAAGTTCCCTCCCCCCTTGCGGGGGAGGGTCAGGGTGGGGGGCTCTGCCAAACCTGACGCTGCCTGCAACGCCACCCACCCCCAACCCCTCCCGTCAAGGGAGGGGAGTAGAATACGAAGCCGAAACAAACACGAGCTTTTCACTCATTACTTTTCACTACCAAAAAGGAGCAGTCCTATGGAATCCATGGGAGGACTCAAACGCACCCACCACTGTAACGGTTTGACCCACGCCGATGTCGGCAAGGAAATCGTCCTCATGGGCTGGGTGCTGCGGCGCCGAGACCATGGCGGGGTTATCTTCATCGACCTGCGGGACCGCTGGGGCCTCACCCAGGTGGTGTTCAACCCCGAGATCAATGCCGAGGTCCATGCCAAGGCGCACGGCATCCGGAGCGAATGGGTTCTGGCCATCCGGGGCCTGGTCGAGGCCCGGCCCGACGGCATGGTCAACCCCAAGCTGGCCACCGGCGAAATCGAGGTGCGGGTTCTGGAGCTGCGCATCCTCAACCAGAGCAAGACCCCGCCTTTTCCGCTGGACGAGGAAACCGAGATCTCCGATAACCTGCGCCTCAAATACCGCTACATCGACCTCCGCCGTCCCAGCATGGCCGAGGGCCTGATCATGCGGCACAAAGCGGCCAAGGCCATCAGGACCTACCTCAACAACGAGAACTTTCTTGAGATCGAAACCCCGGTGCTCACCCGCTCCACCCCGGAAGGGGCACGGGACTATCTGGTGCCGAGCCGGGTCAACCAGGGGAAATTCTTCGCCCTGCCCCAGTCGCCGCAGCTGTTCAAGCAGCTGTTGATGGTGGCGGGCATGGACCGCTACTACCAGATCGTCCGCTGCTTCCGCGACGAGGATCTGCGCGCCGACCGGCAGCCCGAGTTCACCCAGGTGGATATGGAGCTCTCCTTTGTCGAGGAGGAGGACATCTACGCGGTGGGCGAAGGGTTGATGCGGCTGTTGTTCAAGGAAACCATCGGCTTGGATCTCAGCCTGCCCTTCCCGCGCATGACCTATGAAGAGGCCATGAACCGCTATGGCTGCGACAAGCCGGATACCCGCTTCGGCCTGGAGCTGATCAGCCTCACCGAGGAGGTGCGCAACTGCGGCTTCCAGGTGTTCCGCACCGTGGTGGAAAAAGGCGGCATGGTCAAGGCCATCAACGCCAAGGGGTGCACCCATTTCTCCCGCAAGGATCTGGACGACCTCACCGGATACGTGGCCAATTTCGGGGCCAAGGGGCTGGCCTGGGTCAAGGTCAAGCCGGAGGGCGAATGGCAATCGCCCATTGCCAAGTTCTTCTCCGACGAGGAGCGGGCAGGGATGGCCAAAACCCTGGGCGCCGAGACCGACGACCTGCTCTTTTTCGTGGCCGACCAGCCCAATGTGGTGCATCAGGCATTGTCCGAGCTGCGCCTTGAGCTGGGCCGCCGCCTGAACCTGATCGACAAGAAGCAGTTTAATTTTCTTTGGGTCTGCGACTTTCCGCTTCTGGAGTATGACCACGAGCAGAAGCGGCATACGGCCGTGCATCACCCCTTTACCGCGCCCAACGAGGAAGACATCCCCCTCATGGAGACCGAACCGGGCAAGATGCGGAGCCGGGCCTACGACCTGGTTCTGAATGGCACCGAGATCGGCGGCGGCTCCATCCGCATCCACCAGAAGGAGATGCAGGAACGGGTCTTTGCCGCCCTGGGCATTTCCGAGGAGGAGGTGGCTGACAAATTCGACTTCCTGGTCAAGGCGCTTGAGCTTGGCGCGCCGCCCCACGGCGGCATGGCCTTTGGCCTGGACCGCTTGATGATGATCCTGCTGGGCCGCGACTCCATCCGCGATGTCATCGCCTTCCCCAAGACCCAGAAGGCGACCTGCCCGCTCACCGACGCCCCGTCCGCAGTGGCGAGAAAGCAGCTGACCGAGCTGGGGTTGCGGCCGGATTGGAAGGAATAGGGACAGGAACAAGGCGAAAGGGAAAAGGTTCAAGGAATCGCCAAAAAACCTTTCGCCTTTCGCCTTTCACCTCGCACCTTGCGCCTCGAGTATATCTCCCACCATCTCCCGGATCTGCGGCTCCGGGTCATCGGCCAGGGGCGTGATGTGCGCAAGCGCCTCGGAGGTGCCGATGATCCCCAGCAGGTTCACGGCCTCGCCGCGCATCCACGGGGTTTCCTCCCCAAGCACCGGGAGCAGGGCAGGGATGGCCAGGGCCACCTCCTGCGGCCGGATCCCCTTCAGCTCTTCAAAAAGCACCGCCATGCCCATCCGCACCATGAAGCGCTCATCGCGCAACAGCTCGCCGCTGAGCGCGTAGAGGGAAGTATCCTGCTTGAACATGGCCATGATGTTCTCCACATGGCCCATCTCGAGAAAATCACCGATAACCGTGATTAATTCCGCCTGTTCGTTTTCGTGCATGGTTGTTCCTTTGGAATAGGCTGAAGGTGCAAGGTCAAAGGCGAAAGGTTTTTTGGCGATTCCTTTGACCTTGCACCTTGTGCCTTTCTCCTTACTCGTTTCGGGGAATAAGCTCCTTGAAGGTGACAACCGAGGGGAAATCCTCTGAGTGGACAACCGGCTTACGGCTGCTGGGCCGGGCGACAAAGATGAGAACCCCCATGCCGTAAAGCCTGGCAGAGGCCAGCACCTTTGCGGTATCATCGGCCAGCATGGTTCTTTCCTTCTCATAGCCCAGCATCGCTTCCAGCCCCTGCCAGAAGATGGGATCCTCCTTGGCCATCCCCACCTCCTCCGCGCAAATGATCCGGTCGAAATAGCCTGCCAGCGCGGTTTTTTCCATCTTGATGGCCAGGGTCTTGCTGTGGGCGTTGGTCACCAAGTAGATCTTCTTGCCGGCCTCGCGACAGAACTTGAGAAAGGCAACCACGTGGGGATGCACCCCGATGAGGTGATTGATCTTCATCTTGAGGGCCGGGATATCGAGACCCAGCTCGCTGGACCAGAAATCCAGGTCGGTCCAGGCCAGGGTTCCCTCCCGCCCCTTGTAACGGGCCAGCAGCTCCTGCCGGGCCCCGTCGATGGAGAGATCATGCGCCAGGGCATAGTTTTCCGGCACATAATGCTCCCAGAAATAATCGTCAAAATGCCGGTCCAGCAGGGTGCCGTCCATGTCCAGCAGGACCGTGTCGATTGCCTGCCAGTTCAGAAGTGGTGTTTGTGTCATATGCGCTCGTCAGGCCAAAAAATTCCCTCCCCCCTTGCGGGGGAGGGTTAGGGAGAGGGGGGAAATAGCGAGGAAATAGGCAGGTTGCGACTTCACCCACCCCCCGGCCCCCTCCCGTCGAGGGAGGGGGAGTTAATAAGAGGCTTACTTTTCCAAGTCGCGATGAAACAGCTTCACCACCCATTTCCCCCCGGCCAGATGGCGGTGGATCTCCTCGGCCACCGCCACGGAGCGGTGTTTCCCGCCGGTACACCCCACGGCAATGGTAAGGTAGGCCTTGCCAGCCTGCTCAAATTCCGGGAGCAGGAAATCCAGCAGGGCCGAGAGGTGAACGAGGAACTGGCTGCCGCTGGCGTTATCCAGGGCATGGGCAGCCACCGCCGCATCCAGGCCGGTTTTCTCCTTAAGCTCCGCCACATAGTAGGGGTTCGGCAAAAACCGCACATCAAACAGCAGGTCCGCCTCGCTGGGCAGCCCATGTTTATGGCCAAAAGAGAGGATGTTGACCCGCATGTCGGCAACCGGGGAGGCGTCGTGCAGCAGGAGTTTTTGCCGCAACTCGGTGGGGGTCAGGCTGCTGGTGTCAATCACCCGGTCAGCCAGATGCCGAAGCCCGGCCAGCCGTTTCTTCTCCGAGGAGATTCCGTCCTGGACCAGACCAACCTGGGCCAGGGGATGGGCGCGCCGCAGCTGGCTGTACCGGCGGAGCAGGATCGTATCGTTGGCCTCGAGAAAGATGATCTGGACCAGGGTGGTCCTGGTTTTCACCTCTTTCAAAACTCCGGCCAGGGCCGGGGCAAGCTCGGCATCCCTGGCATCCATGACCAGGGCCAACCGGTGCGAACCTTCGGCCCTGCGAGCCATGCCGTCAAGCAGGGGCAGGAGAAGAAAAACCGGGAGATTGTCGATGCACAGAAACCCGGCGTCCTCGAACACATTGAGGGCCGTGGACTTGCCTGCCCCGGACAGGCCGGTGATGATGGTCAGAGTCAGTGACGGGCGGCTGGTTTCATGCATGGCGGCAAGAGAGGGCTAACGGTCAGCTCAGCTTGGGTTTTTTCCGGAACTTGGAGGGGAGAATCCCCATCTGCTCCCGGTACTTGGCCACGGTGCGCCGGGCCAGCTTGATATCCTCCTTGGCGAAGATCTCGGCGAGGGCATTGTCGCTTAAGGGATCTTGATGGTTCTCGCCACCAATGATGGTGCGGATGCGCTCCTTGATGCTTTCCGAGGCCATGGCCTCCCCGCCGTCGTGGCGGCTGATGGAGGAGTTGAAGAAATATTTCAACTCAAAGGTGCCCTGGGGGGTGTGCACGTACTTGTTGCTCGTCACCCGGCTGATCGTCGATTCGTGCATGCCGAGATCCTCGGCCACGTCCCGGAGGACCAGGGGCTTGAGAAAAGCGATCCCTTTTTCAAAAAAATCGTACTGGAACTTGAGCAGCGATTCCACCACCCGGTAGATGGTGCGTTGCCGCTGATGAATGCTTTTTATCAGCCACAGGGCCGATTTCAGTTTGTCCTGCACATAATTCTTGGTCTCGGCCGGGGCGCCGGAATCCTTTTTCAGGATATCCTTGTAATAATTGCTGACCTTGAGGCGGGGCAGCCCTTCGTCGTTGAGGAGAATGACATATTCCCCGCCGATCTTGTGCACATAGACATCCGGGACGATGTACTGGGGCTCATCCTCGGAATAAATCCTGCCCGGATGCGGGTCCAGCTCGGTGATCACCTTGACCGCGCTCAAGATCTCCTCGATGGGACGGCCCGTAGCCCTGGCAATGGCGGCGAAATTCCTGTTTTCCAGGGTATGCAGATGCTCCCGGACTATTGTGGCGGCCAGGGAGGTCCCAAGCCCCAACCGGTCAAGCTGCAACAACAGACAATCCTTGAGATCCCTGGCCCCGACCCCGGCCGGGTCCATCTGTTGAACCGCGCTGATCAGCCGCCTGGCCATCTCCGGATCACAGCCCGTGCCCTCGGCAATTTCCGCCTCCGTCACCACCAGGA
>JAJZRF010000095.1 GCA_021847425.1 Deltaproteobacteria bacterium | reverse complement strand
CCGCCAATGTCTATTCGCTGGGCCAGTCGGAACAGCTGGTCGGTCAGGCCATCCGCGACCTGGGGCTGCCGCGCGGCGAACTGGTGATCGCCACCAAGGCCACCGGGATCATGAACGACCTGCCCAATGGCCGGGGCCAATCGCGTTACCATCTGATGAACGAGGTGGACGCCAGCCTGAAACGGCTCCAACTGGATCATCTGGACCTCTACCTGCTGCATGGCATCGATCCCCTGACCCCGCTGGAAGAGACGCTGGACACCTTGAACGACCTGGTCCGCTCCGGCAAGGTTCGCTACATCGGGGTGTGCAATATGACGGCCTGGCAGATCATGAAAGGGCTGGCCATTTCGGAAAAACGGGGCTGGGCGCGCTTTGCCAGCGTCCAGGCGTATTACACCCTCGCCGGTCGCGATCTGGAACGGGAGGTGGCGCCTCTGATCCGCGACCAGGGCTTGGGGCTCATGGTCTGGAGCCCTCTGGCGGGCGGTCTGCTGACCGGAAAATTCAGCCAGGACGGCAAGGGACCAGACGGGAGCCGGCGCAGCAAATTCGACTTTCCCGTGGTCGACAAGGAACGGGCTTTCCGCTGTGTCGAGGCCATGCGCCCCATGGCGAAACAACGTGGCGTCTCCATCGCCCGGATCGCCCTGGCCTGGCTGTTGGCGCAGCAACCGGTCTCCTCGGTGATCGTCGGGGCCAGGACCATGGAACAGCTCGAAGACAATCTGGCAGCGGCAAAGGTGGCCTTGAGCGCAGAGGAGATCGAGACGCTGGACCAGGTCAGCCGGTTGCCGGAGGAATATCCGGGCTGGATGCTGGAAAGACAGGGGCAGCACCGGTCCGTGGTGCCGGAACGGAACGGATAGAAGATATATATCCTTTTTCAGGATCGCTCATCTTGCAATCAACCAGGCGCTTTCTTGACACCGGGCCCGCTGCGGCGCTGAAGCGGTGAGGCCATTGACGGCGCAAGCGGGCGCTTAACGTTTGCCGGCAAACAACTCCCGAGGTAAAGACAATGCATTTAGGATTTATCGGACTTGGACACCTTGGCAAGGCCATTGCGGGACACCTCGCAGACTGCGGCCATACCCTCACGGTTTGGAACCGGACGCCTTCCAAAGCAGAAGGAATGAAGGCCGAAACAGCCTCCTCTCCATGGGCGACAACAGACAAAGCGGAGATTATTTTTGTCTGCATGTTTGACAGCAAGGCGGTCCACTCCATCCTCAGCCAGGAAGGGGGGCTTTTGTCCGGCGATCTCTCCGGAAAAATCATCGTGGATCTCTCCACAAACCATTTTAAAGAGGTGCCGCTCTTTCATGAACTTTGCGCAAAAGCCGGCGGGGTGTATCTCGAAGCCCCGGTCCTGGGCAGCGTCGTGCCTGCATCGCAGGGGGCTCTCACCGTTCTGGTCAGCGGCAATGAGGCAGGGTATGAAAAAGCCAGGCCGGTGCTGGAAAACATTGGCAAGAATCTTTTCTACCTCAAGGAACCGGGCCTTGCCACCAAGATGAAACTCATCAACAACCTTGCGCTGGGAAGCTTCATGGCCACCATTGCCGAGGCGCTGTCGCTCGGCGAAACCGTTGGCATTAAAAAGGAAGAGATCCTGGAAATTTTATCCGTGGGCGGCGGCAACTCCCTTGTCCTGAACGCCAAGAAGAACAAACTGCTCCAGGAAGATTTCTCCACCCACTTTTCAAGTGCTCTCATCTACAAGGATCTCCATTGCCTCCAGGACTTGGCGTATGAAGAGAAAAAGACTCTCTTCACCGGCGCGGTGGTAAAAGAGCTGTACGCCAGAACCTTTGCCGAGGGCATCGCGCAAGAAGACTTTTCCGCCATTTACAAATTGTTCAAAAAAGGCTGACAAACAGAGCAAGGTTGCGGGTTGCCAGGATGCCGGGGCGACCATATCGCTGTCATTCACCGCCAGGAGGGGATGCCAACATGGCCAAAAAATCGTTTCCGCTCTCCAAGGTTTACGGGTTGCTCGAACCGGGGCCGGTCGTCCTGGTCACCACCACCGGCGAAGGGCGGCCGAACATCATGGCCATGTCCTGGCACACCATGCTTGAGTTTGAGCCGCCCTTGGTTGGTTGCGTCATCAGCAATCGCAACCATTCCTTCGCTCTGCTGGCGGCAAGCAACGAATGCGTCATCAACATCCCCACCGTGGAAATTGCCGAAAAAGTTGTGGGCTGCGGCAATACCTCGGGGGCGGACCTCGACAAGTTCAAGACCTTCGGCCTCACGCCCAAGCCTGCGAAGCAAGTCCGCGCCCCTCTCATCGAGGAGTGCTTCGCGCATCTTGAGTGCCGGGTAACCGACACCAGCATGGTCGATCGGTATTGCTTCTTTATCCTGGAAGTGCTCAAGGCCTGGATCGACCCTGCGGTGAAAGAGCCACGAACGATCCATCATCGTGGCTACGGCACGTTCATGGTTGCCGGAGAAACGGTCACACTCAAGTCAAAAATGAAGTAGCACTGTTGCCTCGCTGATTCCCCGAGGGAATAATGTAAAAAAAAAACCAGCTGGCAACAATACCCCGCTGTCAGCATGGATAACCCTGCCCAATTGTCTTTTCAATCCCTGGCTCAAGGAGAAATAACCATGCTGAAGGAATTTAAAGAATTTGCAATGCGGGGGAATGTCGTGGATATGGCTGTTGGTATCATCATCGGCGGAGCATTCGGCACCATTGTAAAGAGTCTTGTTTCGGACGTGATGATGCCCCCGATCGGTCTCCTGCTGGGCGGCGTCGATTTTTCAAATCTCTTCATAACCCTGAAACAGGGGACAACGGCTGGGCCCTATGCAACCCTGGCGAACGCTCAGTCAGCGGGAGCGGTTACGATCAGCTATGGGCTTTTCCTCAATGCCGTAATCAGCTTCCTCATTGTGGCCTTCGCGGTATTTATGTTAATCAAGGGTATCAACAAACTTGACCGCCTAGAGGAAGCGCCGGTTGCAGAACCGACCACAAAGGAATGTCCGCATTGCTGCTCCACAATCGCAGCCAAAGCCACGCGCTGCCCTTACTGCACCTCGGAATTAAAGTGATCGTCGGACAAAATCACCCCAGACAGGGACGAAAGAACGAAGCGTACACCACGGACCTGAGCATTTTTCAACGATTGAGGCGCTGATCCGATTTTTCATGCAACCAGGGCCTGGCATGATCGAACCGAACCAACCAATTCGCCCGGCTCGCCATACAACATCGCATTATGGAAAATTTCGTAATTACAATAACATTTTTACTTATTGGCATGGCCTTAAAACGCATCCCAGACTTTTCCGCGGAGACGGGAAAGGTTCTGAATCTGTTTGTCATATACATTTCGCTGCCAGCGTTGGTCCTTCTCAAGATTCCCGATCTGATCTTCTCGCAAAATTTATTGGTCCCTGCCCTCATGCCTTGGGGGATGCTGTTTTTCTCCTGTGCCTTGATCCTAATCCTGTCTGAAATTTTGAAATGGGACCGTGCGACCACGGGCTGCCTGCTTCTCTTGGTTCCTTTGGGCAACACCTCTTTTCTGGGAATCCCAATGGTTAAGGCCTTTTTCGGGGACCAGGCTATTTCCACCGCATTACTCTATGACCAATTGGGTTCTTTCCTGGCTTTGGCGACCTATGGCTCCCTGGTTTTAGCCATCTATGGGACAGGAAAAAGCAGCCCGACCTTTCGGGGCGTTTTGAAAAGGGTTATTTCATTTCCACCATTTATTGCCCTGATTCTCGCTTTCGTTATCAAGGATTTTCCTTATCCGTCCATTGCTGTGAATCTTTTAAAAATATTGTCTTCCACCTTGGTCCCCCTGGTAATGATTGCCGTGGGCTTCCAACTCACCTTTCAACTGGACAGGAAAATAGCTTCCCAACTCGGTGTCGGTCTTTTCATAAAACTTATTGCGGCCCCGTTAACCGCATTGGTTTTGTGTAAAATGATCGGGTTGCAAGGAGAAACCGTACGGGTCTCGATTTTCGAAGCAGGGATGCCACCAATGGTTTCCGCTGGAGCACTGGCCATTTTAGCCAATCTCTCCCCTGCCCTGACTGCCGCACTGGTAGGCATAGGTATTGTTCTTAGTTTCGCAACCTTGCCTGTGCTGCATCAATTGCTCTTATAAAAAAAACACGCACTTACTAATAACTTCATAAAGTACTAGACATTATCCAGGGTTATGCTATACTGCCGCCATGGAAAAATTCGACGGCAGAAAACTGAGTCATCAAGCCAGGGAGGCACTTCGTCTCCGGGCAGTACAGATGGTTGAAGCCGGTGAAAGC
>JAJZRF010000043.1 GCA_021847425.1 Deltaproteobacteria bacterium | reverse complement strand
TGGATTTCGATCCGCTTCTGTTCCGCATTGCCGCTGTTTTCGATCAGGCCGCGGGCCAGGGCGATATCCCCGTAGCCGAACAGGAGCAACGCTTCGGCGGCCAGCCCGTCACGGCCGGCGCGGCCTGATTCCTGGTAATAGCTTTCGATGTTCTTGGGGATGTCGTAATGCACCACATAGCGGATATTGGATTTGTCGATGCCCATGCCGAAGGCCACCGTGGCCACGATGATCCGGACATCGTCACGCAGGAAATCCTCCTGCACCCGCTGGCGCTGCATGGCCGGCAACCCGGCGTGGTAGGCAGCCGCGGAAAACCCTGCCTCGCGCAGCTGCTCCGTAACCTTCTCCACCCGTTTCCGGCTCAGACAGTAGACGATCCCCGCCTCCTCCCGCCGCCCCTGCAAAAAATTGGCAAGCTGCGCAAAGGGCTTGTGTTTTTCCAGCACGGTGTAGCGGATATTGGGCCGGTCAAAGCCGGAGACATGGCACTGGGAGGGGCTTAAGCCCAGCCGCTCAAGGATGTCCTTGCGGGTATGGGGCTCGGCCGTGGCGGTGAGAGCAATGAGGGGAATGCCGGGAAAGAGCTTGCGCAGCTGGCCAAGCTTGCAGTATTCCGGCCGGAAATCATGGCCCCATTGGGAGATGCAGTGCGCCTCGTCGATGGCAAAAAGGGCGATGGGGATCTCGCGCAGCCGCTCGACAAACCCCTCGCTCATCAACCGCTCCGGCGCGACATAGAGCAGGTCCAGTTCCTCCCGGTGCAGCTGGGCAAGAACCTGGCGCGCCTCCTCGCTTTTCAGGGAGGAGTTGTAAAAGGCCGCCCGGACTCCGCAGGCGATAAGGGCATCCACCTGATCCTTCATCAGGGAAATCAGAGGGGAAACCACGATGCCGACGCCTGGGCGGTGCAGGGCCGGGATCTGATAGCAGAGCGATTTGCCCCCGCCCGTTGGCATCAGGACAAAGGCATCCTCGCCCCGGATCAGTCCTTCGATGATCTCCTGCTGCGGGGGCCGGAAGGTGTCATAGCCGAATATCTGTTTGAGGCTTTCCAGGGGGGTGCCATGCATGCGGGTCAAAGATCTTCTCCCTTATTTTTAAACGATCTTTGATCTTACCCATCACAGCAGCAGTCCCGCTACCCTTTATCGACCACCCCCCAAAAAAATTCTGCTTACTCCCTACCTATTCCTAAACATAATGCTGCATTACCTGCCGCAGCGCCTCCTGGGAAACCTCCTGCCGGGCGGGCGGGCCGTTTTTGAGAACCGCGAACTGCTCCTCGAAGAGCGGCTTTTCTATCTTATAGATGACGCCCAGCGGGATGCGTTCCCCAAATTCCAGGGCAGCGCGGAGGGCCTGAGCATGGTCGGCCGGATCATGGGCATCGCCGAGTTCATAACAATGCTCCTTGTACCACTTGTAGGTGTTGACCTTGTTGAACGACACGCAGGGTTGCATAATATCGACCAGGGCCGTGCCCCGGTGTTTGATGGCCTGGGCGATGAGTCCGGCGAGATGCTCCGGCATGCCCGCATAGCCGCGGGCCACGAACGAGGCGCCCATGGTCACCGCCACGGCCACCGGGTTGAAGGGCGCGGCAAAAGCGCCGTGGGGTTGGGTCTTGGTCACAAACCCCTGCTCCGAGGTGGGGCTGGCCTGGCCCTTGGTAAGGCCGTACACCCGGTTGTCGTGCGCAAGAATGGTGAGGTTGAGATTGCGGCGCAGGGCTGCGAGAAAATGGTTGCCCCCTTCCCCGTACATGCAGCCGTCGCCGCTTTCGGCGATCACGGTGAGTCCGGGATTGGCGAGCTTTGCCCCGATCGCCGCCGGCAGGCTGCGGCCATGCAGGCCGTTAAAGACATTGGTCTTCAGATAATGCGGGGTTTTAGCTGCCTGGCCGATGCCGGAAACCAACAGCACCTGATGGGGCGCAAGTCCGCAGGCAACAAGGGCCTTTTTCAGGGAGTTGAGAATCCCGAAATTGCCGCAACCAGGGCACCAGGCTGTTTCGTATTTGCCGTATTCCTCGATGGATGTCATGCTCGTACCTCCACGGCGGCAAGGCTTTCCAGGCGTTTCAGGATGTAGCGGGCGGTAAAAGGAAGACCGTCATAGCGCGCTATCCGGCCAGGAATGGCAAACCCGGCCTCTCTTTGGATAAGCCGGGCAAACTGGCCGGTGGCGTTGCCCTCCACGCAGACGACCTCCTTGGCACCCTGGAGAATGTCAATAAATTGGGGCGGGACCAGCGGCCATACCTGGGAAAAATGCAGGCTGGCGACACTGCTCCCCTGCCCGCGCAGAACAGCGGCGGCCTCCAGCACGGGTCCTTGACTGGAGCCCCAGCAGACGAGAAGGAGGTCCGCGCCTTTTCCCCCATCAAGAGAGGGCGCAATGACCTCCTGTTTAAGGATATCGAGCTTGCGGAGCCGTTTTTCCACCATGGCGACGCGCACCCCGTGATCTTCGCTGATATGGCCGTCTTCGTCATGCTCGTCGCTGTCCGCCACCACCAGATGCGTCGACAGACCGGGCAGGAGGCGGGGCGAGAGGCCGTTTTCCGTAAGGCGATAGCGTTGGTAGGGGGTCGGCACCGCATCCGGCTCGTCCCCCGCCCTGACCGGGACGATGGCCGCCGGGTCAAAAGGCGCGACCGGGCGGGACGAATCGGCCAGAAACTGGTCGGTCAGAAGAAAGACCGGCGACTGGGAGCGTTCAGCCATGGCCAAGGCTTTCTGGGTCAGCTGGTAGCAGGCTTCGATGCTGCCAGGGGCAAAGATTGCCCGGGGATATTCACCATGCCCGGCATGGAGCACAAACTCCAAATCCCCCTGCTCGGTGCGGGTGGGCATGCCCGTGGCCGGACCGGGCCGCTGGGCCACCGCGATCAGCACCGGCGTTTCGGTCATGGCCGCCAGGCTGACTCCCTCGGCCATCAGGGCAAAACCGCCGCCTGAGGTGGCCACCATGCTGATCGCTCCGGCAAAGGACGCGCCGATAGCCATGTTGATGGCAGCGATTTCGTCTTCCGCCTGTTCAAGCACACAGCCCATGGCCTCGGCATGGGTGATCAGCTCAAGGACAATGGAGGTGGCCGGAGTCATGGGGTAAAAGGCGCAAAATTTAAGGCCGCCGGCCAGAGCACCCAGGGCGATGGCCTGATTGCCGTTCAGCAAAAGCCGGGCCGTTGCGGGAGTCCAGCCAGGCAGCATAAAGCCATGCTGCGGCACATGGGCCACAGCCCACTCCCGGCTTTTCTCCATAATCTCCCGGTTTTCAGTCAGGGCTTCCGGATGTTTTTTGCCAAGCATCGCCTCCACTGCCTGATAGAGCGCATCAGAGGGAAGACCCAGAATCTGGCCAAGCAGGGCAAGGGCTGCGGTGTTCCAGAGTCGCTCCGGCCCAAGCTCGGCAAACGGCACCGAAATTGTGCCCGGCAGGTCGGGGGCAAAGGCGGAATCGGCAATGAGCCGCGCCTGGCCGGTCAGCTGACCGCGATGCAGCTCCACGGTTTCGGCGTTGAGTGCCACCAGGATATCAATGGACTCGCGGGGCGCAAAAAATGGCCCCTCGCCCAGGCGGATGGCAAAGGTATTGTGACCGCCACGAATCCTGGAGTGATAACTCTGGCTGACAAAAACCTCATAACCGGCCCGGACCAGGGCCTTGCTGAGCAACTGGCCTATGGTCACCAGGCCCTGTCCGGCTTCGCCGCCAATAAGAAGATGGATGTCCAGTGGCATGATCGTGGCTCCCGGCGCTATTTTTTGACTGCTTTGTAGCGGGCGTACAGACCGTGGATACGATGGCGCAGATCGCTGATCTTTTTGGAGTCTTCCTTGGAAAGCCAGCGCGGCTCGCTGATCGCAAAGACAACTTTGGCCAGCTCATCGAGCACTCCTTCGGTGGCAAGGCACCACTCATCGGTGCAGATATGCGCCATCTCCCCGGCCTCATCGATATCCTGAGCCACAAGATTGAGAGATTTTTCGAGATGAGCCAGGAACTCCCGGTGGGCACGAAGCATGGTTTCTTCCATTTCAACCTGACGTTTCATGATGTTCCTCCTTGTGTAGTGGGTTGCAAACACCTTTTTTCAACAGATTGCGCCAGGGATCACGACCCCTAACGCGGTTGTTCGATATTCTTCCGGAGCTGACCGATCTACAGTTCCAGCGACACGCATTGCTTGCCGTCCATGCACTGCTATGCCTCGAATTCCTCCAGCAGGGTCTTGACCTTGACCGTGTTTGCCCTTCTTCAGGACAACCTAAGGTCTTAACCTTTTCGCACAGCGCCTCTCTGGTGTGCATGGCCTTTCCTCCTGTTAGGCGATTATTGGAACCTCTTGTTTTTTAATAAGCAGGCTTCCTGAAACTAGATGTCAACAGAAGTATCCGGCCGGTAAAAACGCCACTCTTTGTTGACGATGAGCCGGGCCCCCCGATTGAAGCTGAAAAACGACCAGGCCCATTGCATGGTCACAAATAGCCGATTTTTGAAGCCGATCAGGTAGTAGATATGAGTGATAAGCCAGATGAACCAGGCTAAAAAGCCGCTGCACCGGAAGCGACCCAGCTGGATGATCGCCTTGCTGCGGCCGATGGTGGCGAGCTGGCCCTTGTCCATGTAATGGAAGGGTAGAGGTTTTTTGCCCACGTTTTCGCGCAGAATATTCCTGGCGATCCAGCGTCCCTGCTGGAGGGCCACGGGCGCCAAGCCGGGTAGCGGATCACCGCCGCCATGGGCGAAATGGGCCAAATCACCGGCGACAAAAACTTCGGGGTGGCCCTTGATGTTTAGACATGACTCCACGCGAATCCGGCCCTGCAGGTCGGAATTCACGGCCAGTTTTCGGCCTAGTTCCGAGGCCTGCACCCCGGCGGCCCAGAGGATGGTGGCAGCCTCCACTCGCTCCCGTCCGATGGTAACACCGTTATTGTCCACCTGGGTGACCTTGCTTGAGGTCCATATCTGAACGCCAAGATTCTCCAGGTTGCGGGTCGCCACTTTGGCCAGTTCTTCGAAAAATGAAGGTAAGATGCGCGGCCCTGCCTCGATGAGAATGATGTGGGCCAGCTTGGGGTTTATGTTGCGGAAATCCCGGGCCAGGGTGAAGCGACTCATCTCGCCGATGGCGCCGGCCAATTCCACGCCGGTCGGGCCCCCGCCGACAACGATAAAGGTAAGGAACTTCTTGAGTTGCTCCGAGTCCCGGGTCCGTTCCGCCTCCTCAAAGGCGGTAAGTACCCGCCGCCTTATCTCCGTGGCCTGCTCAATGGTCTTGAGACCCGGCGCATACTCTTCCCATTCCTCGTGACCAAAGTAGGAGTGGCGCGCACCGCAGGCCAGAATCAGGTAATCGTAATCCAGGAAACTGTTCTGAGCCATGACCCTGTGGCTGGCAAGGTCCACATCGCGCACTTCGTCCTGCAGTACCGTGATGTTGCGGTATCGGGCCAGGATATGACGGATGGGCACGGCGATTTCCGCCGGGCTCAAGGCGGCCATTGCTACTTGGTATAGTAAGGGCTGGAATAGGTGGTGATTGCACCGGTCAATCAGAGTGACCCGGATATCCGGCCTGTTGCCGAGATCTTTGGCGGCGTTCAAACCGGCAAAGCCTCCGCCCACAATAACCACATGTTTCATCGCACCTTGCCCTTGTCTGTGGTAACATTTCGAAGAAAAATCAATCTTCGATATCGTAGTCAAAAAGCTCCCCGAAGGTTCCTTCATATCAATTCACCAGACCGGTCATCTTTGCCTTGCTTTCCGGGGCAACAGCCTCCATTTCGTAGCGCAGGCTGTCCAAGGTTGGTCAAGACAATTACCAAGCTCAATCAAGATGAGGTGGAGGCCATTGACTTTTCGTACATCCACTGTTTGCCGCAGGGAGAAAGAGCCTATCTATCAATATTCATCCAAGTGGTGCCACTCCGCGTTTTCAAGCCAGTTTCCCGGCTCCGCCCGTGAAACAAACTCAAGGATATTTTCCATTATCCGGAAATGGTTGGCCTCTTCCCCGGCTAACCGGAAAAATATCCGTCGTTCGTTTTCGTCTTCGGTTTGCTCGGCTTTTTCCCGATAAAATTTTTCGCTCTCATCCTCTATAGTACAAACCTTTCTGTAGCTGGCGGTCGCTGCGGTGACATCAATGAATAATTGCCCCTTTTCCTCCCGCATCCCGACAAAGACATTTTTGACATTTTCAAGTATCGCGGTATCCGCAGATGGTGGATTTTCTTCCTTCCTGCTCAGCTGTTCAACCACTTTGTAATGCTTGACTTCCTCGTCCGCCAGCATGATAAATATTTTTGCAAGCCCAGGAACAGTTGCTTCTTTTGCAAGCCGACGATAGAAATCTTCCCCGTCCTTTTCCATCTGCATGGCAAATTGGTAGATGTTCATGGGAGAACTCCATATTTTTTCATTTGAATACACAGAACTGTGCTTGCGCGACCAACGTACAGAAAATGATCCCAAAAGACGAACGCACTGAGGGGCTAACCGCACTGCTCCAGCAAATAATGCCGCCAACACTCACGATCGGCGTTTGCATACCGATACCACCCCAGGCCCTTGTTCACTCACTTGACCGTGATCGCTCTGGAGCTTTCCCATAACCCATGGATATTACAGTATGCTGCCGCCAGGAGTGTTCCTGACTTGGTTATTCTGAGCGCCGCAGTGACAGAGTGATGAGTGTGAACCGGTCCGGTATTCGGGCCTTCGGTTGATTCTCCATGAGCCGTGAATTCAAAATTTCCCGCCTGATAGCTGAATTTATCTCCATCGGGCTTAAAAAAAAGTTGAATCCAACGGATATGATGTTCCGTGGTGTTGGGGTGGGCGATTTCCTTGCCCAAAGATATTTTCACCTCGCACAATTCACCTGCCTGGGCCTGGTCCGGGCAGTCGATAACCGGCACATGTTTTTCTGTCTTCCAGTCGGCGCTTTGAAAAATATTTTCCACGTTCATTTTGTTCCTCCTTCGTTGAATGGTTCCTGGTCGACTGACGGGGAAAGCCCCCACATCGCCTGCTGAGGTGGAATAACAGAAAATAGTTTTGACGCGTGCAGCAAAGAAATGGGCCCCTTGTCTCTCGCCGGACCGGCCTGTTCACAGGTCCAGCAGGCGATGATTGATCTCGATGCCCACCATGGCGCCCTGACCAGCGGCAATAATGGCCTGGGCCTTGCCTGCCTTGAGGGCGCCCAAAGCAAACAGGTTTTTGATGGACGTTTCGCAGACAGGATCGGTTGAAAGCTGGGCTCCGTTGCCATCCCGATCAAGGGAAAGCCCGGCAAGGCAGGAATCGTTTAGGGTATAATCATAACTGAGCATGACCACCTCGCAGGCAATCTCCTGTCCATCCGTCAGCTTCACGCCGGTCAACACCGTATCGCCAAAAAATTCCTGCGGAGCGCCGATCAGAAAGGTAATGCCATCCTCGGCCAACAGTTCGGCATGATCATCCGGCATGAGACCAGCCGGAAGGATAAGCGTGATATCCGGGGTGAACATTTGCCGCATGGCAAAGGCGAGGCGCATGGCGTCGAGGGAATCGCCGAGGATAACGAGCTTCTTGCCGGTGGCATGGTAGCCGTCGCAGTCAACACAGGTAAAAATCGACCGGCTGAAAAATTTATTCATCCCCCTGATTTTCGGCGTATTCTCTGTCACTCCCGAGGAAACGATGGCATAGGGCGCCTGGTACTGGCCCTTTTCCGTGATCACGGTAAAACCATTCCCGGCGGCCCGCACCGAGGCAACATGCTCACGCCTGAATGCAGCCCCGAAGGACTTGAGCTGTTTGATGCCGGTATCAACGAGCTCTTTGCCGGAGGTGACTTCAAGGCCGAGATAATTTTCAATGTGCAGGGCATGGCGGGTTCGACCGCCGCCCTGATCGATAAGGAGAACCTGGCGATTATAGCGGGCAAGGTGGATGGCAGCCTGCAAACCGCCCGGCCCTGCCCCGATGATGATACAGTCGTAGCTGTTTTTTTTCATAGGCCATTCCTGCCCCACGGCGACAGAAAACCGTTTGCAAAACAGGACACGCGGATCAGCCGCGAGCCGTCGAGGCGGCAGGCAGGCTGATCCGGTTGCGCCATGACTCAGAGGAGCCGATAGGGATAGGCGCGTTTGGTCCATTCACTGTTGGGAAAAGCAGCGCTCAGCTTTTCATAGGCCTTCTTCAACGGCTTGGCGTCGTGCGACCGCTTGTAGCGGCAGACGCCGACCAGAAAGATGGCCTCCGGGGCACTGTCGCTTTGCCCGTATCCGTCAACCAGTTGCTCAAGGCGACCCAGCGCCTCGTCAAACCGGTCATTTTCAAAATAATATTTACCAAGCCCCAGTAGAAGCGAGGGAATCAACTCCTCCGGCCCAAGAAACCCCACAGTCCGATGATGTTCCTGGGATTCAGGACTCAAAATTATCAGGGTAGGCGTCCACTTGACGTTGAACTTCTCCGAATGGGGCTTGCTGTCAAAGCTAACACGCAATGGGATGAAATTTTCTTCGATGAAGCGGACAACTTTGCTTTCGGGATACGTAACTGTATCCATCTGTTGACAGCCAATTCAGTTAGGGTTGAAGAAATCGAGCAAAATTGGCTTGCCCGCCTTTTGCCCCAGACACAGAGCATCGTCCATTTCCGTTCGCCATTGGATTTTTGCTGCCATGGTTATTCCTCCTTGTGTGATTAGTGGATAAACACCCTTTTTCACCACGCTGCATCAGGGATTGCTGCCCCTTACTATAGTTGTTCGATATTCTTCCTGAGCTGGCCGATCTGCAGACCGAGCGACACGCATTGTTTGCCGTCCATGCACTGCTGCGCCTCGGACTCCTCCAGGAAGGTCTTGAGCTCGTGGCGGTCCTTCTTAAGGTCAACAACCCAAGCCTTGTTCTGCTTGTCGTAATCAACCATCAGGTCGATGCCGCAGGCGCCGATCTCCGGAAAAACCGCCTTGATCTTCTCACACAATTCTTCTTTGGTGTGCATGGTTTATCCTCCTGTTGTTCGGTTATTTTGGCTTATTTTTTTATTGTAGGCCTTATAAAACTGGATGTAAATAGATGGGGGGAAATTTTCTCAGGAAGCTTGTCCAGGTGGAGTTTGGGGCAGAGGAGATTTCTCGCGCACGGAAAAGAGCCGCGGTTTTCGGTGCAGGAAAGTAACGGAAGAGGAAGGATGTGGCGTCCGGGTTGCCGCCAGGCTCTTTGCCTTACTGAAGAGCCTGGGCAATCTCCTGTTGCATGGCGTCGATAACCGCAATGGGATCAGCGGCCTTGGAAATGGGGCGGCCCACCACCACCTGATCGGCGCCGCTTGTGATGGCGCGGCCGGCGGTCATGATTCGGGTCTGGTCGTCGGCGGAGTCGAGCACATTGGCCCCTGGCCTGATTCCTGGGGTGACCAGCAGCAGCCTCTCACCCAGCCCGTCACGCAACCGGGCCGCCTCAAGGCCGGAAGAGACCACCCCGTCGCAGCCCAGATCCAACGCCCGCTTGGCCCGAAAATAGACCAGATCCTCAATGGACTGGGTCATGCCCATGGCCCGCAGGTCTTCTTCGCCGAAACTGGTGAGCACGGTCACGGCCAGCAGCCTGATGTCGCCCTTTTCCTCCATCGCCGCCCGGATGATCGGATCATTGCCGTGCACAGTGGCCAGGCTCACCCCGTGTTTTCGGAGTTGGGCCACGGCCAGCTTGACGGTTTCCGGAATATCGAAAAACTTGAGATCAAGCATCACCTTATGACCCCGGTCAACCAGCCAGTCAACGGTCTGGAACCAGTCGGCCATGAAAAGCTGCAGCCCGACCTTGTAAAAACCAAGATGGGATTCGGTTTTTTTCACCAACGCCCTGGCCTGTTCCGGCGTTTCCACATCCAGGGCCAGGATGATCCGTTCTTTCAAGGGAATATCTTTCACGCGCTGCCTTTTTCCTTTGTTCTTGTGCCGCTCTAGTGGATATCCACCTTCACCCGGCCGCCGAGATCATAGGAATCCTTCTGCATGTCATAATCCATCCCCTTGCCGTGGATGTCTATGCCTTTGTCGGTGACCTGCACCGGCGCCCTGGTCGTGATCTTTCGGGCCTGGTCATCATAGCTGAGGCTGTCGGCCTGAACCAGAAATCCTTTCTCGGCCTGCACCTTGACCCCGTTTCGCAGGATGAGAATCTTTTTCTTGCTGTTGTATTCACCGTCCTGCCCGGTGATGACAAATTTGCGCTGACCGTTTTTAAAAACCTGCGCCTCCACGGTTTCCAGCTGCATTCTGTCCGGATCTTCTCCGGAAGAAAGGTGCTTGGCCTGGATCTGCCAGTCCAGCGCCCCGTTTTTCAGCTGTGAAAACAAGACCCCCTCCATGCTGAACCCCGCCCCGTCCTTGGCCGTTGCCGGGGAAGGAGCGGCAAGGCTGGAGACCAGGCCGCCGCGCGGAGTCAGGAATCGAGTGACCGCTCCGCCCCAGACCGGCCAGGACAGCAAAAGGGTCACGGGCAACAACCAGAGGATATTGCGAAAGCCGGTCATCATCGCAGATACCGCCCGAGCAGTTCTTCCCGCAGCTCCTTGGCCTCGATGATCAGGTCGCACAGCTCCCGCACCGCGCCCTGGCCTCCGGCCCGCTTGGTCACATAATGGGCAACCGCCTTGACCTCGGCCACACCATCGGCCACCGTTACCGCCAGCCCGGCCCGGCTGAGCAGGGGCAGATCAAGCCAGTCATCCCCCATATAGGCAACCTCCCTGGCGGAAAGCTTCTGCTCGGCAAGAATCCTGTCAAATGCCTCAATCTTGTTGCGCACCCCCTGATAGACATGGGCCAGCTTCAGATCCTGACCCCTCCGCTGCACCGCCTCGGAGCTGCGGGCGGTGATGATACCCACCTCGACTTTTGCCTCCTGCAGAAGGCGGATGCCGAAGCCGTCCTTGGTGTTAAAGGCTTTCAGCTCGCTGCCCGACTGGGCATACACCACGGAACCGTCGGTGAGAACCCCGTCCACATCCAGCAGCACCATCCGGATTTCCTTGGCCAGCACCAGGCAGTTGCGCCAGACATACCCGCGCTCGTCCGATTCTGTGCGGGCCAGGGCCCGTTGCCGCAACCCCTCCATGACCTCACAGTCGGAAGGATATGCGCCGCCAGGGATACCGCAGGAACCGGGGTCGGTCATGCCCCATCCTCCCTTGTCTGACGCTGGATGAGGGTATGAATCTCCAGGAGATGGGCGAGCAGGGGCTCCACCCCCCTAAGGGGCATGGAGTTTGGCCCGTCGCACAGCGCCTTGGCCGGATCGGGATGGATCTCCATGAACAACCCATCGATCCCGGCCGCCACCGCGGCCCGGGCCAGGGTTGGGATAAACTCGCGCTGCCCGCCGGAGCTGGACCCCGACCCGCCGGGCAGCTGAACGCTGTGGGTGGCATCATAGATAACCGGGCAGCCGAAAGAGCGCATCACCGGCAGGGAACGCATGTCGACAACCAGATTGTTGTAGCCGAACGTTGTGCCCCGTTCCATGAGCATCAGCCTATCTTTAGCCACCGCGTTGATCTTGCTCACCGCGTGCCGCATATCCCAAGGCGAAACAAACTGGCCTTTCTTGAGGCTCACCACCTTGCCGCTTTTGGCCGCAGCCACCAGCAGGTCGGTCTGGCGACAGAGAAAGGCCGGGATCTGCAGGACATCCAACACCTCGGCGGCCGGCCCCACCTGGGCCACCTCGTGCACATCGGAAACCACCGGCACGCCAAAGCCCTGGCGGATATCGGCCAGGATTTGCAGACCCTCTTCCAGGCCGGGGCCGCGGAAGGAATCGAGGGAGGTCCGGTTGGCCTTGTCAAAAGAGGCCTTGAACATATAGGAGATGCCCAGCCGAGCGCAGATCTCCTTAAGGCCGGCGGCGACTTCGCGGCACAGACCAGCGGATTCGATAACGCACGGACCGCCGATCAATAAAAAAGGCCGGTTGGGACCGACCTCGAAAAAATCCGGGATACGAACAGACGCCACGTTTGCTCTCCTTCGTTAAAGACAGGTCCAAGGTGAAAGGGAAAAAGGTTTTCCTCGGATTCTTCGCCTTTAACCTTTAACCTTTCGCCTTTCCCCTTAAATTCCGGCGTTCTCCAGGGCAGCCCTGATAAAATCCTTGAACAGAGGATGCGGTTTCATGGGGCCGGATTTGAATTCCGGATGGAACTGGCAGCCCAAAAACCACGGATGATCGGGCAGCTCAACAATCTCCACCAGCTTCTCGTCCGGAGAGGTGCCGCTGATGATGAGCCCATGTTTCACCAGCTCGTCCTTAAAGGCGTTGTTGAATTCGTAGCGGTGCCGGTGCCGCTCCTCTATCTGGTCCGCGCCGTAGGCCTTGTGGGCAAAGGTGCCCTCCACCATCTTGCAGGGATAGGCTCCCAGCCGCAGGGTGCCGCCCAAGGCAGTGGATTCGTCGCGGATCTGAATCTTGCCGGTGCGGTAATCATACCACTCCTTGATGAAATAGATAACCGGATGCTTGGTGAGCTGGTTGAACTCGGTGCTGTCCGCGTCTTTCATTCCGGCGATATTTCTGGCGAACTCGATCACTGCCAGCTGCATGCCCAGACAGATGCCGAAATAGGGGATCTTCTTCTCCCTGGCAAAGGTCACGGCCTGAATCTTGCCCGCCACCCCGCGGCTGCCGAAGCCGCCCGGCACCAGCACCCCGTGGCACCCGGCCAGCAGACCGTCGGCCCCCTTGTCTTCGATCTCCTCGGCGCTCACATAGCGGAGCCGCACCTTGGCCTCGTTGGCCACGGCCCCATGCACCAGGGCCTCGTGCAGGCTCTTGTACGACTCGGTCAGGTCAACGTATTTACCGATGATGCCGATCTCCACCTCGCGTTTGGGGTGTTTGACCTTCTCGACCAGCTCCTGCCAGGCATCCAGACGCGGCGCCCCGGTCCAGATATTGAGCTTGTTGAGGATGATGTCATCAAGCCCCTCGGCGTGGAAACAGAGGGGCACCTCGTAGATATTGTCCACATCGCGGGCCGTGATCACCGCCTCTTTCTCCACGTTGCAGAACAGGGAGATCTTGGCTTTCAGTTCATTGCTGAGCAGACTTTCCGTGCGGCAGAGCAGGATATCCGGCTGGATGCCGATGGCGCGCAGCTCCTTGACGCTGTGCTGGGTGGGCTTGGTCTTCACCTCGCCCGCGGTCTTGATGTAGGGCACCCAGGTAACATGGATGTACAGGGAATTTTCCCGGCCAACATCGGTGCGGAACTGACGGATCGCCTCCAGAAAGGGCAACCCTTCGATATCGCCGATGGTGCCGCCGATCTCGATGATGGCCACGTCCACCTCGCCTTCAAACTGGAGGATGGCTGTCTTTATTTCGTCAGTGATATGCGGGATCACCTGCACGGTGCCGCCCAGGTACTCCCCGCGCCGCTCCTTGCTGATCACCGAATGGTAAATGCGGCCCGAGGTGTAGTTGTTGCGCTGCCCCAAAACCACGGAGGTGTACCGCTCGTAATGGCCGAGATCAAGGTCGGTTTCCGCCCCGTCATCGGTGACATACACTTCCCCGTGCTGAAAGGGGTTCATGGTGCCGGGGTCCACGTTGATGTACGGGTCCAGCTTCTGAAAGGTGATGGACAGCCCGCGGCTCTCGAGCAGGGCGCCGATGGAAGCAGCAGCCAGCCCTTTTCCCAAGGAAGAGAGAACGCCGCCGGTGATAAAAATGAACTTGGTGCGATGGGTGTGATTTGTAGTTTTCATGAAGTGAGGTCGGTCTCGTAATAATAGGAGAAAACACGATGGCTGGCTTTCTGCGTGAACAACGCAATCCATCGCCGTGACGCAACGCAGGAGAAACGGAGTCTGCGCCGGGACTTCATCGGGCAATCGACAAACAGCAGGGGCAAAAACAACAGCCCAACATAACCGGGCCACATTACATTGCCATTAAAATACAGCATCCCGCCCTCGTTTGTCCAAGGGAAAATGCTTTTCGATGCCACCTATTTCCTGTATTTGCCTGAGGGTACAATATTGTCACCTTTGCAGCGCAATGGAAGTTTTGAGATGATACGAAATCGTCAAGCCTTGGGTCGGAAGAGAATTTCGGAGGTTATCCACTCATCCGCAACCCTGCGCCCCTGGTCTTCTTTTTCCGTTGCAATTGCGGCTTGTCGCCATTGCCGCAAATAAGGTAGTATGGCGGGAACATTCATCAAACCCGAGGATACCCGTTCCGCCATGCCGTTTCGCCTCAACAAAAAAAGCCACGTCATTCTGCCGCTTCTCTGCCTGCTGGTTCTGCTGCTGCCCGGCTGCAAGAAGGGCAAGGCTCCGGAAAAGCCCGCCGTACAGGTTGCTCCGGCCCAGGGTGTGCGCAAGCCCGGCTGCCAGGGGTGCCACTCGACGGTCCGGCTTGACCCCAATCACGCCTTGGCCTGCACCTCCTGCCATGGCGGAAACGAAGCGGGCGCAACCCAGGAGCAGGCCCATGCCGGGCTCATCCGCCAGCCCGCGCATCCGGACCGGATGCAAAAAAGCTGCGGGCCTTGCCATGCCAAGGAAGTGGCCGAGGTCGCCTCCTCGCTCCACTTCACCCTGCGCAAAGAGGTCAATACCGTACGGGATGCCTTTGGCGGGAAAGCCCCCCTTGCCTCCCTCTTGGCAATTCCCACCCGCGAGACAATCGCCTCTCCCCTCGACCTTGTCGATGACCTGCTGCGCCGCCGCTGCCTGCGCTGCCATGTGTACAGTGGTGGCGACGGCTATCCGGAAACGGTGCGCGGCACTGGCTGCGCCGCCTGCCACCTGGCATACGGCAACGGCAAAATGACCAGCCACGCCTTCAGCAAGTCACCCACGGACAGCCAGTGCCTGCACTGTCATTACGAAAACTTCGTGGGCGCCGACTATTATGGCCGCTTTGAGCAGGATTTCAATCTGGAGTACCGCACCCCCTACCGCACCGATGGAACAAAAACCCGGCCCTATGGTGTTGAGTTCCACCAGCTGGCCCCGGACATCCATCAGCAGAAAGGGTTGGCCTGTATTGACTGCCACAGCGGAGCGGAACTCATGGGGAAACACGGCGTCACTTCCCAAAAAGAAAAACCTCTGACCTGTCTCAGCTGCCACGGCTGGCGCCCTGGCCTCCCCCTTCCCCTGAACAACCTGCATGTCGAGGCAGGCCATCTTGTGCTCACCACCCGGCTGAGCGGCAAAAAAATCGTGGTGCCCCAGCCTGTCCATCCGGCCCACAAACAGTACGGCAACAAGGTCGATTGCACCGTGTGCCACAGCCAGTGGACCTTTAACGACCAGGGCACCTATCTGCTCCGCACCGAGCATCCCGATAATCCCGCCTGGTCCATGCTCGCCGTACAGGGCAGCAGCGAGGTGGAAGAACAGCTGAACAATCCTCCCCCGGACGGGCCTTCCCTTCGGGACAAGATCACGGGCGTATCAACCCCCGGCCTGTGGCTTAAGGGCTATGAGCTGCGCCGCTGGGAAAACCCCCTGGTCGGCCTTGGTCCGGACGGAAAGCTCCATATCTTCCGGCCCATCCTGGACCTGCATCTGTCCATGGTGGACGCGGACGAAAAGGTTCTTTTTGATAATGCGGACGTGGCGCCGGCGCGGCGACGCTATCTTCCCTACACCCCGCACACCGTTGGCAAGGCCGGGGTGTTCTTCAGCGAACGGCTGAAGCCCAACCTCCCCCTTGAGAAAAAGCCATGAGTTGCTGTAGAGCCTTTTTGCGAATTTCCCTTTCCGCCCTTCTGCTCCTCGGCGCTGCAGCATTTTCCGGCTGCACGACCGTGCTCACCAGCACCCCGCCGCCGACAGTTTACCGCACCAAACCAACACCGAAGGCAGGCACCATCCCGGCCACGCAACGGCCCTATCAGATTGACGGCAAGACCTACTATCCGCTGCCCTCGGCCGAGGGATACACCGAAACCGGCATTGCCTCCTGGTATGGCAATCCATTCCATGGCCACAAAACCTCAAACGGCGAAGTCTACAATATGTACGACTGGACTGCGGCCCACAAAACCCTGCCCATGAACACCCGGCTCCTGGTGGAAAACCTCGACAACGGCCGCTCCACCACGGTACGGATCAATGACCGCGGCCCCTTCGTGGGAGACAGGATCATTGATCTCTCCTACAATGTGGCCAGGGATCTCGGCATCATGAAAAAAGGAACAGCCCACGTCCGGATCACCGCCTTGGGCGAGGCGGAAACCGTCCGGCTTGCCGGCAACAAAACCGCGGCCCGGTTCCTGCCCCACGAGGATTTCCAGAAGGGGGATTTTTATGTCCAGATCGGCGCCTTCACCGTTCAGAGTAACGCCGACCGGCTGAAGGATACGATGAACCGGGGGGGCAGGGAGGCCGAGACCGTCCGCTACGACCGGGGCGATCAGGTTTTCTACCGCGTCCAGGTAAAGGCCGGATCAACCCTGACTGCAGCCAGGCAGATGGAGCAGACCATGGCCGGTTCCGGCTTCCTAAAGGCCTTCGTGGTGGCAAGATAACATCCCCATGGACAATCGCTTGACAGCCGAAGGCCAATCGTTATATCCCATAGACATGGGCCGCTCTCTATAACGGAATACGCCGGTCCCCAACTCTGCCGAGGAGGGCTGCCATGATCTTCAAGGTTTTCAAAAAACAGGAACTCGCCCGCCTCCATGCGCTGCTGGCCGTCAACATCATTGTCGGCCCGGTCAGCAAAGGGAATGACCGCAACGGCAAGCCCCTCTACGATTTCGACGTGGTCTACGATTTCAGCGACCTCGCCCTTGACTACACCCAGACGGTGCATTCGCCCAAGCGCTTTGTCCTCCCCTACCAGGAAACGTTGTCCACCTTTGCCGTAAGCCGCGACGGCTGGGAAAAGCATGTTGACCTCAATGTCTACCGCCCCCTGGTTTTCTTCGGCATGCATGCCTGCGACATCAACGCCCTGAACAAGCTGGACCTGGTCCTGGCGCAAAGCACCTATCCAAACCCATACTACATGGGCAAACGGAAAAACCTCTTCATCATCGGGCTGGACTGCAACCCGGAGCCCCAATGTTTCTGCCGCTCCATGGGAACAGACTCCGCCATCCACGGCTTTGACCTGTTTCTCACCGATCTGGGCGGCAAATATTTTGCGGAAATCCTTTCCGCCACATCCTTTGACCTGCTCAGCCAAATCACCTGCCAGGATCCGAGCGCCAAAGACCTCGCCCGCTACAAGCATGTAACCAGCGAGAAAAGCAAGCACTACACCGCCTCGGTGGACACTTCGGATCTCACCAAAATCCTCGACCTTGAATTTGAATCAGCTGCCTGGGATTACTGGGGCAAAAAATGCCTTTCCTGCGGAACCTGCGCCAATGTCTGCCCCACCTGTTACTGTTACGGCGTTGCCGAGCAGGTCGATCTCGACCTGCAACACGCGGGCAAAACAAGATCCCTGCACTCCTGCAACCTCATCGACTTTGCCAAGGTGGCGGGCGGCCATAACTTCCGGCCGCAAAGCGCCAGCCGGTTGAAATACAGGTACTACCACAAGCACCGCGGCTTCGTGGAGGCCTTTGAAGAGTCTCTCTGCGTCGGCTGCGGCCGTTGCGGGGCAGCCTGTCTTGCCGACATCACCCCCCCGGAGGTCATCGCCAGCGTCCGGGGCAAGGAGTAAGCCATGCAGAACAAACTCACTTTTCTCGATGTTCTCGATCCGGGCCCAGGCACGCACCGCAAGCAAGACCCGGGCAGCTTCGAGTACACCCTGCCCGCAGAAATCACCAGCATCTACCCGCTCACCGCCAGCGAAAAGCTCTACCAGATCCAGATTATCGATCCCGATCAGCGGAACCGTTTTTCCTTCCGGCCAGGTCAGTTCGTCATGCTGGAACTGCCGGGAATCGGCGAAGCGCCCTTCTCCATCTCCTCTTCCCCCGTGCGCCGCGGCGACCTTGAGCTGTGCATCCGGGCGGTGGGCAATCTCACCAATTTTCTCGCCCGCATCGAGCGGGGCGCCAGGGTGGGGATCAGCGGACCGTTTGGCACCTCTTTCCCTCTGAAAAAAATGCAGGGGCAGGATATCCTGCTCATCGGCGGGGGGCTGGGCATCGTGCCCCTGCGCTCCCCCCTGTTATCCGTGCTGGAAAACCGGAGCCGATACGGGCGGGTGGACATCATGTACGGCGCCAAAAGTCCGGCGGAACTGCTCTTCACCTACCAGTACGAGGAATGGCGCCGCTTCGACATCAACCTCGGCATCACGGTGGATCGAACGGACAAGAGCTGGCAGGGGCGCACCGGCCTGATCACCGAGCTCCTGCAGGAACGGATCTACCAAACCACAAGTCTGCGGAACAACACCTATGCCATCGTCTGCGGACCGCCGGTGATGTTCCATTTCGTCTGCAAGATGCTGACCGAGGCCGGCCTGCCCATGCAGAAGATGTTCGTTTCCCTGGAACGCCGCATGCATTGCGGCCGGGGGAAATGCTGCCGCTGCAACATCGGCTCGACGTACACCTGCCTGGACGGCCCGGTTTTTGACTACTGGTCGGTGATGAACCTCAAGGAGGCGATCTGAGATGGATGAACAACTCTCCTACCTCGGCGTTCCCCTAATCCGGCCAAGGGTCGGCTTCTTTGAACTCAGTTCCTGCGAAGGGTGCCAGCTGCAGCTTCTGAACAACGAGGCCACCCTCCTCGATTTTCTCAACCTGGTGGAGATCGTTAATTTCCGCGAAGGCATGAGCGAACGCGGTGACACCTACGACATCGCCTTTGTCGAGGGCAGCGTCACCCGCAAGGACGAAATAGCCCGTCTCACCGAGATCCGCAAGAACGCCAAGATCCTGGTCGCCCTTGGCTCCTGCGCCTGCTTTGGCGGGGTCAACCAGCTGAAAAACCGCTTCCGCGATCCGGACTGGGTTAAGAAAGAGGTGTACGGCGACTTTCCCATCGAGACCATGGAGGCGCATCCGCTTGCGGATTTTGTCCAGGTGGACCTTTCGATCTTCGGCTGCCCCATAAAAAAGGAGGAGGTCGAGCGAATCGTCACCGATCTGGTGGTGGGCAAAACGGTGCATCATCCGGAATACCCGGTGTGCATGGAGTGCAAGGCCAACGAAAACATCTGCCTGTTCGAGCTCGGCGAGCCCTGTCTCGGCCCGGTCACCCGGGCCGGCTGCGATGCCTGGTGCACCAGCAACCGGAGGGGGTGCTGGGGTTGCCGCGGTCCGGCGGAAGCGGCCAACCTCAAACAACTGGAAGAGATCATGCATACCTATGGCTTTGACCGCGAGACCATCCTCGACCGGCTGGAATGTTTCGGCGGCTTTGCCTCTTTTGCTGACACAATCCGCGCCCAAGCCAAAAAGTCCCCGGCCAGGAGGAAAAAATCATGAAGCTCTCCTGCGAGGTCAATGTCCATCACCTGACCAGGGTGGAAGGGCACGGCAACATCAGCATCAGCATCAAAAACGGGGTGGTCAAAAAGGCGCAATGGCAGGTCGTCGAGACCCCGCGCTTCTTCGAGGCCATGCTGGTGGGCAAGCACTGGGAAAACGCGCCCTATATCTGCGGGCGGATCTGCGGGATCTGCTCCATCGGCCACACCCTGGCCAGCATCCGGGCGGTGGAAAACGCCTTTGGCATCACGCCCTCGGCCCAGACCGCGAATCTGAGGCTCCTGCTCAAGCACATGGAAACCCTGCAGAGCCACATCCTGCACCTCTATTTTCTGGCTGCCCCGGATTTCCTCGGCGCGGGCAGCGTGCTGCCCCTGGCCAAGAGCCATCCGGAGGTGGTGCAGCGGGCCCTGCGCCTCAAGCTGCTGGCCAACGATGCCTGCGACATCATCGGCGGCAGACGATTGCATCCGACCCGGACCGTGGTGGGCGGCTTCACCATGCTGCCGGAAAAAGGCGAGCTGGAAAAGATCCGCCAGCGGCTGCTGGCCTCGGTTCCCGACCTGCTGGCCTCGGCGGAGCTGTTTAAAACCTTTGCCATCCCCGACTTCAGCCGGGAAACCGAATTCGTCTCCCTCAAGGGAGACACCAGCTATCCCTTTATCGGCGGCGGGCTTGTCTCCACGGATGGGGTGCTGAAAAAGGAACGCGACTACCGGGCCATGACCAATGAATACTGCGCAGAGGGCTTCACCTCCAAGTTGAGCAAACTGTCCCGCGCCTCCTTTGCCGTGGGCGCCCTGGCCCGCCTGAACAACAACTTTACGCTGCTCCATGCCACCGCCCGGGAGATCTCTAAATTTCTGGGCCTGCTGCCGGTAAACCATAACCCTTACATGGCCAATGTGGCCCAGCTGGTGGAATGCGTCCAAGTAACCCTTGATTCCGTGCGGCTCATCGACACCCTGCTGGGCGCACCCTGGCAGGAACCGCGCCAGCCGGTGCAGGCAAAAAAAGGAGAAGGGGTCGGAGCGGTTGAGGTTCCCCGGGGCATCCTCTATCATTATTATAAATTTGACAGCCGCGGCAAGGTGATCAAGGCGGATTGCGTTATCCCCACCAGCCAGAACCACGCCAACATCCTGCGCGACATCGAGGCGCTGGCCAGCCAGTATGCCCGGACCGGAAAAAAAGACCGGGAGATCGAACTGCTGGCCGAGATGCTGGTCCGGGCTTACGATCCCTGCATCTCCTGCTCGGTGCATTAGCCTTCACCGCTTTGCCATGACGTTCCGGCTTCCAGGCAAAATAGCACCCTTCCCCACGCAAAAAATAATTCCAAATTTCCCGCAACAGGGTATGATGTTCCGTATTTTATAGAGGATTTACAGGCATGCCAACTGACAACCCTGCAAACAACAGTGACCAGAATCGCCGGGAAAATTTCCGGATTGATGATCTGCTGGCCACCTCGGTGCAAAAGATCGAGAACGGCGTCCTGCCCGTAGCCAGAATTATTCCCGTTGCCCTTTCCGACTCCGGCAGGCTCGGGGGAGGACTAAATCCTCTTCCCCATGAAATCGACCCTGCCTTTGCCCTGATGCTGCTGGAGGCCAACGCCAAGCTGGACCTCCTGTTTGAGTTTTACAAACTGCCACGGTTCAAAGAGGAAAAAGACCTCAGACCCTCCATGACCCAGCTGCTCCTCCAGATCAACACCAAGCTGGACAGCCTGCTCGATTTTCATCTTATTGCCAGACGCAAGGAAACAACACGGGTTGGCGAGGTAAGCCTGAGCGCCAGCGGAATCAAGCTCACCTCCCCTGAAACGCTTGCGGCTGAAGATCTCGTCGAAGTGCACATGCTCCTTTCCACGGACCAACCCTGCTGGGTTGTGATCGGCGGTTCGGTAGCGCGGGTGACCCCCCTCCCGGAGGGCGGCTCCCAGGTGGCTATCCAGTTTGCCATGACAAACGGGATCGTTCAGGACACTATCGCCACCTATGCACTCAAGAAACAAAAGGAACAACTCATCAGTAAGCGCTGGCTTGAACCCTGATCTTTCCGGTTTCCGCGGTGAAAATTCTGCACCAGCCGCTGGACCTCTACCAATACGCACTTCATAGGGAAACAGACACCAACATGTTCACAATCATCGGCATAGCAGTTGTTTTAGGGTCGGTCATCTCCGGCTACGCCATAGGAAAAGGCAACTTCAGCGTTTTGTTCCAACCAGCCGAGGTCCTCATCATCTTCGGCTCCGCCATCGGCAGCCTGATCATTTCCTCGCCAGGCAAAGCGTTGAAGGTCATTGTCGGACATCTCGGCAGCATCTTTTCCGAATCCCACCTGAACAAGGCCCATTATCTTGAGCTGCTGCTGCTCATGAACGCCGTCTTCTTCAAAATCAAAAAGGAAGGGTTGGTGGCCATCGAGTCCGATATCGAAAACCACGAGAAAAGCCCGCTGTTTCAAAAATATGGCAACATCATGAAGGACCGCGAGGCGGCGGACTTCATCTGCGACACGGTGCGCACCATGCTCAGCGCCAATTATCCGGCCTACGAACTGGACAACCTCATGGAGATCGACCTGGAGGCCAACCAGCATGAAAGGATGCTGCCCGCCCACAGCATCGCCCGCATAGGTGACGCTCTGCCCGGCCTGGGCATTGTTGCGGCTGTTCTTGGTATCGTTATCACCATGGGGTATATCAACGAATCGGCCGAGGTTCTGGGCCATCATATCGGCGCTGCCCTGGTCGGCACCTTCTTTGGCGTGCTTGCCTGTTACGGGTTTGTCGGGCCCATGGGAACCAAGTTGGAGCACCATGCCCAGGAGCGCGAGACCTATCTGCGGGTTATCAAAACCTCCCTGCTCGCCGCCTATTCCACCAGCTTCATGGTGCAGTTCGCTGTTGAGGCTGGCCGACGCGCGATCCCCGGAGACGATCGCCCCTCTTTTGCCGAGACTGAGGAGGCCATCAAGAAATGGAAGACAAAAGCATAATCATAAAGAAGGTCAAAAAGGTCCAGGGAGGCGGCCACCACGGCGGCAGCTGGAAGGTGGCCTTTGCCGACTTCATGACGGGCATGATGGCTTTTTTCCTCCTCATGTGGCTGGTCAACATGACCACCAAGCCGCAGAAGGAAAAACTCGCCCATTATTTCCAGGAGTACAGCATCTTTTCGGAAGGCGGCGCCGGCGGAAAAACAGAGGTGATCTCCCCGGATGTGAAGGTGCCGGAGACAGCGATCAGCATTACCAATACCCCGGTTTCTTCCGACAGCGAGGGCAGCGCCGCAGGATTGGAACGGTTCAAGGAACAGCTCCAGAAGGACATCGAGCAGCGGCTCGCGGATGTCAAGGATCAGGTGCATATCGAGGTTGTTGAAGGCGGGATCAAGGTGGACATCATGGACAAGGAGGGAAACCCCATGTTCCCACTGGGCAGCACAACCATGACCGCAAGTGGCCAGAGGATATTGAAGGTCCTCTGCGACGACATCAAGAACACCTCAAACCGCATTGAAATCGAAGGCCATACCGATGCGGTCAGCTACGCGACCAAAGGATTCGGCAACTGGGAGCTTTCCACCGCCAGGGCTTCCGCCGCCCGCTTTGAGGTGGAAAAAGACGGCATCCCGCCCAGCCGCCTCCTCCGGGTCTCGGGCTATGCCGCCACCGAGCCGATCATCAAGGATAACCCCTATGATCCCCGCAACCGGCGGATAAGCCTGCGCCTCTACCCGGAAAAAAAGAGCGCGTCTCCTGCCCAGACCCAGCCGCAACCCAACCAACAGGCCCCAACGCAGCCGGCTCCCAGGATCACGCCGCAAACCGCGCCCCTGCCCCTGGTTCAGCCGACGCAGATGAAATAGTCGCGCGCAAAACAAGCCCGCAGGGCAACCCGACCCGCAGCCTCCTTACCCTCAGGCTTGGCCACAAAGAATTCTTAGCAACAGGAGCCGCTGCCCGGTTTGCCTTCGACCTGGCAGCAGGCTTCGCGGCCACGGTCCAGCATGGCATTGAATACCGCCTGGGCGCAGCCCACCCCGCTTTGCACCCAAACCGCACCCACGGGACAATTCATCTTGCAGGCCCCGCACTCCATGCAGGCGTCATGTTCAACGATCCGCGCCTTGCCATGCTCCCCCATGGCGAAAACCTCCTGCGGACAGACCGCCAGACACATGCCGCAACCGATGCAGAGATCCTGCTCAAGCCGCAAGGTGGCAACCCCCTTGAGATACAGAAGCCTCCCCTTCGTCATGCCAGCCTCCTTGCCCAAACCAGCAGAAACAGCCCGCATATTCCCGCCGCAACCTGCAGCGGCACGGCAAGGCGCATCTCTTTCTTTACCCCGGAAAGCGAGGTATAGGTCGAGGCCCCGGTAAATTCCATGCCGAGAAAGGAGGCGATGGCCGGAATAATGAACAGCCAGGCCATACCGGTAAGGGTGTTGCCCGAGAGCCCTATCTGGGAGAAAAAAACCGTCAGGAAGGCCACTGCGGCCAGGAGCCCGGCCACTCCCCCCTTCAGGGAAAAGGCGCGGCCAGGCAGCAGAGGCAGCAGCAGGGGGGTCAACACCGTCCCGGCAACGATTCCGCTCCACAGACCGGCCACCGCCCAACCGCCCTGTGCCAGCATATTTTCATGGAATAACGCCGGACCAAACAGGCCACTCGCCCCATACAGAATAACGGACAGGGGCAGCGCCCATTTCAGCGCGATAACGACTTCCACCGGAACCAACACCGCCCGTTCCGTCACAGAGAAAATCTTGCGCCG
>JAJZRF010000042.1 GCA_021847425.1 Deltaproteobacteria bacterium | reverse complement strand
CCTTCGAGCATATCCACGCCACCTTCAAAAACGAAAAAGCACTGCTGTTTGCGGAGACGCTGGATCAGGCGATCGGGAAGTTTCTGGAAAACGAGAAGTCCCCTTCCCGCAAGGTGGGGGAACGCGATACCAGGGGCAGCCATTTTTACCTGGCCCTCTACTGGGCGCAAAGCCTGGCTGAACAGAGCAAGGATAAAGAGGAGCAGGCGCGGTTTGCCAAGGTGGCGCAGGCGCTTGCTGACAACGAGGCAAAAATTGTTGCCGAGTTGAACGGTGCCCAGGGGCACCCGGTGGATATCGGCGGGTATTATCGCCCGGATCGGGTAAAGGCCGTGCAGGCCATGCGCCCCAGCGCCACTTTTAATGCCATTGTGGATGCCAGCTGATTATAATGCAAGCTGACCTCTGTATCCCGCTGGGAATTCAGCGGGTTCAATCTTCCGGAGGCAGCCGAGTTCAGCCGCAGCTTTGAGTATGTGATGGATGGGCCAATTACCCTTGAATCAGCAGCCTTCTGTAATATACATGGCAGCGCCAATACCGCCACGGCGACAGTAGGCCTGCAATAGTTCCTGCGCTGGCGCCTTTAACATTTTGAGGGGGGCATGGTATGCAGATTGAGCGAATTTCCCTGGTGCAGCTCCTCGGGGTCATCAATTTTTTTCTGCTGATGTTTCAGCTGTGTTCCGGCCAGCATTGGATACAGGTGAAAATCGGCATCCACCGCAAGGTTGGCCTGACGCTTGTCGCCACGGCAAGCCTGCATGGATTTTTAGCGATTCTGACTTGAAAAGGCGGAACCAGCGCACAGAAAGGGCCGCTCCTATGCCCGGATCAGGGAGAGCAGCTCCTCTGTTTTAGCGGCGAGCAGGGCCGGATCAGCTTTGGTTTCCACATTAAGGCGCAGGACCGGCTCGGTATTTGAGCTGCGGATGTTGAAGCGGAAGTCTGCTGCGCTGAAGCTCAAGCCATCGGTGTAATCCTTCTCTCCCGCCGTTTCGGCATAAAAATCCTCCACCCTGGCAATCACCGCCGCAGGATCGCTGACCCGGCTGTTGATCTCGCCGCTCACCGGAAAAGCAGCTTGACGGTCGCGGACCAGATGGGAGAGCGGCTGGCCGCTCCTGGAGAGAATCTCGGCCACCAGCAGCCAGGGGATCATCCCGGAGTCGCAGTAGGCAAAATCGCGGAAATAGTGGTGGGCGCTCATCTCCCCGCCGTAGACGGCGTCTTCGAGCCGCATGCGCTCCTTGATGAAGGCGTGGCCGGTCTTGCTCAGCACCGGGATGCCGCGCGCCCCCCGGACCATCTCCCGGGTGTTCCATACCAGGCGCGGGTCGTGGATGATCTTCGCTCCGGGATGCTTGACCAGCATGGCCTGGGCCAGCAACCCCACCAGGTAGTAGCCCTCGATGAATCCCCCTTGTTCGTCAAAGAAAAAGCAGCGGTCGAAATCGCCGTCCCAGGCAAGGCCGAAATCCGCCTTGTGCTCCCGCACCGCATTGGCCGTGACCTCGCGGTTTTCCGAAAGCAGGGGGTTGGGCACTCCGTTGGGGAAGGAGCCGTCCGGTTCCCACTGGAGTCTGATGAAGTCAAAGGGCAGAAGCGCGGCCAACCGGTCGATCACCGGGCCGGCGCAGCCGTTGCCAGCGTTGGCCACGATTTTGAGAGGCTTCAAACCTTTCTGGTCAACATAGCCCAGCAGATGGTCGATATAGGCGGGCCTGTTGTCCAGGCGGGTCAGGACGCCGGGCGTGTGCGCCGTAAGCCGATGCCCTTTTGCCGCCAGTTGCTCGATGTCCCGCAGGCCGGTGTCGCCGGAGATGGGCCTCGCTCCCTGGCGGACCAGTTTCATGCCGTTGTAATCCGCCGGGTTGTGGCTGGCCGTGACAATGACCCCGCCGTCCACCGCCAGATGGAAGGCCGCGAAGTAGATTTCCTCGGTGCCGGCCAGGCCCAGGTCCACCACATCCACCCCGGCCGCGAGAAAGCCCTCGGCCAGCGCCCCAGCCAGCGCAGGGCTGGAGAGGCGGATGTCGTGGCCGATGGCCACCTTTTTCGGGGCGAATTGAGCGCTGTAGGCTTGGCCGATGTTAAAGGCCAGGGGTTCGTTCAGTTCAGCGGGCACCCGGCCGCGGATGTCATAGGCTTTGAAACAGGGAAGCAGTGAGGGCATGGCGTAACTCTTTGAAGGAATGCTCGTTTTCGGGTAGATTGTTTCTTTTCAACAAATCAAGGACAACTAAGCATGGAAGCATTGATACTGCAACCGCAATTTGCCGCGAAAATAGCCGATCTTTACACCCGTATGGAAAAAGCCTACGACCTTGTCGCCCAACAGCTGGATTTTACCTGCCAGGGCTGCCCGGACAACTGCTGCGACTCCTATTTTCAGCACCATACCTATGTGGAGTGGGGTTATCTCTGGGTGGGGCTGATGGAGCTTGATCCGGCGCGGCGCAAGGGTATTGAAAAGCGGGCGGCTGAGTATGCCGCAGCCTGCGAGAAGGTGTTGGCCAGGGACGAGCGGCCCCAGGTCATGTGTCCGCTCAACGAAGAGGGGCGTTGCACTCTCTATGCGCACCGGCTGATGATCTGCCGGATGCATGGGGTGCCTTCCAGCCTCGCCTTCCCCAATGGTCAGACCAAAAAATTCCCCGGTTGCTTCCGCTGCCAGGAGTTGGTCGCAGGCCGTCAGGCCGTGCCCTGCGTGGAACGGGCCCCCCTGTTCCGGGAGCTGGTGGCCCTGGAGCAAGAGCTGCTCGGGAAGCAGCAGGACCAACTGCCCAAGCTCAAGAAGACCATTGCCGACCTGATCCTGATGGGGCCGCCCGAATTGTAGGCTGTTCCACCTGCGGGACCAGCCCAGTACAGATCGTTTCTCTTCCTGCAATACCCCCTCTGGCAACGGGGGGCGCCTTTGGGTATCCCCAGCCGACGATGACATTCTTAGAGCTTGTCCGTAACTAAGCTTTTCAGGGATCGCGCCGGATTTTGAGACGGATTTGGTCGGGACGATTGAGCAAAACCACAGGCGTAGCAGCGCTACCTACGGCGAGGATTTTGCGATTGAGGAGCGGCCAAAGACGGCCAAAAGCTGGATGCGAGCACCAAAGATTTATTTACGGACAAGCTCTTAATCGGGATTGCGTCACGATAAGAATTTCGTTTCGCACGGCCGCGCGCCTCATCACAAAAAACAGCTCGCTTTTCTCGCCCCCCCCTGCGACAAAATACCGCATTGACGCGCTATCGTGTGGTGCTACTTTGTGGTATAGGTCGGCCGACCCACAAATAACCTGAGGTGTGATAGAACACAAACAGCAAAACGCAGAAGTGTAATCATTCAAGAGGGGATTAAGCATGCAAGAAAAGCAAGAAGATGATGTCTCAAGAAGGTCTTTTCTTTCCAACACCGGCAAGATCCTCGCCGGTGTAGCTGTAGCTTCGTCCGTGTTTGCCAGTCAGGAAAAAAACGTGAGTGCCTATGGATATGAAACCGGTTTCAAATATGTCAAACTGGACCCTGAAGAGGTCGGCAGAATCACCTATGAAAATTACTTTAAAAGATGGTGTGCCTCATCGGTAATGGCCGGTTTCGTGGAACCGCTGCGCGCCAAGGCCGGGGGCTTGTGGAAAGACTTTCCCATTGATGCCATGCGCTGGGCGCACGGCGGCATGGCCGGTTGGGGCGCACTGTGCGGAACCCTTGTCGGCGCCGGCACCGTCATCGGCCTGGTTACCAATGAGACCGATGTCAGCGAGGGCATGGCCAATGACCTGGCTTTCTACTATTCCAACACAGAGTTGCCTTCCTATCAGCCCAAAAAAATTATCAAGACCAAGCTCGAACAGATGACTCTGGCCACCACCCCGGTCTGCCATATTTCCGTGGGCCGGTGGATGCGCGCGTCCGGTAAAGCTTTTCTCAGCGATGAACGCGCCGAACGGTGCGCCCGTCTGGCAGCCAATATTGCCATGGAAACCACCCACATGCTGAATAACTGGAAGGACGGCAAGTTCAAAGCCAAGCATGCGTTGCTCTTCAATGTGGCGGCAAACGGCATCACTTCCCAGAACAACTGTGCCGACTGCCACGGCCATTCCGTTCCTCCGGCGGAAACGTACACGACCCTGAAAGAGTAGCGGGGTTCTTGCCGGGTGCAACTGCGCCCTGCCATAACCTTTTGGATTCGGCATGGGTTGAGGCATCATTACGGCAATCTGTTTTTCCTGATTTTAAATCAAAAAAGGCCGGTGCATGGAGAATGCACCGGCCTTTTTTCTTTTTGCGAGGTCATTATTTTTCCCGCATCAGCTCGGCGATCTGGAAGGCCAGTTCCAGGCTCTGCTCCGCGTTGAGGCGCGGGTCGCAGTTGGTCAGGTAATTCTCGGCCAGATGGTGGTCGAGAATTTTTCTGGAGCCGCCGGTGCATTCGGTGACGTTTTCCCCGGTCATTTCAAAATGAATGCCGCCGGGCACGGTGCCCTCACTCCAGTGGATTTCGAAAAACGAGCGGATCTCGTTCATGATCTCGTCGAAATTCCGGGTCTTGTGGCCGGTTTCCGCAGTGTAGGTATTGCCGTGCATGGGGTCGCAACTCCAGACCAGCTGGAAGCCTTCCTGTTTCATGGCCCTGGCCAGACCGGGCAGGCTGTCGCCGATTTTTTTCGCGCCGAAGCGGGTGATCAGGGTTAACCGTCCCGGCTCGTTGTCCGGATTGAGGATGTTGACCAGCTTTTTCACATCATCCAGATTGTGATTGGGTCCGATCTTGACCCCGATGGGGTTGTTGACCCCCCGGAAGAATTCCACATGGGCTCCGTCGATCTGGCGGGTGCGCTCGCCGATCCAGAGCATGTGGGCCGAGCAGTCGTACCAGCCGCCGGTGGTTGAATCCTGGCGGGTCAGAGCCTGCTCGTAGCCCAGGAGCAGCGCCTCGTGGGAGGTGTAGAAGCTGGCCTGGTTGAGCTGGGGGATATCGGTGGCGATGCCCACGATGCGCATGAAGTTGATGGCCTGGTCGATCTGGCGGGCCAGTTTTTCGTAGAGCTGGCCCTGGGGGGAGCGGCCCACGAACTCGTTGTTCCAGGAATGCACCCGCTCTAGCGACGCGTAGCCGCCCATGGTGAAGGCGCGCAGGATGTTCATGGTGGCGCAGGCCAGATGGTAGCCCTTGAGCATCCGCTGCGGATCCGGCCGCCGGGCCTCGGGGGTGGGGTCGATCCCGTTGACCATGTCGCCCCGGTAGCTGGGCATTTCCACGCCGTTTACCATCTCGGTGTCCGCCGAACGGGGCTTGGCGTACTGCCCGGCCATGCGGCCCACCTTGATCACCGGCTTGCCGCCCGCGTAGCTCATGATCACCGCCATCTGCAGGATAACCTTCAAGAGCTCCCGGATGGAGGGGGCGGTGCACATGGAAAACTCCTCGGCGCAATCGCCGCCCTGGAGGAGAAAGGCATTGCCCTCGGCGGCCATGGCCAGCTGTTTCTTCAGGGTGCGAATCTCCCCGGCAAAGACCAGGGGGGGCAGCTTGGAGATGGTCTGCACCGTCTCGGTAAACGCGTTTTTATCCGGCCAGTTGGGCTGCTGCAGGGCGGTGAACTGCTGCCAGCTCGTCTTGTTCCAAGGTTGTGTCGGCATGAATGAGGTCTCCGTTTGTTAAAAACAATCAACGCAGAGGCGCGAAGGCGCAAAGAAACGACGAGTGCAGCTCAATGTCATAATACACGCGCGCTCTTTGCGGCCTTCGCGCCTCTGCGTTTGATGATCAGCCTTCTTTCGCATTGGGCAGGGCGCAGGGGCCGCCGGCGCAGCAGACCTCCACATCAAAGGCGTTCAAGATTCGCAGCTCCGGCTCCCGCCGTTCCGGGGGAACCGGGCTGAAATCCAGCTCTGGCAGCAGGGCCAAAACCGCCTCCCGGGTGGGGATGGCTTCAAGCCCTGTGGCCAGCACCTTGCCGGTTCTGGCGTTTAGCAGCTCACCGTCTTCGCCGTTGGTCACCACCGCCAGGGGGATCATCTGGTCTTCTTCCAGCACTCTGGCTGCGGCAATGGCCGGACGTTCCCTGGTTACCAGCGAGCCGGGGCCGTAGCGCACCACCATCACCCGCTGTTCCCCAATGCTCACCACGATGTCGATCTTCGAAGCCACGAACTGATGGGCGAACAGGGTTTCAATCCTGCGCCGCATCTCCAATTCGTTTTTGGCAAAGCCCCGCTCTTCCACCAACAGCCGGGCCAGCTTCTGGCGGTAGCGCTCGTCATCGGTGTCCACCAGCGGTTCGCCGGTGACGTAATCAACGAGGCTGCCGTAGATCATGTGGTGCGTGGGAATGTCCGCCATAATTTCATACCCCAAACAAAAAAAGAGGAGGCCGCGGCCCCCTCTTTGAGAAAGGCCGCCCCGGATTCGAGAAAGCAGCCTCTATATGATACCGCTTTTTTACAGAGTCAGCCAGGACTCGCTGAACACGTTCTGGCCGCTCAACACCTTATAGGTTTTATAGTGCTCCATGGCGGTGCCGGTCAGACCTGCAGGATCGGGATCGTTGCCGTCCATCATGTTGTGGACCATGTCCACCAGGTTCTGGCGCTCGCCCTTGCAGATCGCCATCAGCTCGCTGTCGTAGGAGTTGACGATGGCGGTGGTAATCCCGTGCTTCATCAGCATGATGAGGTAGGTGCGGTCGAGGTACTTGCGCAGGTGGTCGGCCACGCCGTTGGAAACATTGGACAGACCCACGGTGGAGCCTGCGCCAGGGGCGATCTCCTGCAGCATGGACATGAACTCCAGACCCGAGGCGATCTGGTCGGCGCCCAGGGTGATGGGGGTGCCGATCGGGTCGAAGAGCATCTTTTCGTTGGGGATGCCTGCCTCGGCCAGGGCCATCATCAGGTCCACGGCCATGGCGGCGCGCTCGTTGGAGTCGCGGGGCATGCCGTCCGGGCCCCAGAGCAGGGCGATGACATTGCAGCCCGCTTCGGCGGCAACCGGGATGAGCTTCTGCATCCGTTCCGGCTGGGCGGAGATGGAGTTCATGATCGCGGCTTCGCGGTTTTTCACCACCTTGAACCCGGCGGCCATGGCGTCGGTGTTGGTGGTGTCCAGGCAGAGGGGCACGGAGCTTGCCGCTTCCACGGTTTGGACAACCCAAGGCATCAGCTCGATCCCGTCCTTGCGGGCCGGGCCGATGTTGAGATCCAGGTAGGAGGCGCCGGCACCGGACTCTTCCTTGGCCATCTCCTGAACCGGAGCGGCATTTCGTTCCTTCATGGCGGTGCCGCTTCTTTTACCCATGATGTTGATGCTTTCCGCGATGGCTGCTACCTTGATCATTGTTTTCTCCCGTGCTGTAGATTCAATCGTCTATATCCTTACCGCTCCCCACGGAAGCGGCGGTTGTCCCGCATGTAACAGTGCATGGTAACGTGGGAAAATAGCGTTTTACAAAAAGGATGTCAACAGACAACAGGCGGAAGCAGTGGAAAAAGTATCGGATTGGCACGGAAATCGGTGGATATACCTAAACGTGCGGCGCCTTTTTCCAGGGATTTTCTTGTCTTCCGGCAAGAGGCCCGTCAGTCAGCCTTACCCGGTTTTTTCGATGGCCGCCTTTTTCCGGGCCTTCATGGCGTACATTTCTTTATCGGCAATTTTGAAGAGCGTGTCCATATCGGCGCTGTCCTGTGGGTAAACACTCATGCCAATGCTGAGCTGGATAATGATCTGAAATTTATCACAGACAATCTTTGTGCCTATTTGCTCCAGGATTTTCTTTTTCAATGCGTCGGCATCGGCGTGGGAGCTGACATGAAAGAGGCCGACAAACTCATCGCCGCCGAATCTGGCGATGATGTCCTCCTGGCGCATGGTCTTTTTAAGATCCCGGGCAACCCGTTGCAAAACATAGTCGCCTGCTTCGTGGCCGTATCTGTCATTGATTTGCTTGAAGCCGTCCAGGTCGATATAGGCCACGACCAGCGTCCAGTCCTTGCGCGCAGCCGCAGCCATGCTATGGGCGAGATGTTCTATAAAAAGCGATCGGTTGGCAAGACCGGTGAGCGGGTCATGGCTTGCCACATCCGTGAGCTTTTCCTGTAATGCTTTCAGGTCGGAAATATCCCGGTTGCTGCCCCGGATGCCGATATTTTCTCCGGTGCCGTTAAATACCGTTCTGCAGACATGGTGAATCCATTTTATTTCTCCGTCCCGGGAGCGGATCTTGAATTCCAGCGGTTCCATCTTGCCGTTTTGGGCCATGGTGTGCCGGTGTTCCATCCACTTTTGCCAGTCATCGGGAACAATAATATCCTGCAGCAGGTTGGGCGCTTGGTAAAAATCCTTTGGGGTATACCCGGTTACGCTTTCGCAGGAGGGGGAGACATAGTGGTAGTTTCCGGCAACATCCTGCCAATATTCCCAATCATAGGCAAATTCGGAAATGACGAACAGGGCTTCCTCCTGACCGCGAAACGATTCCTCCATGACCCGAAGTTTTTCGATCATGGCCTGCAGTTCCGCGATGGTTGACCGGACCTGATTTTTGTGGATCTCAAACTGGTTCATGCTGTTTTTCCCCTGGTTCGGGTTTTCTCAAGTTCCGCGGTTATGATGGCCGATTGTCAAGCTGGGGCAGGTTGATAAAAAAGGTACTGCCTTTTCCCAGGCTGCTTTCCACGGCAATGGTTCCGCCGTGACATGCGAGTATTGTTTTCGCTATCGCCAGACCCAACCCGGACCCGCTGCCGTCGTTTTTTCCCCGGAAAAAAGGATCAAATATCTGGGAGAGATTTTGCGGAGGGATGCCTGGGCCGGTATCGGCAACTGAAAAGAGAAATGATGTCTCTGTGCGGGCCAGGCTTACCGTTACCGTCGTATCGGGGGTTGTGTATTTTATGGCATTGGCAATGATGTTCGTCAATGCCCGTTCAAGCATGAGGGGGTCGGCTTGCGTGCGATAATCAGCCTGCTCGTTCACCGCAAACCGAAGCGTGATATCGTTTTTTTCCGCGGCAAGGGCAAGGTTCGTGAAAATTTTTCCGACGAGTTGAACAAGATCCATCTCCTTAAAAATCGGGCTGCACTCCCGGTGTTCGAGGCGGGAAAAATCCAGAAACCCGGTGATAAGCTCCTCAAGGCTTTTCAGGTTATTGCTGACGACCGAGAGATATTTCTGCTGCTTTTCGTTTATTTTTCCGGTGTTCTCGTCGAGAATTCTTTGGAGAAAGCCGATCGAGGTCAGAAGTGGATTCTTCATGTCGTGGGCAAACATGGAGAGGACGTTTTTCCGTTCCCGTTGCATTTTTTTAATTGAGGTAATGTCGCGGAAAAACTCGGCGCCGCCATGAAAAACCCCGTTTTCATCGAGAAGTGGGGCGGTGGTTACCGCAAGGTCGATTTTTAAACCATCCTTTCTGACAATTTCCGTTTCGGTGTTCACGGACCCTTGCCGGTTTTCAAAGACATGCTCAAGAAGCGGGCAGGCATGGGTCGCGGATGTGCCATGGAGCAGGTCATGGTGCGGTGTGCCAAGCACCTCGTTGCGGGTGAAGCCGGTTATTTTTTCCGCGGCTTCGTTAAACTCGACAATCAGGCCTTCTTTATTGACCACGGAGTAGCCAACCGGCAGGTTTTTTATGGTAATTTGAAAAAGGTGCGCCTGATCCATTTTTTTCAGCATGACAAATCCCCTTCCAATGAAGAGCTATGCCGGTAGCCTAAAATAAATAACGCAATGATGCAAGGATAACCCCCCTCTTGGTTTTCGGCCCCAGAGAGCTTGATCCTCTTCATTCTGATTCTCCGCGAAAACTTTGCGCAAGGCAAAGATATCCTTGTTCTTCGCTGCGGGCAGGAGGTATTTTTGGGGAGTCTTGGCCGGGTGGGTGGCAGGTGTCCGAAACCTGTTTTGGGAAACGGCTTAGCGCCGTCCGCCGCCCCGCCCCATGCCGGAGCCGGAACCCATGCCGCCGCCGCCCCTGCCCATGCCTTGGCCGGATTTTTGGCCAGATCCATCACGCGGTCCATTCTCCGGCTGCCCCAGGGCTTTTTGTTTTTCTTCCTGGCTCATCTGTTGCACCCGTTTTTGCCATTCGTTCTGGAAGGCGTTGCGCTCTTCCTGCGTGGCCTGTTGCATGGTGCCGCGCTTGGCGGCCAACTCCTCGGCGGTCATGGCGCTGTAGTCGGTGGCAGCCCAGGCCAGGGTTGCGGTGAGCAGGGAGCCCGCCAGGATGGTGCTGATCCGGAACATCGTGGTTTTCTTCATGCTGCAGTCCTCCGGTTAAGATATTGTAAGGTGGATTTTACTATGTAGCCACAAGTATACCACAGCAAGCCGCCAGGGGGAGTTTCACGTGAAACGTTTGAGTAATCAACAGGGCGCAGCTGATCCGCCGCCAGGATGGCAATGACCCGTACTCCCTGTCCGGACGAGGAATTTTGGCGATGGCAAGAGGTTATCGACAGGATGTCAACAGGCAATCAACAGAAAGCGAACATCTTGCCAACAGGTCTTCCGAAGTGAATCATCCAGGCAACTGCGCGGGGCGCAGCCATTTTTTCAAAAGCAGCCGGGTGCAATCGCCCGCCAGGCGCGGGATATTGCACCCGGCGCAGGGAGTGTCCGAAGCAGGTGCGGCTGGTGGGCTGATTTGGAGCACCACGGCCTCGGCCAGATAGTGGAGATGCCAGCCCGCCTGTCGCGCCCTCAGGCAATAATCGGCATCGCCGTAGTGCGCGGCAAACCCCTCGTCCGGCAAGCCGATATCTTCCAGCACTTCCCTCCGGATCACCAGACAGGTGTCGAGCAACCATTCCGCTTCAAAGGAACGGAGATGGTCCGCCTCCAGAAGCAGATGGCGGCTGAGGATGCGGGGCGCGGCCGGGAGCAGCCGGGCCAGGGGTGTGTGTTGGCAGAGCATCGTGGCCAGGGAAGGGGCGGAGCGCACCGAGGGTTGCACCATGCCCTGGGCGTCAACGATCCGGGGCGCGGCCAGACCTGCGTCCGGGGTTTCATCGAGAAAGCGGGTCAGGGCGGCAAGGCTGCCGGGCTGGGGCCGGATTCCTTCATCCCAAAAGGAGAGATAGCGGGCCATGGCCAACCGGCAGGCGTGGTTGCGGGCCTTGGCCGGAGGTTCATCCCCGTTGCCTTCCAGGATGGTGATTTCCGGGAAATTCCGTTCCAACCGGGCCAGGGCGGGATGGTCCGGCTGGCTGGCTACCACAATGATCTCCAGGGCCACCGGGTCGGCCTGGGCCAGGAGCGCGTCCAGAAAGGGAAAAAGTGCTTCGGGGTTGGCCGGGTCGTGGAGCAAGCAGACTGCCAGATCGGGTTCGATGTCTTCCATGATTATTGCTGGACTCGCAAAAAAGTCTCTTTCTATCGGCACGGCAGGGTAACCGTTCGGCAGCACCGGAGATGCGCGGAAGAGGTCTGCGACGTGTGCTGGTGCACACGAGCAGGCCGATGACAGCTAAGCGAGCACCGCGAGACTGCGATGCAGATGCGGTGCTGCCGAACGGTTACCGCGGCAGCTTGTCCCGCACCGTGGGGAAAAGGGCCATGTCGGTGTGGGGCAAAAAGAGCGAGGCCATGTAGTGGCTCATGAACTGCGCGCTCTCCGAGAGCTCCAGGTTGGTGAGCAGCGAACTGACCATCATCCGTTCCCGGAAGCGGACATGGTCGGTGAGGCTGATCTGGCAGCCGAGCATGGAGGCGTTGCCCAGATAGTAGAACTTGTCGCGGTCGATGTCCGGCAAGAGCCCGATGCAGATCGCCTGTTCCAGGTCGATGTAGGCGCCGAAGTTGCCCGCCATGATCACCCGATCCAGATCGGCGAAGGTCATGCCCACGGATTCGAGCAGGGTGACGTAGCCCGCGTACATGGCGCCCTTGGCCCGGATCAGGTTGTCCATGTCCACCTCGGTGATGGCGATGTCCTCGCCCATGAGGGTGTCCTTGGCCCAGGCCAGCACGTATTCGTGGCCGTCTATCCCCTGGCGGAGGCGGGGATGCTCCAGGCTGCGGTTGAACTTGCCCTGCTGGTCGATGACCCCGGCTTCCAGCAGCTCGGCCACGATGGCGATGAGCCCCGAGCCGCAGATGCCGCAGGGCTTGATCCGGTCGATGGTGATGATCATCGGCTCCAGGGTCTCGGGGTGGATGTGAAAGTTCTCGATGGCCCCGGCGTTGGCGCGCATGCCGTGGCGGATGCCACCGCCCTCGAAGGCCGGACCCGCGGAACAGGCGGCGCAGACCATCCACTCCTCGTTGCCCACCACGATCTCGCCGTTGGTGCCGATGTCGATGAACAGGGTCAGTTCCGGGCTTTTGTGCATCTGGCAGGCATGCACCCCGGAGATGATGTCCCCGCCCACGTAGCTGGCCACCGAGGGGTAGAGGAAGAGGCGCACGGAAGGGTGGGCGTGGATGCCCAGGGCTGCGGCGCGGGTCAGGGGAAAATGGCTGCAGGTCGGGACATAGGGCGCTTCCCGGAGATATTTTGGGTTCAGTCCCAGGAGCATGTGGCTCATGATGGTGTTGCCCGCGGCCATGATGTAGCTGATGTTGCTGGGGCTGATCAGCACCTTTTTGCAGACCGATTCGATCACCGCGTTGATGGTGCGGACCACCTTCTCCTGGAGGGACTTGAGGCCGCCGGGCCGCTGGGAGTAGATGATCCGGGAGATGACATCCTCGCCGCAGCTGATCTGGTCGTTGTAGGCCGAGGCCTCGGCGATCACCAGGCCTGTGTTGAGGTCGATCAGCACGCCGCATACCGTGGTGGTGCCGATATCCACGGCCAGGCCGTAAAGATTGCCCGTGGTGTCGCCCGGTTCCACGGCGATGATCCGGTCCGGCTCCTCGGCCTTTTTGCCGCGCAGCATGATCGCCGTCACCTGCCAGTTGGCCTCCCGCAGGATGAAGGGCAGTTCCATCAAGAGCTCCGGGTGGTCGTAGGTGGGCTCGGAGCAGTCGTGGCATTTTTTCTTGATTCCCCGCATCAGCCGCTGGAGATCGGGGATATTGTCTTCCATGGTGGGCGGGTCCAGGGGAAGGAAACGTTTCTCCACCGGCGGCGACACCTGCCAGGTGCCGATGAGATGGTCCAATGAGCGGGCGGAGATGGAGCGGGTGGTTTTGGGCTTGGCCTTGAGGGCCTTGCCGTCCTTGCTGGTCGCAACGGGGATGGAGACCACCAGATCCTGAATAACCGAAGACTGGCAGGCGAGGCGGAAGCCTGCCGCATGCTCCTCTTCCTTGAGCTGCATGGCTTTGTTGGCGGCAACCTCGCCCTGTTCGACCTTGACCTTGCACTTGCCGCAGACCCCGTCGCCGCCGCAGGAGGCCTGGATATAGAGCCCGGCCTTGGCCGCACCGCTCAGCAGGTTTTCTCCCGCATCCACCTCGATGGTGACGTTGTCGGGCAGGAAGGTTACTTTCTTTTTCATGAATCTCCGCTCTCCGGGGAAATATTGGCACTGATATGTATGGATCTGATTGCCACAAAGATAGCAGGAAGGCGGTCCTTGTCAAGCATCCTTTCCGGGAAGAGATGCCAGAGGCGCGCTGCGGTATTGCGATGGCAACGGGAGTGCGAACCGGCTTTTGCGAAGGCTTTCTCTGCCGGACAAGAGGGTTCCGCCCGTTATTATCGGAGATGATCCCGTCTACCGCGCCGCCCGGTCAGGCGGATTCACCCCCGAAACAGACCACCCGGTTCCGGCCCTGGGCCTTCGCTGCGTACAGAGCTTGATCCGCAGCCCCGAGAACCTCCTCTCCGGTTCTGCCGTGGAGGGGGAAATTGGCCACCCCGATACTGATCGTATTGCGCAGTGGCGGCGCGGAGCTGCTCCTGAACACATGGTCCTCAATGATCTGCCGCAGGCGCATGGCGCTTTCCTTGGCCACATTCATCCCCCCGGCCATCAGAACAACAAACTCCTCCCCGCCGTACCGGCAGGCCACATCGCCCTGGCGGATGCTGGATCGAATGAGGTCGGCAAGCTGAACGAGGACCTCATCCCCAACCTGGTGGCCGTGGGTGTCGTTCACCCGCTTGAAGTTGTCGATATCCAGCATCAGGACACAGAATCCATTCTCCGGGGCGGATTCATGGGCTTCAAGGAATTTCCGCATGGCGGTTTCGCAGTACCGTCTGGTGTACAGCTCGGTCAGACCATCGGTAATGGCCATGCGGTACAGCCGGGCATTGGCCAGGACAATACCGACCTGCTCTCCGACCGCGAGAATCAACTTCTTTTCCGCCCCGCTGAAACATTGGCCGGCTTCCCGTTGCAGGCACGCCAAGCCAAGGGCGACATTTTTGGAATCGAGGGGCAGGAAGACCCTGGTATCATTTTCGCTGAAGCAGGGAGCGGTCAGCTCTCCCGCCCGCCATCTTTCCCACTCCGGGACGATGTCGCAGGGAAGATCGTCGGATTCCACCCGCAGGGCATACTCCCGATGGTAATAGCGCCTGTCGTCGGCCTCTCGCCAGGAGAGCTCGTAGACAATCCGGTCCTGCTTTTCCCGCGAAAGACACACCACCACGGACCGGGCGTTGAATGTTTCGTAGAGGAGCTCGATGATCAGTCGCCGCAACCGGTTCCATTCGATGGCCCGGCTCAGCTGCTGGACAAAGGTGTACAGGCAGGTGGTTTCCCAGTTTTTCCCCCTGATCTCCACAAAGGAGCGCTGGATGGCACGGCTCATCACATTGAACTGGTCCGCCATCTCCTGGAATTCCCCCCTGGTATCCACCTCCACCCAGTGGTTGAAATTCCCGCTTCCCACCTGGACGAATCCATCCAAGAGCTGGTGCAGCGGACGGTGCAAGTAGCGTTGGATGATGAACGACAGGACAAGGATCAGGAAAACGAAGAAAACCAGACCGGTCAGGGCCGTCCGAAACAGTACGGTGCGGAGCATCGTGATGGTGTCGGCAAACGGGACATCATACATCAAAATCCCGCAGTTCTTCTGGGAAGGCGCGTGGCAGCCGTAACACTCCGGACCGTTGGGAACCTTGAGGACATTGCGCAGCACCGGTCCGGCCGCGGTTTCAAGAAAAACCGCAGTGCGTTGAGGGAGCACCCCCTTGGCAGTATGGCAGGCCACGCAGCTTGGATCGCTATCCCGGTCAAAATGCCGACCCACCATGGACCGGTCACTGGAAACCGCGACCGTGCCCTCGAAGGAGAGGATGCTGAGCACCGATGGCTTGGCGATGGCGTGGATGTCATCAACCGATTGATGGATCGCCTCCCAGTTGTTCTGGAGCATGGCGGTGCGCAGTGCCTTCTCGATGATCTGTCCGGCCTGCATCGCCTCCTTTCGGGCAATGCCCATCTGCCGGTCCCGCTCGAAAGTCCAGATCCCATACATGGAAACGGAGATGGAAAGCCCGAGGAGAACGAAAAGACTGGCCAGCAGGCGGAAGCGGATGGAATACAGAAAATCCCGAGAGAACATGGAGGGGTCCTTTGTTGTCGTAATACAGCTCCAGCCTGCAACGCGCCGTGCCCCCCGGTCACGCTTGCGCTAGAAAACCAGTACCGGACAAAATATCACGGTCAGCTTACCATATACGATATTTTCAGGCCATTGGAAAAGGCTGACGGTAGCCAGCCGCGTGCACCTCGCCTTGTTCGACCGAGGCCTTGACTTCCCGCAGACTCCATCGCCGGGGCAGGAGGGGTGGATATAGACCCCGGGCTTAGCCGCGGTGCTCGGCAGGTTTTTCCGGTGATGCGATGGTGGATTTTTTTACGCTGGCCCCTGCTGGATTCGCGAGGCAGGGCGCGGGTGATAGGTCAGGCCGCGGGGCTGGGGAGAAATTTTTCGATCTGCTGGAGGAGGTTACGGGTAACCGGCTTTTTGATCGTCGTTCCCACCAGCGGGCTGTCTGCCAGGGGGCGCATCTGGTCGATCTGCATGGCGTCGAGCATGGAGACCAGCACGGCCCGGCCATCCATGATCGGCATCAGCATGTCCAGAAAAACAAGATCCGGTTTTTTCTTGAAGAACTGAAACAGTCCCTGGGCCCCGTTGGCAGCTTCGCTGATCTTGCAGCCCGCAAACATGGCGGTCAGATGATTTTTCAGGGTGGTGCGGGCAACCGTGTCATCGTCAATGATAAGGAAATGCATGGGGTAGATCTGCTGCTGATTATCTGTTGGGGTTATTCATTTTTATGCTGTAACTGTGGCAGGTTGCTGGGCAGGATGCAATACTGAAAAAATACGGAGAGAGCGGGTGACAATCGTTTCATCCGAGGCGGCGGTGATGTCAGGCCGGTGGCTGGACAGTCCGGCCCTGAGCCGCCCTTTCGAGCCGGTCGTCCAGTTCACCGATGTATGCGCTGATGGTATTTTCCGATTGTTCCACCCTGGAGCGGAGATCGCGCTCAAGCTGATCCAGCCGTGCCAGCACGGCCGCCCTCGACTCCCCGTCCCGGTCCGCCTGCTTTATCAGCTCTATTTTCATGAACTCGCGCAGTTCGGTGAACCGGGAGGCCTCGGCCTGGTCGGCAAGCTCCCGGCTGGCTTGCAGCTCCCGCGCATTACGGCGAGTATCGAAGAGTACCGAGGTCTGGAGGTAGACGACAAAAACAAGGAACAGGGCCACGAGAAAGGCCAGCATGCCAAGCATGACCAGGCCGAGAGAGGCCTGAACATGGGCAACCCCCAAGGAAAGAGTGGTCTGGGTCATGAACGCGCTCCAGTTGAGCGCGGCAAAAGCAGTAATTGCAACCAGGACAAACAGCAAAAAAAATGTGCGAACCTTCATCGACCAGCCTCCTGTTTCAGTTCCCTGCCAACCTCCGTCAGGATGGCGGCCACCTCGGCGGCAGAACATTCCAACCCGGACCAGCCTCTGGCCGTGGGCGCAGAGGCTGATTTTTAGATGGTCCAGCATCTTAGCGAGAATAGACTTGAAAAACCAGCAATAAAGAGGAGAAGGGACACAACCCGGAGCGACGGACATGGTGACGAAAACCAGCAGGCCCGAGGGCATGGCCTCCAGCATGTGAACAATGGCGGTCAGGTTTTTGAGCCGGAGCCGTGGCGGTGACCGGCTGGGCCCGGCGGTTCGGCTTTTAGGAGAACAGGCGCCGGCTGGAGCGGCAAATTGCGGGCGAATAGTCCATCCAGGTCTGCCGCCTTCTTTTCCTCCAGGGTCTTGAGGAGTTGCCGCCAGCGCGTCGCCAGCAGCTTGGCGTAATCCAGCTCTCCGCTCCCCTTTTCCCCCAGGTTCCGGGTGGGATCCTTGAGGTTCAGGTCGTTGATCTCTGCCATGGCAGGCAGGGCGGTGTTGCCGGCGAGCCTGGTTTGGGAAATGGTTTGCCGGCTGAAGGAAGCGGAAAGGGAGGAGACCGAGCCAAGGTCCAGGTTGCCGAATTCCATGGCCTTGGCCATGGCGGTTTCTGGGTTGCCGGAAAAAAAGGAGGAGGCGATGGAGGTCAGTTCGCCCACCAGCTTGGTGATGTCTGCAAGCTCCTGGGCATTGAGGTTGCCCTGCACCGAGACCCCTCCGATTTCGCCGCTCATGGAGAGGCTTGAGAAGTTCGCTCCCGAGGCTGCGGGAAAAAACCAGCCAGCGCCCAGGGTTTGTTGGTAGCTCAGGCCCAGGTCCGACAGGGTGACCAGATCGCCTTCCGCGGTGGTCAGGGAGAGAGAGGATGACTGGGTCTGGGCAATGGTCTGCGTGAAGGTGTTTTTGCCGGAACGGGCGGCGGACAGGGACTGATAGTTGGTGCAGGCGGCTGATCCCCGGCCGGACTGGGTTGGGATGTTCATGGTGTTAAGCTCCCGGTGCTGGCGGCGGTATGCCACAAAGGACGGAAGGCGCATCCCCGGCGAGGGAGAGACCGGGGCGGAGCCCGTACTATATGGCTCTTCGGGAGGTTGCCCGGCAAACTTAAGCGGAAAATAGGGGCATCAAGAAGCAAGGCTTTCCCTGCAATTGTCTTGGCAGTGCGAGGGAAAATGCGCTAACATTTTGTATGTTCCGGAATGTTCCAAGAACGTAACAACAGGATCCTGAATAGGAGAGGAGGCCTCCATGCTTCAATTTCGCATCGATGAGGAGCGCTGCATCCAGTGCGGCGAATGTGCGCTTGACTGCCCGGCGGGTGTCATCGCCATGGATGGTTATCCGGAAATGACCAATGAAGCCGGGTGCATCCAGTGCCAGCATTGCCTGGCCATCTGCCCCACCGCCGCTGTTTCGATCCTCGGCAAGAACCCCGAGGCAAGCACGATGCTTGCGGGAAACATGCCGGACCCGGCAAGCCTTGCCACCCTGATCAAGGGAAGAAGGGCGGTGCGCCGCTACCGCGAGCAGGATCTGGCCCCGGCGCTGATCGACCGGCTGCTGGAGGTTGCCAACCACGCGCCCACCGGGGTCAATGCCCGCTCGGTGCTCTTCACCGTGGTCAGGGAGCGGGCGGTGATGAACCGGCTGCGGGGGCATCTCCTGGCCTGCCTCGCCAAACTGAAGGACGCCGGCGCGCTGCCGGGAGGCTTTGTCGGCCAGTATCTCGGCAGGGCAGCCAAGACCTGGCAGGAGGAGGGCAAGGACATCCTTTTCCGGGGCGCCCCGCATCTGCTCATCACCAGCGCCCCGGTCAACGCCCCCTGCGGGGCCCAGGACACCCTCATCGCCCTGACCACCTTCCAGCTGCTTGCCCATGCCCACGGGGTCGGCACGGTCTGGGACGGCATCTGCATGATGGCCCTTGCCGCCTGCCCCGAGGTGGTGGGCAGGCTCGGCATTCCGGAAAATCATATCCTGGGATATGCCATGGCCTTTGGCGAACCGGCAGTGGAATACCAGCGCACCGTGCAGCGGGGTCCGGCATTGGTGAATGTGGTCGAGTTTTGACCTTGGGGCCGGTGTCGGCAACACGCAACCCAACTGGCAGGAGGAAAATCATGGAAAAAAAGATGCGCGTGATGACGGAAAATCCTCGCAATGCCGAAACGCCGACGGAACACCTGCGCTCCTGGATTACGGCCAATTCGGTTTTTTTTGATCGCAACCAGGGCGAGATTCCGGCCGAGCCGATCCCGCTTGCCGAATGGGAGCTGACCGTGGAGGGGGAAGTGGAACGGCCGCTGAGTTTTCGCTTTGCGGAAATCATTCGGCTGCCCAAGGCAATCGTCGCCAACACCCTGGAATGCTCCGGCAACAGCCGGTCGCTGCTGCCGGAAAAAGTCTCCGGCAACCCCTGGACCATCGGCGGGGTGGGTAACGCGGTCTGGGGCGGGATCTGGCTGCGGGAGCTGCTCAATAAGGCGGGTCTCAAGGAAACCGCCCACCATGTAGCGTTCGTGGGGTGGGAGGGTGCCGCCAAGATCAGGTTTATCCGCAGCATCCCCGTGGCCAAGGCGATGTCCTCCACCTTGCTGGCCTATGAAATGAACGGTGAGCCGCTGCCGCTCAAGCACGGTTATCCGTTAAGGGCCTTGGCCTTGGGCTGGACCGGGGCCAACTGTGTCAAGTGGCTGACAAGGATTACGGTGCTGCCCGAGCCCTATCAGGGTTTTTTCATGGACAATGTGTACCGGGTCTTCCCGGAGGGCCGGGAACCCGCCAGCGGGCAGGTGGTGACCGGCTTGAAGCTCAAATCCATCATCACCCAGCCCCTGGCCGAGGAAACCTTGGCGCCCGGCCCCGTGGTTATCCTGGGCAGCGCCTATGCCGGGGAGGGACGGGTGCAGGGGGTCGAGGTTTCCCTCGATGGGGGGCAGACCTGGCACGCCGCCGAATGCCTCGGCCCCGACGAGCCCTATGCCTGGCGGCAATGGCAGTATGTCTGGCAGGCGGAAGCGGCGGGGCGGTATACCATCATGGCCCGAGCCACGGCGACGGATGGTGCGCAGCAACCGCTCAAGGCCGAAGGGAACAAGTTGGGGTATGGCAACAACGGCGTCCGGGAACATGCAGTTTCCGTGGTGATCGCCTAGCGGCGACAACCTTTGCCTTGCCGGAGGAAGGCCGGTGAGCTTGGGCGGGCGACCGGTGATCGGTCTGGCCTTCAGCGCCTCTTTCCCGCCCTCGCGGTATTTGGAATCCATTGATAAATGGCGGAACGATGAAACCCCAAGGCCTTAACCACTTTCTCCGGGCTTTCACCGGCTTCAACCATCTGTACTGCCCGGAGACGAAGCGCCTCCCTGGCTGCCTATGGGCGCCGGTTTTATCAACTGCAAAAAACGGCGTAGAATTTTCGTGTCCACCAACCTGACGAGGAATGACCACGGATGACTGACACCGCCCTTCTCGGCCTGATTCAGAACGCGGCCCTGCTGCTGGCGGTGGCCTTTGTCTATGACCTGATGACCAGCCGCTACCGGCTCGGGCCGAGCCCGTTCATGCAGGTGGCCATCGGCGGGATGCTCGGCATCTTCGGCTGCATCCTCATCCTTTCCCCCTGGACCTATGTGCCGGGAATCGTGTTCGACACCCGCTCGGTGCTGCTCAGTATTTCCGGCCTCTTTTTTGGCCCGGGACCAACCGCGGTGGCAATGGTGATGACTGCCGCCTTTCGCCTCTCCCAGGGAGGGGCTGCGGCCTGGACCGGGGTTGCGGTGATTCTGGCCACCGGCTCGCTGGGCATTGCCTGGCGCCATTCCCGCCGCCGGGCCTTGACGGAACTATCCTGGCAGGAGCTCTACCTGTTCGGCGTTCTCGTCCATGCGGTCATGCTGGCCTTGATGCTCACCCTCCCCTGGGAGACGGCCCTGCGGGTGCTTGCCCGGATCAGCCTGCCGGTCCTGCTGATCTACCCCCTGGCCACGGCCTTGCTGGGCATGCTCATGGTCAACCGGCTGCGGCGAGAGCGCAACGCAACGCAATTACAGGCCAGCGAAGAACGGATGCGCCTGTTTTTTGAGCGCCAGGTCGCGGGCATGGCCATCACCTCGCCAAAAAAAGGCTGGCTGCAGGTGAACAACGAGTTGTGCCGGATGTTGGGGTATTCCCGGGAAGAACTGTCGGGATTAACCTGGGCGGAACTCACCCACCCCGATGACCTGCGGAAAGACCAAGACCAGTTTGAACGAATGCTGAACGGCGCCATTGATGAATACTCCATGGAAAAGCGCTTTATCCGCAAGGACGGCTCCATCGTCTGGACGGAACTTTCCGTCGGCTGCGTCAGGCTTGCGGACAAGACGGTGGATTATGTCCTGGCCCTGCTGGTGGATGTCACCGAGCGCAAACGAGCCGAGGAAAATCTCCGGCTCACGCAATTTTGTATCGACCGCCTGGCCATAGGCGTTTTCCGCATCGATGAGAAAGGGAACATCCGGTATGTCAATGATCGCACTTGCGAAAACCTTGGCTACAGCCGCGATGAGCTCCTCGCCATGACCGTGTTCGACATCGACCCCGCCCTGGCCCCGGAAGGATGGGCAGAGCACCGAAAGAAGATGCGCGCCAAAGGGTCCGGGGCTATCGAAACCCAGCATCGGCGCAAAGACGGCTTGCTCTTCCCCGTGGAAGTCTCGATCAATTACCTTGAATACGGGACGGAGCTGTTTTCCTTCTCCTTCGCCACCGATATCAGCGAACGCAAACGGGCGGAACAGGATTTGCGGGAAAGCGAGGAGCGCTACCGGACCCTGGTCAAAAACCTTCCGGGCGTGGCCTACCGCTGCCTGAACGATGAACACTGGACCATGATTTTTTTCAGCGACGAAATCGAGCGCATGACCGGCTACCCGGCTGGTGATTTCATTGACAACTCCGTCCGTTCCTATGCGAGCATCATCCACCCCGACGACCGCGCCATGGTTGACCGCGCCGTGCAGGCCGGGGTGATTGCCCGGCAGCAATTTGAAATGGAATATCGTTTGCACCGGGCCGACGGCATTACAATCTGGGTGCATGAAAAGGGGCAGGGTGTTTACGGCCCAAGCGGAGACCTTGTCCGGCTTGACGGCGTTATCATCGACATCACCCGGTACGTCTTGGGGGAGGAGGAAAAGCGGAACCTGCAGGCGCAACTGCTCCAGGCCCAGAAGATGGAGTCGATAGGCAGGCTGGCCGGCGGGGTGGCCCATGACTTCAACAACATGCTCCAGACGATTCTCGGGTACAGCGATCTCTCTCTCGCCCAGGTTGAGGAAACAAGTCCCGTGCACGAGGGGCTTCTGGAGATCCGCAAAGCGGCCCTGCGCTCCGCCGATCTCACCCGCCAGCTCCTCGCCTTTGCCCGCAAGCAGACAGTGAGCCCCAAGATCCTCGATCTGAACGACACCGTGGCGGGCATGCTGAAAATGCTCCAGCGGCTCATCGGCGAAAACATCGACCTTGCCTGGCTCCCAGGACACGACCTGTGGCCCGTGAAGATGGATCCTTCCCAGCTCGATCAGATCCTGGCGAACCTTGCGGTCAATGCCCGCGATGCCATTGCCGACACCGGAAAAATCACCATCGAAACGGAAAACATCTCGCGGGATGCCGCCTATTGCGCCGACCATCCGGAGTGCCTCCCCGGCGAATATGTCCTGCTGGCGGTGAGCGACAACGGTTGCGGCATGGACAGGGAAACCCTAGCCCAGATCTTCGAGCCTTTCTTCACCACCAAGGAACAGGGCAAGGGCACCGGCCTGGGTCTGGCCACCGTCTATGGCATCGTCAAGCAGAACAACGGCTTTGTCAACGTGTACAGCGAACCCGGCCAGGGAACCACCTTCAGCATCTATCTGCCCTGCTTCGCCTCCGAAACGGTGGCAACGGAAACCCGCCCGGCGGATGAACCCACGGGCGGCACGGAAACGGTGCTGCTGGTGGAAGACGAAGCCGCGCTCCTGCATCTCGGCCAGACGATTCTCCAACGGCTGGGCTACACGGTGCTCCCCGCCAATACACCGATGGCGGCGCTCGAACTGGCCCGGGAACACGCAGGGGAAATCCATCTGCTCATCACCGATGTGGTGATGCCCGAAATGAATGGCCGGGACCTGGCACAACGGCTTTCTTCACTCCGGCCGGCCATGCAGTGCCTCTTCATGTCGGGTTATACGGCGGACGTCATCGCCCATCACGGGGTGCTGGACCCAAGCATCCACTTCATCCAGAAGCCTTTTTGCATGGACGATCTGGCCCGCACGATTCGTGAAACTCTCAAGGACAACAAAACGAAACCGTGAAAACTCGCCCCAAATTTAAAACCCGTTTTTCCCCTTTCTTCCCGTCCGGGGAAGTGATAGACTTTTCCGGGGTCAGCAGAAAAAAGGGAAGAGTGGAAAACCGTTTCCCCCTTTTACAGCCAACACCATAGGGCAAAGACATGGGGAAGGAACACGCGCAAAAGGTTTTCGTGAAAGAAGACCGCAGCGCGACAATACGCTGCGATGCTTGCGGACTGGTGAAAACGGTACGCTTACAGGACATCGCCGCCCTCGTCCCACTGGTCCAAATCCGCTGCGCCTGCACCTCTGTTTTTTTCGTGCGCTTCGAGTACCGGAAGTTTTACCGCAAGGCCACCAATCTCGAAGGGACCTACCGGGTGCTCTACGATGAGCGGGATATTCCCGACCTCTCCCAGACCAGAAAAACCACAAACTGCAGGGTTGAAAACATCTCCATGCATGGCGCCGGATTCTCGGTCCTGGGCCGACACAGAATCGAAAAAAATGCCCGCCTCATCCTGGGCTTTACCCTTGATAACCCAAACCGGACCTGGATAGAAAAACTCGGGGTGGTGCAACTCGTCGAAGGGACTTACATCGGGCTGCAATTTGACGAGCCTGCCAGCACCGACAAGGCTCTGGGCTTTTATCTGCGGCCATAGCCCGGAGCCGTCTTCGCTTTGCCTTCCTCCCGCTCCGCAGCCTCGCATTCTTCTCTTCCGCCTTTACCGCGTTGACCATTGCCAGGGACCACCCTCCATGCCGAATCATGATCTGCTCATAACAAATGCCACGCTCCTGGCAAACCCGGCAACCGGACATCTGCAGGAGAAGGCCTACCTTGCCGTGGCGGACGGGGCCATTGCCGAAATCGGGGAAATGGCCGCCCTGCCCGCACAACCTGAGGCGGATCGGATCATTGACGCCGCAGGCAATCTGGTCCTGCCCGGGCTGGTCAACGGTCACTGTCACGGCGCCATGTCCCTGTTCCGAGGGCTGGCCGATGACCTGCCGCTCATGACCTGGCTCAGCGAACATATCTTCCCCGCGGAAGCGCGGCTGGTCGAGGCGGAGATGGTTTACTGGTGCAGCAAGCTGGCCGCCGCCGAGATGATCATGG
>JAJZRF010000094.1 GCA_021847425.1 Deltaproteobacteria bacterium | reverse complement strand
AATGGGGGTGCGGGCAGGGAGTTTTTTCTCGGGGATCGAGGCAAACAACCGCTTGACCATGGCCAGGGTGGGCTCAGGGGCAACGTCGCCGGCGATAACCAGAATGGCATTGTTTGGCGCGTACCAGTCGTCATAAAATTTCTTGAGCATGGCGCCGGTTGTTTTATCAAAGGAAGGGATGGAGCCAAGAGCGTCATGCTCGTAAGGCGACCCGGCAAACAGCTTGCCCAACAACCGGCTGCCCAGGATATACGTGGGGTTGGACAGGTCCTGAACCACCTCCTGCTCTATGGCCCCGCGCTCCTCGCGCCATGCTTTCTCGGCATCAAGGATTCCCCGCATTCTTACCGCCTCCACATGCAGGGCGGTCTCCATCTCCGCCGCCGGGACAGTAAAGAAATATTGGGTCAGGGCCTGTTGGGTCTGGGCGTTGAAATTTCCCCCCATGCCGGCCATGATGGATGACAGCTGATCCGGGGTAAGCCCCGGATTGCCGCGAAACATCATGTGCTCTTGCGCATGGGCCATCCCGGGAAAACCCGGAGGCGCTTCATTGGAGCCGACCAGGTAATTGACCTGGATGGTGACGACGGGAGCCAGGGAATTTTGCACGATGACAACCCGCAGGCCGTTTTTCAGGGTGGCCTTGGTGACCTCGGCGGAGACAGCGGGATTAACCCCGGCAACGAGAAAGATCATCAGGAAAACAGTAAGCCAGACATAGCGATTGATGCTGTTCATAGTCTTTGCTAAATCCTCTCCCGGCGCGGTTGAGGCCGGCCGGAACATACCTTGGGCAAGCAACGGAAAACTTCTGGTTATTTGGCCCGCAAGTACTGATTCGGCCAGGATACGTCCACGCGCAACGCCTTGGCGGCATGGAGCGGCCAGTACGGGTCGCGAAGCATCTGCCGCCCCAGCAGCACTGCGTCCGCCTGGCCGGTGGCCACTATCTGCTCGGCCTGGGCCGGTTCGGTGATGTAGCCGACCGCTCCGCAGGCAATCCCGGCCCCGGCCCGAATTTTGGCCGCAAAGGGAACCTGGAAGCCGGGACCGAAGGGAATCTTCTCATCGGGCACCGCAAACCCCGAAGAGCAGTCGATCAGGTCCACCCCGATCTCCTTCAACTGCCGGGCCAGAAGCACCGACTGCTCGATATCCCAGCCGCCCTCCACCCAGTCGGTTGCCGAAATCCGGACAAAAAGCGGCAGCGCCGCCGGCCACTCCTCCCGCACCGCCCGGGCCACCCGCAAAGGAAAACGGAGCCGATTCTCCAGACTGCCGCCGTAGCTGTCATCCCGCTGGTTGACCAGCGGGGAGAGAAATTCATGCAGCAGGTAGCCGTGGGCTGCATGCAGTTCAACCACCTGGAATCCGGCAACAAGCGCCCGGCGGGTTGCCGCGCGGAATTGGGCTTCGATCTCGTCCAGTTCGGTTACGGTCAGGGCGCGGGGCGCGTCATGACCGGGGGCGAATGCCACGCCGCTTGGCGCAAGAGTTTGCCAGCCGCCGGTCTCCAGTCCCATGGGGGTGCCGCCCAGCCACGGTACTGAACATGACCCCTTGCGGCCGGCATGGGCAAGCTGGACCCCGGGGATGGCGCCTTGTTCTCTTATGAAGCGGGTGACCGGCACAAAAGCCTCGGCCTGGGCGTCGCTCCACATGCCGTTGTCGCCGGGGCTGATGCGCCCCTCGGGGCTTACCGCCGTCGCTTCCACCATGACCAGGCCCGCGCCGCCCACGGCACGGCTGCCGAGGTGAACGAGGTGCCAGTCGGCGGGTAAGCCGTCGTGGCTGGAATACTGGCACATGGGAGAAACGAAGATCCGGTTGCGAAAGGTAATGGACCGCAGGGTAAGGGGAGAAAAAAGAATGCTCATGGGCTGCACCTTTTAATGATCAGAGAGGCTTGGCAGGGAGTGACCGCCTCCGCCGTCTGGATTCCGTTTCCAGCTGCGGCAGGAAAACGGCAAGCAGACCGATGGCGGGCAGAAACGAACACAAGTGATACACATAGGCAAGACTGGTCATATCAGCGACATGCCCGAGCACTGCGGCGCCGATGCCCCCCATGCCAAAGGCAAAACCAAAAGACATTCCGGCCACCGTGCCGACCCTGGCCGGAAGGAGTTCCTGGGCATAGACCACAATTGCCGGGAAAGCGGAGGCAAGAATCATCCCGATGAACACACTGAGCACCCCGGTCCAGAACAGATTGGCATACGGCAGGGCCAGGGTAAAGGGAAGCACCCCCAGGATCGAGGCCCAGATCACCACCTTGCGGCCAAAACGGTCCCCAATCGGACCGCCGGCAAGGGTGCCGACCGCCACCGCGCCGAAGAAGACAAAGAGATGAAGCTGCGCGCTCTGCACCGGGAGATGGAACTTATCCATCAGATAAAAAATATAGTAGCTGGACATGCTGGCCATGTAGAAAAATTTCGAGAACATCAAGGCAAGCAGCACCGCCAGGGTAAGCGCCACCCTGCCGCGGGGCAGGGATGTCTGCGGCGCCGTAGTGCTTGGCCGCGCCGTGAGCCGTATCAGCCCGTGCCTCTTATACCAGTGCCCGACCTGGATCAGGAGATATATGCCCAGCAGGGCCGCAAGGGAGAACCAGGCAAGGCTTGTTTGCCCATGCCGCAACACGATAAGCGCGGCCAGCAACGGACCGATGGCCGAGCCGGCATTGCCTCCCACCTGGAACAACGACTGCGCCAAGCCATGGCGGCCCCCCGAAGCCATCCGCGCCACGCGCGATGATTCCGGATGAAACACCGACGAACCGGTTCCCACCAGCGCCGCCGCCAGCAACAGGACCGGAAAGCTTCCTGCCTGGGAAAACAGCACCAGCCCAACGAGGGTAAGGCCCATACCCACGGCAAGGGAATAGGGCCTCGGATGCCGGTCGATAAAAAAACCGACCATGGGCTGGAGGACCGAGGCCGTGCCCTGAAAGGTGAGGGTGATCATGCCGATCTGGGCGAAGCTCAAGCCGTAATTGCGCTGGAGCAGCGGATAGATCGCGGACAACAGGGTCTGCATCGTGTCGTTGAGCAGATGGCAGACACTGATCATAATCAGGATGACGAAGGCTGTTTTTTCGGCCGGTGCCAGGGCGGTGTCTGGGGATGGATTCACTTGGGTCTACCATGGCGGCGGGGTGGATTCCCCGCTCAAGGCCGCGTCAAGAGGGGAAAAAGGTCATTCCCGGCCAACGCACCGGGATCATTTCCTGCGTTGCCTGGCTATTCTAATGTAATTGCAAACCAAAAAAAGAACCAAGAACACTCCCCCATATTCTCAAAAACCGGGGAGTGTTCTTAGTTTCTCGGGGATGTTCCCTTGATTGTCTGAAAATTCCGGGCGCTGATCAGCGATCGGTTTCCCGCCGCCGCTCTCATTTGTGCCGTTTTCAGCAGCTTGTAACGATACTCTATTCCGCCGGATAAATCCGACAATTTTCTAAGCTCTGTGGAATCTATGCCCCATCTCGCCATGCTTGCCATGCATCAGCAGGCGCAGTTCTTTTGCCTTGACCCGCTGCTCGGGAGTGAGAACCGCCTGGATCTCATGGCGTACCTTGATCCTCGCCAAGGCGAGGTCTGTCCGGGCGGCTTCGTCGCTGGCGATCAGAGATCGGACCGCAGCTTCGTCAAATGGCGTTGCCTTGGACAGCTCTTCAACTTTTTCCCGATCATTGGCCAGTTTTTCCCGCAACGGCTTGTTGGTTTGGCGGGCAGCGGCGATGATGGATTTTATCTGCGCCTGCTGCTTTTCCGTGAGCCCCAGCAGCGCTGCCATGGCCGCATGTGTTTTCCCGCGCTGCATTTCGCATCCGCCATCGCCCCGTCGGCCTTCGGCGCCGGCATGGGGGGACATCGCAAAGGCAAACGAGGCACCGCCTGCTGTCAATAAAACGGCCAGAGTCAGAACAAGCAATTTTCCTTTCATGGTACTTCTCCTTATTTAGGTTAATACATCTCTGCATGCATACATCACAAAAAAATCAGGTATCGGGACAATGCCTTGCCCGGTTTTGTCTTCTATTACGGCCCTCCTCTGTTATCACGCAGTTCCGGAGGAGTTTGCGGGGTGGCCCCTGGCGGGGGCGGAGGGGGAGCGGTTGCCCCGTCAAATGACGGCTGGACGCCAGGGGGTGGTGGCGGAGGCGGGGGAGGAATTGACTCGCTCACCGGCGCCTGAACCACGAGGGGTGGCGGCGGCAACACGTAAACCCTTCTTCTGTAGCCGTATCCTGTCCAGCCGTTCCCTTGAGAAATCTGATTGCCGGCGGCGGACATGCATTGCATATAGGAAATATCGTAACGCCGTTGCGCCTCCATGCCATACATCTGGCCTGAATTCGCCCCGGAGGCCGTACCGACAAGCAAGCCGCTGGCGCCGCCGATGGCCGCCCCGGTCCCGGCATGACCGGACGCCGAACCTATGAGAGCGCCAAG
>JAJZRF010000093.1 GCA_021847425.1 Deltaproteobacteria bacterium | reverse complement strand
TGGGGAGTGAATGACCACAAAACCTGAATCCGCCGGGCAACCGGCAGCTTCCACCCAACGCTATTCCCAAGGTGGATGAGGTCATAGGCTGGCTGGACCCGCCTTCCGATGCGCAAAGCGCTTGAGTTTCTCCGTCGGGATATTCGCAAGGGCGTGCCAATACAACCGGCCGACACCTGCAACAGGAGGCACTGCTTCCCCGTCTGCGTCAACTGCTTCCGCCAGGCTTCGCCCCAAATTCCGTACCGTTATCAAACGGCACCGGTCTGGTGGTGCATACCATCTGGCCATTCCCTGCTGCCCGTGGGCAGCCGTTATTCAGTCACGCCAACCGCTCGGACCGCAACTATATCTATGAGCGGGAGGTCCTCCCACGACGCATACGAGGTGAAGCGGATCGAGGAGTTCTGACACGGGCAGGAAGTGGAGCGAGAAATCTTTCAACCGGCATCGGCGAGGATTTCAGTCAGGTATTCCTCCATTTTTTCCCTGGACGTTGCCACATCCAAGGAAACCCACTCCTGACCGACAAAGATATTGGTCGCGCCCTTCAGGGGATAGGCCGTTGCTTCCGGGGAGTTTATGGTGTGAATTTTCAGGTTAAGCCGGTCCCTGAACCGTTCCTGCATCGCCTTGGCCACGCCCGTGGCCTTTTGGCAGGTCATTCAGGCCGGGTTGCCGCTGTGGAACAGAACCATTTCGATCATGATTGCCTCCTTGGTTGCGGGTGATACATCAATCTTTACTTCCTTAACTGTCAGCTTTTTTTCTCCCGCCGCAGCTTGGCGACCAGGAACGTGGCGCCGCTGTGCGAAAGCCCGAGATCTGCGGCAATCGCGGGGGCATCGCAGCCAGGGTGTTGCCCCAAATAGGCAGCTACCTCGGTTTCCAGTTCTTCGAGCCAGTCTTCAAAAAGCACCAGCAATTCAGGGTCGGTGACCGAGCGCAGCTGTTTGGAGCGGGCCACCTTGTCCACCAGGCTTTGACACATTTTGGTTGGGTCGACACCTTCGCCCATGCACTCCGCCAGTCAGAGCTGAACCAGGCTTGCCACCTTGTCGGCGCCAGCCTCCCCGATGAGGCCCACCACAAAACCAAGCCGGGCCTCCTCGCTCACCTGGGGAAAAAGCCTGCTGGCAACCGCCGCCATCCCGGTCAATGCCTCTTCCGGATCCATCTGATCTATTATTTTTTGAATCTCTTCCATGCGAACAGGCAATCTCCCAAGTTAAAAGGTTGTCCTCTTGCTGATTAAATCCCTTCCCAGCCCGTCCAGATTTTCCAAAATCCCGAGAATTCTGGCATCCGCCAGTTGGTAATAGACGAAGGGGCCGCTTCGCTGGATCTGTACCAGCAGGGATCTTTTCAGCTCCTTCAGATGGTGGGAAACCAGGGGTTGTGACAACCCGAGTTCTTCGACTATCTTGGAGACTGGTTTTTTCCCGTCGCCGACGCACAGCAGGATGCGCAGACGGTTTTCATCGGCCAGACACTTGGCGAGAAAGGCGAGGGCCTGAAGATTTATCTCGTATCCACGGTTGTTCATGAAGTTTGCGGCAATACTCCAACTCTGCTGTCCGCCACCACAACCCCGCGCATGCAATGAAGAGGAAGAATCATCCAGCATGCGCGGAGGGCATATGACAAACGGCGTCAGATCATGACCCCATCAGTAGAGGAATTTACTGAAAATTTCTTCAATAACGTTGGTCTGGATGCCATGCTTCTCCAAGGCTTCCTTCACATGTTCTACAAACAGCCCCCGTTTTAGTTGTGTTCCGCTGTTGATCAGACCTTGCCGGGCATAGCAGATCAGCAGGGAGAGATGGTCGGTCCCGGCCAAGGCCGCGGCTTCCTGCAGTTGTCCGAGAAGGACGACAGGGATCTCCATGGTTATGGTAGTGGTGCGGTCATTCTCAGCCTGAGTCGTTTGGCATTGGCACAGTGTCTCTTTCATAATCAGACCTCCTTTTGGGTTGACAGACGGTGGAACCACACGCTGGACCAGATGACTATATAATATCAATATACATTTATATATTGATGTCAAGTGGTATCTTCCGCAGCCAAGGTCTTGACAGTTTTCTGGAAAAACGGTAAGTCCTTTCAGGACGTTATGGGTTTCCTGATACGAAGCCGCCGTTTCTTCTTCCGTTTTCTGCCTGAACTGGGGAGTGAATGACCACAAAACCTGAATCCGCCGGGCAACCGGCAGCTTCCACCCAACGCCTGCTTCGGGCTATTCCCAAGGTTGACGAATTTCTCGGCTGGCTGGTCCCGCCTCCCGCTGCGCCCGCTTCCCTGGTGAAAAGTGCGGTGCGCCAGCTGCTGGAGTCGCTCCGGCAGGAGATCCTCAAGGGCGCGCCGATCAAGCCCGGTGATCTGAGCCAGGGTGTTCTGCTCCCTCGTTTTGCCGCACTCCTTGGAGCCAGGCTCCGTCCCAACTTCCGTACCGTGATCAATGGCACCGGCGTGGTGATCCACACCAATCTTGGCCGCTCCCTGCTGCCCGAGGCGGCCATGGAGAGCCTGCTGGCCGTGGGTAGCCGCTATTCCAACCTGGAGCTTGATCTGGCCACGGGCAAGCGGGGCAGCCGGTACAGCCTGGTGGAAGAGATCCTCTGCGAGCTGACCGGGGGTGAGGCCGGGCTGGTGGTCAACAACAATGCCGCCGCAGTGATGCTGGTGCTGGACACCCTGGCCAAGGGGCGCGAGGTCATCGTCTCCCGGGGCCAGCTGGTGGAGATCGGTGGCTCCTTCCGGATTCCCGAGGTGATGAGCCGGACCGGGGCCAAGCTCGTTGAGGTGGGCGCCACCAACCGCACCCATCTCCGCGATTATGAAACCGCCATCAGCGAAGAAACCGCGTTGCTGCTTAAAGTGCACACCAGCAACTACCGGATCATCGGCTTTACCTCCGAGGTCCCGCTTACGGAGCTGGTCGCGTTGGCTGCCAAACATAACCTGCCGGTGATGGAGGATCTGGGCAGCGGCTGTCTGCTGGATCTTTCCCGCTTCGGCCTGGCCAAGGAGCCCACGGTGGGCGAGGTGGTCCGGGCCGGGGTCGATGTGGTGACCTTCAGCGGCGACAAGCTGCTGGGCGGACCCCAGGCCGGGCTCATTCTGGGCAAGAAAGAGATTATCGAGCAGATCAAGGCCAATCCCATGACCCGGGCGTTGCGCATCGACAAATTCACCCTGGCCGGGCTGGAAGCGGTGCTGCGACTCTACTTCGACGAAGAAAAGGCCATCGCTGCCATTCCCACCCTGGCCATGCTGGCCATGCCTTTTTCCGTCATCGACCGGCGGGCCAAGCGGTTGCGCCGCCTGATCGGTAAGGAGCTTGGACCGGTCTGCCGGGTGGAAATCAAGAATATTGCCTCCATGGTGGGCGGCGGTTCGCTCCCGGAACAACCCCTGCCCAGCCGGGGTGTGGCCCTTGCCCCCCTTGACCGGAGTGTTAATGAGCTGGAAAAGGGGTTGCGGGAGCTGCCGCTGCCGGTGCTCGGCCGCATCGAGGACGACTGGCTGATCCTTGATATGCGTACCGTGGCGGATAAGGAAATCCCGCTGCTGGCCAACTGTTTGAAAGAAGTCTTCGAGGCTAAGTAATTGTCCAGCTTGATGCCACAATGTACAAAAACCACGAAATTCAACTGTTCAGCAGCGCCGCAGATGCGCGAAAGAGGTCTGCGAAGTGTGCTATTGCCCATGAGCAGGCCGATGACAAAGCAGATGCGGCGCTGCTGAACAGTTGCGAGGCTAAGAATCAATGACCATCCCTTTGCTTTTTGAGGCCGGGCCTCTGACCCCGGCCGATCTTCGTCGGTTTTCCACCCTGTTCACCAAGACGGCTTTTGATTTTTTCCCTTGTGATACGGCCCGGTTCGTTCCTCTGGGCGAAGAGGAGGGCAAGCCGCCTGCGGAGCTTAAGGGTGCGCTGAAACAGATTCGCGACAACCATCTGCCCGTGGTTGATGCAGAGCAGCAGGAGCTGCTGTTGCCTATCTGGGGCGGGGAAGCGCTCTGCGGGCTGCTGGTGGTCCGGGGTGGCGAGGCCCAGCTCTACGGGATGCCGCCGGTCTGGTTCGACGAGCAGAGCCACATCATCTCACGGGAGTTTTATCTGCTCAAGCAGAGCTGCCTGGACCCTGCCACCGGGTTGTTGAACGGTTTTCATCTCCGGGGGGAGCTTGAGGCCCTTGGGCAGGAAGCGGCTGAAGCCTTGCCGCCCTTGGCCCCAGCCACCCTTGCCCTGCTGGAGGTCTATCCGCGGACCCGTGACGCGGACCGGAGTCTTCGCTACATCGTGCGGGCCGGCAGCTGCCTTGCCTCCATGCTCGGCGAGGACATGCATCTGCACCATCTCGGCGCCGGAATCTTCGGTCTGCTCTGGTATGGGGTGGACATGGAGCAGGCTCGCCAGTTGGGCGAATCGCTTCTCCTGCGACTCAAGCGGGAAAATTTTGTCACGGCCCATCTCGGCAT
>JAJZRF010000092.1 GCA_021847425.1 Deltaproteobacteria bacterium | reverse complement strand
TCCAGATCGAGGAAATGCAAAACCTGACGGTCGAAAAGAATTTTGACCTTTGCGGGAAATCCGTCGTCCGGCTCCGCCTCCCAGTAGACAAGAAATTGCGGTATCCTGGGCAGGACCGGGATGATGCACCCGAGGGTTGCTGATGGCGCCGGGTGGGCAACGCCTCCCAGCCGATGGCAGGCCGCCATGATTGTCTCGGCCGGAAGATGGCTGAAGAGTTCCGCCAATCTGTTTTCGCAATAGGTGGCAAGGGTTCTTACCTTGGAGATGGAATTCGGCAGGGTTTCCAGGCCGATCCAGTCCAAGGCGGGATCGGCCCCGCCCTGGGAGTGGATATAATTGTAGATCAGGATCTGGTCCCTGGGGTCCTCCGGCGTACGATCATCGATCAGAATTCCCTGCCTGCTCAGGAGTACCTTTTGGGCCAGAAACGGAAAGGAGAGCGTCTGGTTGTTCCCGCCGCAGAGAGCGGCTCCCAGCGGGGCACCGATAAGGGCAAAGTCCAGGGCGGAAATCTTGTCTTTAAGGTGTTCGATAAGGGCCAGATCGCGCAGTCCGGAAAGCTCTTCCAGGGCTGGGGCCGGGCCTTGTTGTTGCGTAACCTTCAGGCCGGTGGTGTCGAGATGGGGGCATTTGCCAAAGGCCTCGCCGCTTTTGGCGACGGCTGCGGAAAAGGCGAGGCAGCTCGGGTAGCCGCATTGGCCGCAATTGGTCTTGGGGGTACGCTGGACAATCTCGAAGGGGGTCATGGTAACCGCTATTTATGGTTTTTGTGGCAGGCCTTGGTGCGGTCGTTCACTTCCCCGGCCAGTTCCAACGCTTTACGCATCTCACCCCTGCGGGCGCAGGCCAAGGCTTCACGCATGGCCGAGAAGCATGCCAGCCATGCTTCTTGCCAGGCCGATTCTGCAAAAATGGTATAGTTTTCAAAGGCGGAAACAAGAGCCTTTTCTTCGGCCGCGGTGGGCAGTTGCCCCTGTTCCAGTTTTCTGGAAATGGTTTTCCAGAGGCTGCTCATCTCTTTTTTTATCTTTTTCCCCTCCGGGGGGCGGCCCTTCAGCCGTAATTCTCTATCGTGTCTGTTTCCGGAGTTTTTTCCTAGAGGTGGTCTCTGGTCGTTGGGGAAGATGGCCTCCTTGTCGGAATCCCGCAGAGGCGCTTGAAATGAAAGGGTGCAATACGCGGTGTCGCCGGTGATTTTCTGCTTGGTTTTTATGAACAAGGGTTCTCCGACAGCCACAAGCCGGTTGCCGACCCGGAGTTGTCCCTTGGCAAGGTCGTCGGCGAGAGTTCTGAGGTCGGCGGCGATGCCTTCAAGGGTGTTCGGATTATTGTGCTGGGCAGGCATTGTCTCTCCCTTAGGAGCTTGTCTGCGGCAAGCTCCTAATAAAAAATTACCAGGGCAGTGATGTTGTCGCGTCCGCCTTGTTCATTGGCTGCCGTGACCAGGGTTTCGCTGGCCTTTTCCGGGGTGGGGGCATTGAGGAGGATTTGTTCGATCCGGGTATGGTCAACCATGTTCCACAGGCCGTCGGAGCAGAGAAGAATCCGGCTTCCCGGCCGGAGCATGTTTTTGTGGTATTCCGGGCCCTCATGGGAAGGGAAGCCGATGGCCCTGGTTACCACCTGGCGGGGAATCTGGACCTCCTTGTTGTTGGCATCGGTTTTGTGGATGTATGTCACAGTGGTATGATCCGTGGTGATCTGTTTCAGGCTCCCCTTTTCGGAGAGATAACAGCGGGCATCCCCGACGTGGCAGGTATGGAGCGTTTTTTCGTCAAGCAGGCAGGCAACCATGGTGCAGCCCATGCCCTGCATTGTCGCGTCAGCGGCGGCTTTGCTCATTACTGTCTGGTTGGCATGATTGAAGGCCGCCAGCATACTCTGGCGGATTTCCTCGTCATTGCCTCGAATTTCCCGGACTTTTTCCTCCGAGAGAAATTCAAGCAGGGATTCTATGGCCAGGCGGCTGGCAACTTCTCCTGCATTATGGCCGCCCATGCCGTCGGCGACCACGAAAAGGCGACGGTTGCGCAGAGAGCAAAAGCTGTCTTCGTTATGGTTGCGGACCATTCCGGTGTCCGTGCGGCCATAAAATGAGATGGCCCTGGGCTTGCTTTTGCAGAGTTTCCTTAAAAAACCGAACATCATGAACGTTCCGTTGTTTTCCCGGCCGGGGAAATTACTCAAAATGAAGTTGGTAGATGATCATCCAGAAAACAATGGCCCCATCTTTCCTTCCGGCAAGAAAGGTGTGGGGCTTTGGCCCGTGGGCAAGGCTGTATATGCCATCGCCTCTGCCGTCGAGAGTGGCCAGGCATTCGGCGCTGTTACTGTCCCAAAGCTTGATGATGTCGTCCTTGCAGCCGGAGATCAGGGTTTGATTGTCCTGGAGGAACAAGGCGGAAGAAATGGTTTCGTCGTGGGCGTTGATCGATTTGAGGCAACGCCCGGTATTGTGCTCCCATACCTTGAGGTGACGGTCGGTGCCTGCCGAGACAAAGCGCTGGCCATCGGGCGAGTTTGCCAGGGCGATAACCGGCATGGCGTGGGCTTCGATGATTCTGGTGCACTCTTTTCCATTGGTGTCCCAGAGGCGGACCGAGCCGTCTTCGCTCCCTGTTACCAGATTCAAACCGCTGTTGGTATAGGTAATGGCGCGGACCGAGCCGCCCTCCTTGATCGAGGTGGTCATTTCCGGACCGGTGGCAAGCTTGCGTACTTTCATGATGCCGTCTGCCCCGCCGGAGGCGAGGTAGCGGCCATTTTCGTTGAAGGCCAAGGCGTGCACCGGGCCGAGGTGGGCCGTTTCCGTTGACTCCAGACCGCCGGTCCTTGTGGAAAAAAGGCAGATGGTTCCATCCTGTGCGCCGACGGCGATAAATTTGCCCTGGGGGCAGATAGCCAGCGCGGAAATGGCGCTGCCGCCTTTCCGCAGGACAAGGCCTTGCTGTGAGGAGGTGCCCAGGTCGTGAAGGATTATTTTTCCCTCGGGACCGGCGGCAACAAATTTTTTCGTATTCGGGATATGGGCAAGATGTGTTGTCGGCCCTTTGTCTCCGCTCAGGGTCAGAAAACGCTGGACTCCCAGCACCTTCTTCTTTGTGCCGACCAGCAACAGCCGGTGATAGACCATGTTGAAAATCTTGTCTTTTTTGTAGCTGCTGTTTTTCCAGGCCGTCATCAGGATGTCATGGCAGGGGCCATAACGTTTATTGTCCAGATGGTCGAGGATGTTGCGCTGCACGGAGAGGTGGAGTTGTCCTTCCCGGAAAATTTCCAGGGAGTTTTTGGGAAGGCACAGGCGAAATTCCGGAAACTGCTGTTTTTCAAGCTCGACCTTGTCGGCCACCATGCTGCGTTTGACCGCGGCTTCCATGTCGGTGAGCCAGGGCGTTGTGGCGCCGCGTTTCTTGGCTGTTTCAATCTGCCGGATAATTTTTGTCGCTTTTGCCCCCGAGCGCCAGTTGAGCAAGATCATATTGTAAACTGCCTCGGGAAGCATCTCGTTGATTTCAAGCGTCTTGTTCAGGCAGGCGGCAGCCTCTCTGCTTTCCCCCAGCTCAAAGAGGGAGACGGCTCTGTTGTTAAGGCTGTCCGCCCTGAGATCGATATTGCTGAGTTCCGCATAAGGGCAGGCGGTGTTAAAGGCCGCGGTATAAGCTTCGTTCAGGGCCGCTCGCATTTCGGCAAAATTGAGATAGCGGTCGTCTGGATTGTAGGCCACGCTTTTACGTAAAATATCCTTGAGCGCGGCGGGGAATTTGATATCCGCAGCCGCCGGAGTCGGGGTGGGTATTTTATGTTGAAGGGCATTGTTGGTAAAGGGCTTCTTGCCGCAGAGCATGACCCAAAGACACAGGCCGAATGAGAAAATATCAGTCCGCAGGTCAACCGTGTGGGCGTTTCGCAGCTGTTCCGGGGAGGCGTAGCCGAGGGTTCCGCGAAAACCGATGGTTGCCTCATGATCCGCAATGTCAACGCCAGAAACCTGGGCATCGCCTTTTTCGGTATCCCCATGGGCAAGGAGGATCCCGAAATCGGTTATCTTCAGCAGGGAGTTTTTGGTGATCAGGATGTTCTGGGGTTTGATATCGCGATGGATAATGCCGCGCTGGTGGGTAAATTCCATGCCGTGGCAGAATTGAATGGCAAGGGACAGGGCGGTGCGGAGATTTCGGCAACGACCGGCCTTGATCCAGTCGGAAAGATTTCCGCCATCGATATATTCAATGAAAAGATGGGGAATCTTGTTGATGCCAAGAACGTAAAAACAGGAGGCGACATTGGGATGCATGCCCATCCGGACCCAGCTGTTTGCTTCCTTGAGTATCCGGCGCATGCCCTCACGGTCCGCAAGAACTTCAGGCCGGGGGGCTTTGATCGCTACCTTTATTTTCCAGCCGAGATGCTCGGAAATGTAAATGTTTCCCATGGATCCCGACATAACCTGTTCGATATGATAACGGTTAAGGATGGTATCTCCAGGAGCCCAGACGGGCACCTGAGGGATTTCAGGAGAGGGGGCGGGCTGTTTGGCTTTGGCGGAGGATTTCCCGGGTATGCCGGGCGAGGCGCCTTTTTTCCACTTGCTTATCTGGTCAAAGAGTCTGGAAAGCATCCGGGAAATTAACTGAACCTGATTTTCGAACTCTTGATTTGGATTATATCGCCTTTGCGTAAGAG
>JAJZRF010000041.1:1253-26516 GCA_021847425.1 Deltaproteobacteria bacterium | reverse complement strand
CGTAACTTGGCATTCACTAACCTCCTCACTTGGATTGAATTTTCCGAACTCCGATCTTACGAAATTCGCGTTTACCTTATTAAGGACAGGCACCCAGACTCAGGACCGCTCGAACCGAAACAACCGCCTCAGAAGCTGCCCTTTACCCCGTTGACCGTCTGACTACCGAAATTAAACGTACAAAAAAACAACTCTCTTCTTTTTCCAGCCATACTCACAAACGGTTAATTCCACGTATTTTTTCTTCCCTTTTGCACAAAACTGAAGAGCGACTCATTTTTCAGAACAATGGTCTGTATAATTTCTCACCTGATAAAAGTCAAGAAAAAACATTGCGCATGTCCTCCCCCGCAAATCCATGTTCTTCCTCCTCTTGATTATTCATTTTCCCTACCACTGACCTGTCCCCTTGCCGCTGGATCGGACCATGGCTGGCCTCAAAATGAATACCTTCAGCTCTTGATCCCGAGTTGTGGGAAAATCATTTTTCCAGGCGTGCAGACCCTCCCTTCTCCTTGAGAAATGAATTTGACACGGCGCGTTCCCGTGGTTACTGTGTTGCCAAAATCGGCTCACGCCTAGCCCCCATTGCCGATGCAACTTGTTGAAATTGCAGAAAGAAACTGGAAGCTTTCCTCCGACAATATCAGGATTTCATTTTTTTAACATCCTGGACAAAATAACGCGGTCGCTTCTCCTGCCCCAATAACACACACTCCTTGAAGGTCGTTATCATGAGCAAGTCGCAACAGACTCCACAATCCCCTTCCTTTGACAAGTCCTTGTTCGCCTCGGACAACAACCCAAGCAATATCATGCCTGCCAAACTCACGGCTGACAGCATTCTGAAATTCCGTTGCCACCCCGGCGTTTCTTGCTTTACTAACTGCTGCGGCAACATCAATATCATTTTGACCCCTTATGATATCCTGCGCCTCCGGCGTCCTTTAAACCTCTCCGCCGAAGAATTTCTTCTGCGTTTTACCACCCCGGTCTATCTGGAAAAAACAGATCTGCCCGGCGTAAAAATCCATCTCGACGAAAATGGCCGCTGTCCATTTGTTACGGAAGAAGGCTGCACCATCTACCCTTACCGGCCGACGACCTGCCGTTATTATCCTGTGGGGATGTCTTATTTCCATGCGGCGGGCAATGAGGGCTCACCGGCGGAGGAATTCTACTTCCTCGTCAAGGAGCCTTACTGCAAAGGCCACGAGGAACCTAAGGAGCAAACCGTCCGCGAGTGGCGAGTTGAGCAGGGGATTGATGAATCAGACGAAATGAACCGGGAATGGATGGAAATTGTCATGCGCCGCAAGTCCTTCGGCCTGCAGGCCACCTTGAGCGAACTGGCCCAGAAGATGTTTTTCATGGCCAGCACCGATCTTGACAAATTCCGGGATTTTGTTTTCAGCAGTTCCTTTCTGGACACCTATGATATCGATGCGGAAACCCTTGCGAAAATCAAAACAGACGATATCGCCCTCATGAAATTTTCCTGCAAATATCTTGCCTCTTCCATCTTCGGAACCAAAGATCTGACGATTAAGGAAGAAAAAGTCAAGGCGCGGGTGGAGCAAAACAAAAGCACCCAAGGCGAGGCGGAAAAACAGGCCATGGAAACCTATGAAGAGCTTCGCCGCGACCGCGATCTGCTCAAGCAGCAAATCGAAGGGCAGAAAAAAACTGACAAGAAAAGCTGATCACCCGGCGGGGAGGGCAATCGTAAAGGTGGTTCCCTCCCCCTCCTTGCTGTCCACGGAAATTGTCCCCTGGTGGCTGTCGACAATGTTTTTGGCAATGGCCAGCCCAAGCCCGGTCCCCCGGTTCTTATCGGTATAAAACGGCGTAAATATATGCCCTTGCTTTTCCAAGGACATCCCCTCCCCGGTATCGGTGACGGTGAATATCGCCATACGCGTTGCTTTATCATATCTGGTTTCCACGGTAAGCGTCCCCCCCTCCGGCATTGCCTGTACACTGTTGACCAGAATATTGAGACAGGCTCTGTACACCAACCCCTGATCAAGGGGTATCTGCGGCATATCCCGGGACAACGAGCTTTTCAGGACAATCTCCTGCCGCTCCAGCTCCTGCTCCATGAACGTGAAAAGTTTGCTGAAGATATCATTCACCGAGGCCTGGACCAACTTGGGCTCCTGGGGCCGGGCAAAATCCAGAAACTCCCGCACGATTCCATCAAGTCGGCCCGTTTCCTCCACGATAATCTCGGCCAGATGTTCATTGCCGGGCGCCACGCTCTTCAACCGTTTCCCCAAAATATCCGCGGTACTGCGGACAATGCCAAGCGGATTTTTTATTTCATGGGAAACCGAGGCCACCATTTTGCCGAGGGTGGCCAGCCTCTGGCTTTGATTCAGCTGTTGCTCGAGGCGGCGGCGTTCCTCGGCCCGGGCATCAATGATCCGGTCCGCTCTGGCCACGATGAACCCGAGCACCGCAAAAAGGGCTGACATGATCAGCATGGAGGTGAGGATGATGGAGCCCTGCAATTTGGTAATCGCCACAACATCCTCCGAGAGATCTTGATCCACCTCAATAACCCCCATGATGATATTCCCGCGCTGGTTGTTCGCCTGATACTGACGAAAAGGGATAAAGGTGCTCAGCTGCGAGGAAATGGGCCGCGCCCCAGGAAGGAGGTTCAGCAGGGAGCCGGTTGAGCGGACAATGGAGTTGTTCTCCCCGGCCAGCGCCTTGCGGTATTCAATCCCTCCCTCACCGGTGCGGCCGATACGGCTGGCAATTGTGCTGTATGAAATAATGTTTTCCTTGGAATCAAAAATGGTGACCGCCTGGACCCGCATCCCGTGTGTGGCGTTGCGGACAACGGCGTCAAGCCGGGCATGCTGCTCGGGTTTGCGCAGGGCGATCTTCCCGTACCGCACCACCGTGGGCAGGACAAATTGCTGGAACACCTGGTGACTGAGGTTCTCGGCGACAACAAAGGCATAGGCCTCGCTCCGTTCCAGCAGAACCTTTTTGGCATGATTTGAAATGATCCAGGAAAGGACCAGGGTAAAAAGGAGAAACACCGCCAAGCCGCTATAGGAAAAGAACTTAACCAGCCGAAACGGCTTCAGGCTGGCGATGCGTGCCGCATCGTCCTCCGTTTTTTTTCTTTCAATCATGACATACCCCGCATCGCCGGCACTGTGAAGTGTCACAGGCAATCGTTGATTTTTCTTCCAAGGCTTTCCGATACTCCGCCCACAAATAGCGCCGGTCTATCCCATGATCAATGATCTCCCAGGGGAAGATCTCCTCCTGCCCGCGCCGGCGCATGGCATAAGCTTCAGGGTCAATGCCGCAGCCCTGCAATGCCTGCCGCCAGTTTTGCCGCCCTTGCAGCATGGCGTGCAGGGCCAGGCCGACCTTGCGGTCCCCGCGGGCCAGCACCGCCTGAAAGAATGCGTTCCCAGGCTGATCAACAACCAGACGGGTATTCGCCATGCCGGCCACACCCTTGCGCAGGAATTTTATGCTATTTTTGAGCGCTGTCAATGGCGCGAAACCATGAAACTGAAAAGGGGTCCAGGCCTTGGGTACAAAGCTGTTGACACTGAGGGTTATATTGCCCATGCGCCCGGTTTCCCGACCTACCCCCAGCAGGGTCTTTCGTACTTTGTCGGTCAGGCTCAAAAGTTCGACCATATCCTCCTCGGTTTCCGTGGGCAGGCCGATCATGAAATAAAGCTTGAGATGATTGATCCCGGCCCGGGCCAGAGATTCCGCCGCAGACAACACGTCCTGCTCGCTGATCCCCTTATTGATGACCCTCCGGAGCCTTTCCGAACCGCCGTCCGGCGCGATCGCCGCGCTTTTCAACCTGCTTTGCGCAAGCAGGGCGCAGAGTTCGCTGCTGATGGCGTCGGCCCGCAAGGAAGAAAAAGAGAGGGCGCATCCCTCGCGCAGCAGATAGTCGGCAATCCGGACGAGATCCTCCCCCCGCGCCATCTCCATCCCCAGCAAGCCCACCCGTTTCGTGTCCTCGGGACGCTCGGCCAGGGCGGCAAGGATACTTTCCACCTGCCAAAGGCGGGGAGGACGATAGACGAACCCGGCGGCGCAGAACCTGCAGCCACGGCTGCAGCCGCGGCCGAGTTCGGTCAGGAAAAGGTCGGCAAACTCCGCTTGAGGCGAGAGCAAGGTCGAGTGCCCGGCCACCTCGGATTTAGCCAAAACAATGCGCTGCACCCGGGCCGGAACGTCCGGGTCAGCCTCAATGCGGCTCAAGATCCCGCCTTCCCCATAATGCATCGCATAAAACCGCGGCACATAACAGCCGCTGAACTCCCGGGCAATTCCCCGAAGCAGCACTTCCGGCTCTTCGCTCGACAGATGCTCGGCAAGGTGCTCCATGAGTTGCGGGAGAATCGGCTCCGCTTCCCCGACGACAAAGAGATCCACAAAGGGTGCCAAGGGCTCCGGGTTGATAAAGGAAGCAACGCCGCCGCCGATGACCAGGGGTTGGCCGGGACGGAATCTGCTGGTATTTTCACTGCGTTTTTCAGCCAACGGCTCGATCCCGCCGGCAATAAACAGCGCCAACAGGTTGAGAAAGTCCTGTTCAAAGCTCAAGGAGCACAGCAGAATGGGGAAATCGCGGAGTGGCCGGCCCGATTCCAGGGAAACCGGGGGCTGGTCGTCATGAGAAAAGAACCGTTCGCAGACAAAGCCTGGCAGGCTGTTTACCAGAGCATAGACGAGTTGGAAACCAAGGTTGGAATTGCCGAGCCCATACCTGTTGGGAAAGATCAGGGCAACCGGCAGCAGCCCCTTCCATTTCTTCCGCTGCGTCCCTTTTTCACTGGCCAGGAAATCACCGGATGCAGGTTGGCGCTGGCGCATGAGGGTCCATATCGAACCTGCCGGAGAGGAGCGGAACACCCCGGCAGTGGTTGAAAGCGGGCAACCGGTGCGCACCCGCTTTTTATTGGGCATTGTAAAATAACGAGACCTAACACGTTGTGTTCCTAACACGGCGTGGCAAGCATCACAAGAGGCAACGGCAGACAATTGCTCAATTGCTTTTTAAAGCAAGCCGTTGCGTCCTTACGCCTCCGCGTTATCTTTTCACTTTCTAAAAATCCCCTCAGCTTTCATTTCTCCGCAGGAAGGTTGGCCGATCGTAATCCTGTTCATTGCGAATATTGCTGGCGTAGGATCTATGCATGCCGTTGGCCACGGCGCGGCCCGCGGCCATGCCCTGCTCGCCTTTTCTGAACGGCAGCGGCTGCGCGGCGGGCTCCCGCTTTTTCGGCATGAGCTGTACCCTGTCGGACAATTCCTCGATTTCCTCGACCGAATCACGGATACCCGTGGCAATGACAGTTACCTGCAACTCATCGCCCAGGTTCTCGTCAAAGATAACGCCCAGAATAATATTGGCGTCCTCATGCACTTCCTGATAAATTTTTGTGGTTGCCTCGGTTACTTCCGGCATGGTCAGGGTCTCCCGGCTGGCAGAGATATTGACCAATACCCCCCTGGCGCCGTCAATGCTGATATCCTGCAAAAGCGGGCTGTTGATTGCCATGTTCACCGCTTCCACCGCCCTGTTTTCGCCAACCCCATACCCAGAACCCATGAGCGCCTGGCCCATTTCGTTCATGATCGCCCGCACATCGGCAAAGTCCGGGTTGATATAGCCGGGAAGGTTGATCAGATCGGTGATGCCCTTTACGGCCTGGACCAGGACGTCGTCCGCCATTTTCATCCCGTCGATGAAACGGGTTCCTTTCTGGCTCAGGGAGATCAACCGGTCATTGGGAATGGTGATAATGGTGTCCACATGCTCTTTCAGATTCTTCCAGCCAAGTTCCGCGTTTTTCATCCGGGCCCTGCCCTCGAAGGCAAAGGGCTTGGTCACTACGCCCACGGTCAACGCCCCCAGCTCCTTGGCAATCCGGGCTATAACCGGCGCGGCCCCGGTTCCGGTTCCGCCTCCCAGCCCGGCCGTGACAAAAACCATGTCACAGTCCTTCAGCTGCTTTCTGATTTCATCAATGGACTCCTCCGCCGCCTCCCGCCCCCTTTCAGGGTTGGCTCCGGCCCCAAGTCCCTTGGCGACATTCTTGCCGAGCTGCACCTGAACATCGGCCTTGGATTTCTCCAGGTCCTGAATATCGGTGTTGCCGGCAATGAACTCCACCCCGAGGATCTTGCTCTCCACCATGGTGTTGACCGCATTCCCCCCGCCGCCGCCAACGCCAAAAACCTTGATCTTTGCCCGTGACTCTGTTTCCGCGAATTTAAAAGTCATATCCTGCTCTCCCTGTTCAAGGTCTTTGACCGACTCCCCAACAACGCCTGACGCTTGCCGAACCCAGTTATACTATCCCCTTAAACCAGTCCTTCATTCGACCGGTAACTCTTCCAACCACGCCCCCCTTGGGCCGTTTGAATCTCTCGGCCGGCCCGTTTTTCATGCCATAAATCACCAGCCCGACACCGGTTGCCCACTGGGGCGTGCCCACCACATCCACCACCCCGCCTATATTTTCCGGGCGGCCGATCCGGACCGGCAGATCGAAAATCTGTTCCGCCAGCTCTTCCATGTTGTCGAGAAGGCATGAACCTCCGGTCAGCACCATGCCGGCATTGACCATTTCCTTGTATTTGGAGTCCAGCAGCTCCTGGTTGATGAGGGTGAGCATCTCCTCAACCCGGGGCTCCAGAATCTCTCCCATGACCCGGCGGGAAAGCTTCCGGTTCTTTCTCCCCCCCACGCTGGGAACCTCTATGACCTGATCCTTGTCGATGAGGGAGGCCAAGGCGCTGCCGTACTCCTCCTTCAGCCTTTCCGCCTCCTTCTGCGGGGTCCGCAACCCTATGGACAGATCGTTGGTAAGGTTCTGGCCGCCCAAGCCAAGAACAAAGGTGTGCTTGATGGTTCCATCGGCAAAAATCGCCAGATCGGCAGTGCCGCCGCCAATGTCCAACAACCCCACCCCCAGCTCCATTTCTTCCCTGGTCAGGACCGCGCCTGCCGAAGCGAGCGGCTCCAGCACAACATCCGTTACCTGGAGCCCTGAGCGATTGCAGCATTTGACTATGTTATGCACCGCAGTGGCCGATCCGGTCACGATATGCACGTCGGCCTCGAGACGGACGCCGGTCATGCCGATGGGATCCTGGATATCGGCCTGGCCATCCACCATGAACTCCTGAGGCAGCACATGGATTACCTCCTGATCCGGCGGAATGGGCACGGCCCGGGCCGCATCCACCACCCGGTCGATGTCGTCCTGCTTGATCTCGTTATGCTTGATGGCGATCAAGCCATGGCTGTTAAAGCTCTTGATGTGGCTCCCGGCAATGCCCACATACACCGAGCCGATCTCGCAGCCTGCCATGCGTTCCGCCTCTTCCACTGCCTGCCGGATCGAATGGACGGTGCTCTCGATATTGACCACCACCCCCCGGCGCAGCCCCACCGACGGATGCCGGCCTATGCCGATGATGTCAATCCGGGCATCATGGACCTCGCCCACCACCACGCAGATCTTGGTGGTGCCGATATCCAGCCCGACAATCAGATCGCCACGTTCTTCATGTGCCATTTGCTCACCTTTGATCGATCTCGCAAAAAACCGCGCCACCGACGGTTATCACAATCAAGCCTTTTGCTTCTTTGCCACGAACCGAGGCTGATCGGGAGAAACGGTTTTCAGCCTATACCGTTTCGTCAAAACCAACCAACACCTGGTTGCGCCCATAATCCATTCTGACATAGGCGGCTTTTTCAAATTCCTTGCTCTTGTACAACTTGTACAGCACCTTGGTCAGCCAGTAATATTTGGTGCCGACATTGCCCGAACCCAGATGGATGGGAAAAGGCCGGTCCACCAGATACAGGGTGATATCCTCGTCCCCGTCCACATGGAGTTCCGAAATATTCTGCTTGGGCAGGATGGAACTCCCCTGGCCCGCGTATTTAATGAACTGCAACGCCTCGCCCAGTTGCGAATCCTTGAGGATTCGCGGCCATTCATCCCTTTTCAGCCCGGTGATGACGGGATAATCCATATCCTCGGGCGGCAACACCTGGGCAAAGGCAATGCCGTTCTGATCAAGATAGAACAGACCGTTCTCGAGGCTGACAATGGCCACCGGCAGACGTTCCTTGATGACAATGGACAACCGGTTTGGCCAGTCCCTTTCAATCTCCGCCGACTCTACCCACTCCTGGGCTTCGATCCCGGCCTTCACCTTCTTGGTATCAAGCGCCAGCAGGTTGCTGTGCACATCCACCCCGCTCATTTCCAGAATGAGGTTCTTGGTGGTCCGGCGGCAACCCTGGATGTTGATGGCGGTTATCTGAAAAAAATCCGAGCGGCTCAAGGCTTTATAAGCGATAAAGCCAACCACGCCAAAGCCTGCCACCATCAACAAAAAACCAACCCCAAGAATGGCCAGTTTTTTCCTCAAGTCCAAGGTCCGGCTTTTCCTGCCGTTTCCGTAGCGCTGCTGTATGGGCTTTCCCTTTCGCAAAACCGTCTCCGCCCCTTTTTGCCTTCGCGCCTAAAGAATATGGACTTCCGGCTCCAGCCGGACGCCGAACCGCTCCAATACTTTTTTCTGCACAAGCCGCATCAGGTCAAGAAAATCCTGGGGTGTGGCCGAACCGGTGTTCACCAGAAAATTGGCATGCACCTCGGAAACCTGGGCACCGCCAACGCGAACGCCTTTTAACCCCGCGTCTTGGATGAGCTTTCCCGCAGCGGGCAGGCCCGGGGGATTTTTAAAGAACGACCCGGCATTTGCCAACCCCTGCGGCTGTTTTTCCTTCCGGTCGCGCATCAACTGAGCGCATCTTTTCTCAATGGCCCGCCGATCCCCAGCCTGCAACAAAAACTCCGCCGCCACCACAACCATCCCCTCTGTTTCCAGATGCCGGTAGGAAAAGACCAGCCCGTCTTTTTTTCTTTCCACAAGCTCCCCGGACCCGCGCAAGAAAGTCACCGCGGACAGGGGTACGCTCATCTCCTTGCCCCAGGCACCGGCGTTCATGACCACCGCCCCGCCCACCGAACCCGGAATGCCTGCGGCAAATTCAAGACCCTGCAATCCTTGGGCCGCGCACCAACTAACCAACTTCATCAGGCTGCATCCGGCCTCAACCCGCACCAGGGTCTCGCCTCCATTTTCCCCGGCCTGCTGGGCGATGGCGGCGAACTTCCGGCCCAGCATGACAACGACCCCGTCATAGCCGGCGCCGGAAACAAGCAGGTTGCTGCCCCGGCCAATGACTCTCCAGCAGACGCCCAGTCTTGCCAGTACGGCAAGAAGACTCTGCAATTCCGCCCGGCTTGCCGGCATGGCCACGGCCCTGGCCGGACCGCCCACCTGCAGGGTGCACCAGCGGGCCATGGGGCTGTTCCATTCGATCTCGCCTGGCCAAAGGTCGCGCAATTGTTCAGGCCAGTTGCCCATCTTTTTTTCCATCGGTCTCTGCCCCCGGAATTTCAAGGCCGCCACCCTGCCAGGACGGTCTTGCCTGTTGCAGCTCCTAGCAAGCAGCATGACCCTGCTCCAGTTTCCGCAAGAGTTCCTCGCCGGCCTGGTAGATATTGCCTGCGCCCAGCGTCAGAACAATATCGTCCGGCTGCAGCATTTCCTGCACCGTGTGCGCCAGGGATTCAACATCCCCAACAAAATGGGCGTTTTTCTGGCCGTGCAGCCTGATCTCTTCCAGAAGCGCGGAACCGCTTACTCCCTCGATGGGGGTCTCGCTCGCCGCGTAGATCTCCGTAAGAAAAAGAACATCCGCCTCGTGGAAGGCCGTGCTGAATTCCTTGAATAATCCGGCAGTCCGCGTGTAGCGGTGGGGCTGAAACATGACGATGAGCCGTCTCTTCGGCCAGGCCGAGCGCATGGCTGCCAGAGTCGCCCTGATCTCGGTGGGGTGGTGGCCATAGTCATCAATAACCATGATCCCGGCGACCTCTCCCTTGATCTGCAACCGCCGCTGGACGCCGCTGAATGTTTTCAGGGCCTCGCGGATGGCGCCAAAGGGGATATCCAGCTCCAGAGCCACGGTTATGGCGGCCAGGGCATTGTAGACATTGTGCTGCCCCGGGACATTGAGGGTTATTTCCCCCAGCACCTCCGCATTCCGGCAGACCTCAAAAGTCGAGGTCAGACCATGGGCCACCACTGCCCGGGCATGGACATCGGCTTGGCTGGTCAGGCCGTAGGTAATGACTCGTTTCCTGATCCGGGCAAGGACCGAGGCAACATTGGCATCATCCAGACAGACAACCGCCGCCCCATAGAAAGGAAGCTTCTCGATGAATTCAAGGAAAGCAGCCTTGATTTCCTCGATATCCTGGTAATGATCCAGATGTTCCAGATCGATATTGGTCACGACCTCAAGAACCGGGGAGAGCTTCATGAAAGAGCCGTCGGACTCGTCCGCCTCGGCAACCAGAAACTCTCCCTCGCCCAGTTTGGCGTTGGTGCCCAGGCTGTTCACCTTGCCGCCGATCACCACGGTGGGATCCAGCCCTGCCTCGGCCATCAGCCAGCCGACCATGGAGGTGGTGGTGGTTTTCCCGTGGCTGCCTGCCACGGCGATGCCGTATTTTTTAAGGCGCATGAGTTCGGCCAGCATCTCCGCCCTGGGGATGACCGGGATATGCGCGGCCCGCGCCGCCTGAACCTCCGGATTATTCTCCCGCACCGCCGAGGAGGTCACCACCACGTCGGCTCCGGCAATCCATTGACCCTGATGCCCGGTATGGACCTTGCCGCCCAGGCCGGCCAAACGCCGGGTTATCTCGGTTTCCCGCAGGTCGGAGCCGCTCACGGTATAGCCGAGGTTCAGGAGCAGCTCGGCAATGCCGCTCATGCCGATGCCGCCGATGCCCACGAAATGGATATGTTGTGTTTTCTTATACATGCACTGCTGTCCTCAACCTCTGCCGCTCAAGCGGCCAGCAACTGTATGCTCTTCTCTACAATGGCGGCTGTCGCCTCCGGCCTAGCGAATTGCTTCATCCGCGCGGCCATGGACTGCAGCCGGGGGGCATCGTTTAACAGCCCCAGAATCTCACCCCGAAGCTTGGGAGCATCGAGATCCCGCTCCTGAAACATCAGGGCTGCGCCGCCGGCCGCCAGAAAAGCCGCGTTGGTTGTCTGATGGTCATCCGCGGCATACGGATAGGGGATCAGAATGGCCGGTTTGCCCAGCACCGCCAGCTCCGCCAGGGTGGTTGCCCCGGCCCGCGAAACAACAAGATCCGCCTCCCGGTAAGCCGCTGCCATATCCGTGATAAAGGAAGAGACCTGGGCCGCAACCCCTGCTGCGTCGTAGGCCTTGCGCACCCACGCTTCATCCTTGGTTCCCGTCTGATGCCGGACCTGAACCATGTCGGCGGCTGGGTTCGGCGCAAAGACCTCAACCATCAGGCCATTGACCCGATGGGCTCCCTGACTGCCCCCCAGAACCAGCACCATCTTGCGGGCGGTCGATTCCTTCTGCCCACCACCCTCCTTGACAAGCTCAGCCCGCACCGGATTTCCGGTCAGCACTGCTTTGCCCTTGGGGAAAAAATCCTCGGAGCCGGGGATGGAAATATATACCTGGTCAACGATTTTTCCAAGCATCCTGTTGGCCATCCCAGGAATTGAATTCTGCTCATGAATACAGGTCTTCACCCCCATGAGCCGCGCCGCCAGCACCACCGGCCCGGTCACATACCCGCCCACGCCCAGAACCAGCTGCGGCTTGAAGTCGCGGACAATCCGCAGCGCCTGCCACAGGCTGATGGGGAGCTGGGCCACGCTCCTGAGTATGGCCAAAACAGATTTTCCTTTCAATGGCAGGCAGGCAATGGCTTTCTTTTCAAAGGCACGCGCGGCAAGCGTCTTATTGTCAATGGCGCGATCCGTGCTGACAAAGAGGACCCTCCCCTGGGGAAACCGGTGCAGCACCTCTTCGGCCACGGCAATGCCGGGAAAAAGATGCCCTCCTGTTCCCCCTCCGGTCACGATCATCCGCATGGATATTCCCCTGTTCATCCTTAACGCCGGAGGCTCAGGCCTTGGTTTCCGGAATTTCTGGCCTGCAGCCATCCTTGCGCCTGTTCCATGGACCGGCGAAAACAGTCGGGGCAGTATCCGTGGGAAACCCTGCCCTTATTGCCGACCTGTTTCTGTATCCAACCTGCCTGGCTCTTGGTTTTCTGACACACACAGCACACTGTTTGCATGACCCCGCCCTCGCCTTTTTGCCGCCCTTACTGGTGTCCCAATCCCCTGACCGCCTGGGTGAACATCTCCCCCCGATGGCTGTAACTTTTGAACATATCAAAGCTTGCGCAGGCCGGAGACAACAACACCGCGTCTCCCTCCAGCGCCATGCTTCTGGCCAGGCGCACCGCCTCGTCCATTTCCCCGGCAAAGGCTATCCGGGTGGTGTCGGCAAAAGCCTGGGCCATCGCCTCCCTTGCCTCGCCGATCAGAACCATGGCCCGGACCTTTTCCTTCACCAGGGGGAGCAGCATCTCGTAGCCTCCGCCCTTGTCCCGGCCTCCGGCGATGAGCACCACCGGCTGCCGCATGCCGCCCAAAGCGGAATAGACCGCCCCGATATTGGTGGCCTTGGAATCGTCATAGTAGGTGACCCCATCAATCTCGGCCACCAGAGCCAGCCTGTGCGGCAGAGGCTCGAAGCCGGCCAGGCTTTTCTGGATGGCCGCCGGGCTGCAAGCCATGGCCCGGACCGCCAGAATCGCCGCCATGGCATTTTCGCTGTTTGGCGCCTGGGCAAGCGGGGTTCCGGCCAATTCATACTCCTCGCTTATCTTTCCCGGCTCGTCCGCCGCGGCAATACGGACCGTTGTTCCCCTGAGGCATGCCCTTATCCCTGTCCTGCCGCATGCGCTGTATTGCCGGATTTCGCCGTGCAGCGGCCAGGGGGATTTCTTCTCCGCCGCCTTGGCCAGCCATCCGGCAATGGCGGGATCGTCACCGTTGACCACCGCTACGTCGCCGGGCTGCTGGTTCTTAAAGAGCGACATCTTTGACGCGACATAGTCCCCATAGGAGGCATAGCGATCCAGATGGTCCGGGGTGATATTGAGCAGCACCCCCACCCGGGGCCGGAACTCGCCACTGCTGTCCAGCTGAAAACTGCTCACCTCAAGCACCACCGCCTCACAGTCCTGCGGCCCGGCAAGATACTCGGCCAGGGGAATCCCGATATTGCCGCCGACAAAGACCTTCTTGCCGCAGCCGCGGAGCAGATCGCCGATCAGGGTCGTTACCGTGCTTTTGCCGTTGGTGCCGGTCACCGCCACCACCGAACCCTTAAGGAAATCCTTGGCCAGGGCGAGCTCGCCCACCACCGGGATGCCTTTTTGCCGCGCCGCCGCAAGGGGCGCTATTCCGAGCGGTACGCCCGGGCTTACCAGAATACAGTCTGCCGAAGTTAAAAGCTCAGAGGTATGGCCGCCAGTTTCTACAAAAACTCTTTTCTCCTTCAGCCACCGAACCAAGTCTCCTTCAAGGTTCTCCTGACGGCCACCCTCTGAAACCGATATTTTTACACCTAAATTGAGCAGAAACCGCACTGCGGAAACACCTGACTTGCCAAGACCCACCACTACGACATGGGCGCCCGGCTGCAGTATTTCCTTAAGATTTCTGCTCATCGTCTGATCTTTTGCCTGTTTTTTCCTAACGCAATTTCAAGGTCGCCAAAGCGCCCAAGCCCAGAACAATGGAGACGATCCAGAATCGGACCACAACCTTTGGTTCCGTCCAGCCCTTCTTTTCAAAGTGGTGATGAAACGGGGCCATGAGAAAAATCCTCTTGCCGCCGCTCATCTTGAAAAAACCAACCTGCAGGATGACGGAAAGGGCTTCCATGACAAAGACCCCGCCGACAATGGCCAGCAGCATCTCCTGCTTGATGATGATCGCCACCATGCCAAGAGCCGCACCCAACGCCAGCGAACCCACATCTCCCATGAAGATCTGGGCAGGATAGGCATTGAACCAGAGAAAACCAAGGCTTGCCCCCACCAGGGCGCCGCAAAAAACGGCAATCTCCCCGGCCCCCGGCACATAGGGGATCTGCAGATATGCCGAAAGACCGGTATGCCCGGCCAGGTAGGAAAAGACAAGATAGACACTGCTCGTCACCACCGTGGGGCCGGTGGCCAGACCATCCAGGCCATCGGTGAGATTCACGGCGTTGGAGGCGCCGACCACCACCAGCGTGGCGAAAATCACATAATAGGTGCCCAGGTCGGGCTGGATATTCTTCAAAAAGGGAAAGCTCAAGTGCCCGTCAAAATTCGGGTTGTAATAAATGAGCAGCCCGGCCGCCAAGGCGCCGAGTATCTGCCAAAAGATTTTTCCCCGTGCGCTCAACCCCTTGCTGTTCTGTTTTTTTATCTTGCGGTAGTCATCGTAAGCGCCGATCCCCCCGAACCAGAGCATTACCCCGAGGATGATCCAGACAAAAGAATTCTCCAGATCGACCCAGAGCAGGGTGGTCACGGTTACGGCAAAAAGGATGAGCACCCCCCCCATGGTGGGGACCCCCCGCTTACTGAAATGGCTGGCCGGGCCGTCATCCCGCACCACCTGTCCGATCTGGTTCTTCTGCAGCGCCTTGATGAACCTGTTACCGCACAGCAGAAGGATGAGGAAGGCTGTCAGCGTGGCGCATATGGCGCGGAAGGTGATATAGCGGAAAACATTCAGCGCGCTGAGATAGATATGAAGCGGATAGAGAAGATTGTAGAGCATGTTGGTTATCCTCAGCCCTGCTTCTCAAGCAGATCGTGGGTGATTGTTTCCATCCGCATCCCGCGCGAGCCCTTGACCAGCACCCAGTCCCCCGGCTGCAAAACGCCAGCGGCGATGCCCTCATACAGCCAGGCGCTGACCTGCTCCTTTTTGGCAAAAAACATCGCTTTTTTCTTGCTCATCCCCGCCTTCCAGGCTGCACCAACCAGGGTTTCGGCAAAGTCCCCGACGGCGAGGAGCGCGTCAAAGCCGAGGAGCGCCACCTGCCGGCCGATAGCCTGATGGGCCGAAACGCTCTGCTGCCCCAGCTCAAGCATGTCTCCGAGAACAACCACCTTTCTATGGCTGCGGTCCATCTGGTGCAACGTCTCCAGCGCGGCCAGCATCGAAGAGGGATTGGCGTTGTAGGCGTCGTTCACCAGCCTGATTCCGCCGGCGAGCTTCTGCACCTGAAGCCGTTTTTCAAAGGGGGCAAAACTCTCCAGCCCGGCGACAATATCCGTAAACGGCACCCCAACTGCATGGGCCATGCCCGCTGCGGCCAGACCGTTTTGCACATTGTGCGCCCCCAGGCTCCGGATTTTCACCCGAGCCTCGTTGGTGCCGATCTGCAGGGTGAAAGCCATCCCGCGTTCGCCCAGGCTCCGCAGACGAAGACCGCGAATATCCGCCTTGGGGTTGCGGCCAAAGGTGATTTTTTTCTGGCTGCACCGCCGGGCTATGCCCCGCACCCTTTTGTCATCAAGATTGACCACCAATCTGCCCCAGGCCTTGATCCCGGTAAAAAGCTCGCCCTTGGCCCTGGCCACCCCGGAGATGTCGCTCAAGCCCGCAAGATGGGCATCCTGAACATTGGTGATACAGCCAATATCCGGGTCCGCGATCTCGGTGAGACGGGCGATCTCGCCGGGCTGATTCATGCCCATTTCCATCACCGCGAAATCGTGATGAAACTCAACCGGCAATAACGAAAGCGGCAGCCCGATCAGATTGTTAAAATTTCCTTGAGTTTTCAAGACGTTGTGTTCCCTGTCCAGGATCGCGGCGATCATCTCCTTGACCGTGGTCTTGCCGCAGCTTCCGGTTATCGCCACCACCTGCAGATCCGGCATCAGCGAACGCCGGTAGGCGGCCAGATCCCCGAGGGCGCGGAGGGTATCCGCCACCAGCACCACCGGGACCGGCGGCATCTTCTCGGGCGTCGTATCAACCACCAGCCCGGCTGCCCCTTTCTGCACGGCTTGCGCGAGATACGCATGCCCGTCAAAGGTTTCCCCGCGCAGGGCCACGAACAGGTCCCCAGGCTTGATGGCCCGGCTGTCCGTGCAGACCCGCCGGAACCCCGCCTCGGTCCGGCCGGAAAGAAACCTGCCCCCCGTGGCCAGAAGAACCTGGGAAAGCGTCCAGACCGGATTCTGCATGGCGTCGGAGCCTGACCCGGAATCCTTGTTTGTTCTTTCCTTCTTCATGCAGCAAGCACCTGTGTTACATACCGTTGCCAGTTCCATCCCCCCTCCCCTCTCTGAGAGCTTGTCTTTCTACCGACCGTTACCAGTTGATCACCGCAGCCTGGGCCGCGGCTTCCAGCCTGTCATCGAAAAAGAATCTCCCCTCCGGGGTTATTTGATAGGTCTCGTGTCCCTTGCCGCACAACAGCACCACATCACCGGGCCGGGCATGGCGGATGGTTTCCCTGATCGCCTCTCTCCGGGAGACAACGACATCATAGCCCTGCATTGCCTGTTGCTGGAGAATGGCCTCAAGGCGCAGACGCGGCAGAGTGGTTTGCAAAAGCCCTGCCTCGATATCGCGCAGAATGGCAACAGGCTGTTCACTGCGCGGATTATCCGAGGTGAGCACAACCACATCGGCCAGCGTCCCGGCAACCTTGCCCATCAGGGGCCGCTTCCCCCGGTCGCGATCCCCGCCGCAGCCGAAGAGCACGATCAGCCGGCCCGTGGTGAGGCGGCGCATGGTCTGCAGCACATTGGCCAGCGCATCGGGGGAGTGGGCAAAGTCAACAAAAACGCTGACCCCTGCCGGGGACTGAACCCGTTCCAAGCGTCCGGGCGCGGCTTGGGCTCGGGCCAAACCGTCAACAATTTCTTCCCCGGGAATTTGCAGGGCCACCGCCACCCCAACCGCGCCGAGAAGATTTTTCAGGTTAAAGGTTCCGACCAGAGCGGAACGGATCCGCAATTCCCCTGCCGGGGTTGCCAGGCTGGCCACCGTTCCGTCCAGACTCTCCCGAGCCTCCCGCACGGCCACCTTGGTCCCGGAAAAGCCGCAGTCAAGCAGGGCCCTCCCCTTTTCTCCGGCGTAGCCCAACGCCTTGTCCGTCCGCAGTTCGTTCAGCAACCGGTGCCCCCAGTCGATGCCGGAGTCATCACAAATGACAACCGCCTTGCCGTCTTGTTTCAGGTATTCGGTAAAGAGCATCTTCTTGCTTGCGAAGTAACTGTCCATATCCCCATGAAAATCGAGGTGGTCCCGACTCAGATTGGTAAAAAGAGCCGCATCGAACCGGATGCCGGCCACCCTTTTCTGCTCAAGGGCATGGGAAGAGGTTTCCATGATGACATGGGTAACGCCGTTATCCGCCATTTCCGCCAGAATCCGATGCAGGCTTACCGGATCAGGGGTGGTAAACGGCGCCGGAATTTCCACCGTGTTATAGCGGTAATTCACCGTGCCGATCACCCCGGGGTTGCCCCCAGCCTGCCGGATGATCGATTCCAGCAGATAGGTGGTCGTGGTCTTGCCGTTGGTGCCGGTGATCCCGATCATACACATCCGCCGGGCAGGATGGCCATGGAAACCGGCAGCCGCCTGCCCCAGTGCCCTTGGCGTATCGGCAACCTCCAGACAGGCAACCTTGGCATGCTTCCAGCCACGGCAGCGCCCCCTGCCGACCAGCACGGCAGCGCACCCTTTTTTTACCGCAGCCTCCAGATAATCATGACCATCCACGGTCAGTCCCGGGACCGCGACAAACAAAGAACCCGGACCAGCCTGACGGGAATCGGCGGTGATGCTGCGTATGGCTTTATCCTGCAGCATGTTCTGGTTCACGATCTCCATCTCCTCGGTCAGTTTCCGTAACGATACTGCAGCAAGGCTGTTGTTTTTCCCCATGTCCAGTACCCGGCTTTTTCCGTTACTGCATCGTTTTCAGGTGCAAGACACACTGTTCAACGCCTCGCAAGGTTGTCCCGGCCAAGGGATACTGGCTTACCACCTGACCCGACCCGTTGAGCTGCAATCTCAGCCCATACGGCTGCAGGGTCTGCATCGCCTTTCGCCCGCTCAACCCCCGCACATCGGGCATGACAAACCCCTGCACCCCTTGGGACAATGCAGCAGGTTGAGTGGTTTTGGCTTGAATCATTTCCATTTTTTTGTAATAGCCGATTTCGCGGACAGCCAACTCCTTGGCCGTGGGGGGCTTCACCTTGTTCTGGAGGGCGATTCTAGCCTGCGGCATCATCTCTTCGGCAATATCCCGGACCGGCGACTTGGCCAGCGGATCAAGATGAGCGTCCTCAAGCACGACGATCATGGCTATTTCAGGGTGCTCCAGCGGGGCCATTCCAAGAAGGATACTCTCCATTACCGGCTGCCCGGCAGCCTCTTTTCCATTGCTCTCTGTAGCCGGCTGCGCCCCGCTCTCTCCTGCTGTTTTTGCCTTGCTCGGCTGGGCCAGATTTTTTTGCAACAGCGATTCGACAATAAAATTGCCCCGGCCAGGTACCGCAGCCTTTTTCATTTCGCTCCGCATAGCCGCGCTTACCTCGGGCCGCACGGCAAACTCTCCGATTCCCTGCCGGACCGGCACATCCCACACCTGCTGATCCTGCCAGACCGCGCGGAGCACATGGGGGGTCATCACCTGTCCTCCGTTGATCAGCCGACAAAATGCCGACAGCAACGCCAGAGGGGTTGCTGTCGAGACAGAATCCTTGTCCGCATGCACCATCATCGTTTTTGCCGGCTCAGCGAAATTTCCCCCCTTGTTCCCAGCGGTCATTTTATTTTCCGGGCCGACACTTACATCCTTTGAGGCAAACAGCGTTTCAGGCAAATCCACCTCACCCTTGGCTGTCAAGCCGATCCTTTCCGCAAAAATATTGAAATCATCGCGCCCCACCACATTCTGCTCAAAGCCCCACCCCTCCGGGGAAATATACCTGCCATCCTGCACCATATTCCAGGCCGCCCGCTGAACCTGAACCGCTTCCGGCTCCGCGCCTGCCTCGCCCGGCGACGCCCCGCTTTTTCCATGGGCAATCCTGTTATCCATGACGGCCGCCGTTTGAAACAGACCGTCCATTGCGCCAAGATCAAGAATATCCTCAATGGCCCGGTCCTTTCGCGCTTCGCTGCTGAATTCCCAGTACCGGTTAGGGTCATAATCCGGCAGACTGGCCAGCGCGATAATTTCTCCTGTATCCGGAACCATAAGCACAGCCACCCCTGCTTTGGCCCCCGTGCTTCCGACCAAGCCTTTCAGTTTCTGCTCCAGAATATTCTGCAAATGGATATCAAGGGTCAGGATAAGACTGGCGCTGTCGCTCCCCTCGGCTATTTTCCTGCTCACCCCGGCAGCCGCCAGTCTTGGGTCATACACCCCGCCGCCCCGCAGAACACTGTCATAATAAAATTCAACCCCCGCCAGTCCCTGCTCGTCCTTTAAGAACCCTATCACATGGCCGCCAAGCTGATTCCCCGGATAAAACCTTTGCACCTGGTTGATGCGGTAGACCCCTTTCAGATTAAGGTCGGCGATTTTCACCGCTTTCTCGCGGGAAAGATCCCTGCCAAGCCAGGCAAAACTTCTTTCCCCCTTGAGGGACGAAAGAATATTTTTTTCGTCCACTCCAAGAATTTTTGCAACCTTCTGGGCAACCTCCTCGGGGTTATTAAGCTCCAATGGCCTTGCATACAAGGAGCTTCGCTGAAAACTCACCGCCAGCTCCATGAAATTCCGGTCATAAATATTTCTCCGGCCACCGCCTGTCACGGTGCTTGCCTGTTCCTCTTTTTGCCCGTCGCCCTGCGCCTGTTGGCCGCTGCCGCTGAAAAACTGACTTTTTATGGCCACCACCGTAAACACCACGGCCAGCAGCAAAAAAAATCCGCCCACCATGGCCGGGCGCCGGTCTTTCCCCTCCAGGCCTCGCTTCTTCATACCGGGGCTTATGGCCTTCTTATCTGCTTCTCAGAGGGCGGGAACAATCCCAGCCTCCCGGCCGCAGCTTCGATTTTTCCCTGTTGCAACAGTGCGTCCCTTTCCGCGGAGAGCGCTCTATTGGCTGTTGCGAGCTCGGTTTTTTCCTGCTTGCCCTTGTCAAGCTTGCCAAGCCCATCCTGCAAAGCCGCGCCAAACCAAAGGCTGCTGGCTACTCCCAGCAGCAGGGCGACAACCGCTACCACCCCAACAATCCTGAAAGGCCGATCCCGATCCGATCCGCCCGTCCTTTTGCCGGAAACCTTCTGCCTGCTGCCGCCCCCGCCGGAGTATTTTTTGGCATAATCCCGCATCCTAAGTTCGGCCTCTTGCCGCAACCCGCAGCTTGGCGCTTCTTGCCCTGGGATTTCGCAAACATTCAGCGCGGCCAGGGATAAGCGGCTTCGGGGTGATTACGTCGAGGAGGGGGTTTTCCCGGAAGGCCTGTTTTATCAGTCGGTCTTCCAGGGAATGGAAGGAGATGACACAAAATCTGGCCCCCGGCGCGAGCAGGCTGGCGCCATCGGCCAAAATCCGCTCCAGGCTGTCAAGCTCCCGATTCACGGCGATGCGCAACGCCTGGAAAACCTTGGTGGCCACATGAATTTTCTTGGGATGGTACCGTTTGGGAATGGCCTGTTCCACCAAGGCGACAAGCTGATCGGTGGAAACAATTTTCTCTTTCCGCCGTTGTTCTATAATCCACTCGGCAATCCTTCTCGCCTGGCGCTCTTCGCCATAGTAGAAAAAAATATCCGCCAGTTCTTCCTGGGATGCCTCATTGACAAGCTGGGCGGCCGTGGTGGCCTGGCGCTGGTCCATCCGCATATCAAGCGGCTCGCTGCCTTTAAAGCTGAACCCGCGGCCGCTTTCATCCAACTGCAACGAAGAAAGACCCAGATCGAGCAGCAGGCCATCAATTGTGCCAATGCCGAGCTCCATCAGGGTCTCCTTTATCGAGGTGAAATTTTCATGCACGAAACGGACACGGCCTGCAAACCGGGCCAACCGTTCCTGCGCCAGGGTCAGAGCCACCGCGTCCCAGTCAAAGCCAACAACCTGACCGGTGGGTCCGCAGGTCTCAAGGATCCTTTCCGTATGCCCTCCCAGGCCCAGATTGCCGTCAACATACAGACCTCCATCCTTCGGGGCCAGACACGTGACCACTTCCTCGAGCATGACCGGGAGATGAGAGGGCTGCATACCGTCTCAGAACAGCCCCATTTCCAGAAGAACCTGCTCGAAATTCTGAAAACTCTCGCCGGTCGGTTTGTTTTCCGCCTCCCAGATTTCCTTGTCCCAGATCTCAAAATAGGTAATCATGCCGCTGGCTACGATTTCCTTCTTGATGTTGCAATCTTCCCGCAAGGTGGCGGGAAGCAGAATTCTCCCCTGCTTGTCCAGGGTGCATTCCTCGGCGCCACCGATCATGTACCGGATCAGCTTGATTGTTTCCGGCCTTTTCTGACCTTGCGCCAACAGGGTCATCTCCAGCTCTTCCCAATGGGGCAACGGGTAGGCTCGGATACAGTTATGCCAGGGAGTGACCATGAGCCGCTCGTCGCCCTGGCTGCGCAAGGACTCGCGGAACCGGGTCGCAATATTCAGCCTGCCTTTCGCATCGAGGGCATGCTCGGAGCGACCGCGGAAATGACAGACTGGATTTTTCACACTCCCTTCAACCACGGCAGCTCCTTCTTGCTCCCCTATTACCCACTTTGCACCACTTTATGTACCCTTATAGTGAAAATGACGGAGCAGTGTCAAGAAAAAAACAAGCGGAACCACTTACTCCTTCGCCTTTCCACAGCAGTGTAAAACACTACATGTTGGCGTTAATAAAAATAATATATACCACATGAAGTGGTAGACAGGAGTATTGGCCGTATCCCACCCGCTCAAATATTTTTTTGTGGGGCAAGGTGGGGTAAAATTTCACCCTAGGCCGGATTGTTCCCGGAGAAAATCAAATGCCTCGCCAAGGCCATGCCGCGATACACTTCATCTCTTTATCTTGCTGATTTTTTGGTTTTTCCTTGCCTTTCCCCCGACTTTCATTTATGGTGCCTATTTTTTTCCCCACCCGGGAACGAACCCTTCTTCATGGGAAGTCAAAAAGCTATGGATCAAAGTAAAATCAGAAACGTTGCCATCATTGCCCACGTTGACCACGGAAAAACCACCCTGGTCGACCAACTGTTCCAGCAAAGCGGCATGTTCCGGGAGAATCAGGAAGTAGCGGAACGCCTCATGGACTCCATGGATCTGGAAAAGGAACGCGGCATCACCATCACCGCCAAAAACGGTTCATACTGTTACAAGGATTACTGGATCAACATCATCGACACCCCCGGACACGCCGATTTCGGCGGCCAGGTGGAACGGGTCCTGCGCATGGCGGACGGCTGCCTTCTTCTGGTGGACGCCCAGGAAGGCCCCATGCCCCAGACCTATTTTGTTTTGAAAAAAGCGTTGGCCGCAGGGTTACGCATCATTGTGGTGATCAACAAGATCGACAAGCCGGCGGCCCGTTGCGAATGGGTGGTTGACCAGGTTTTCGACCTCTTTGTCAAGCTTGAGGCCCCTGACCATCTTCTGGATTTCCCGGTAGTCTACGCCTCGGCCAAACAGGGGTACGCCAAGCATCATCTCACCGATGAATCTACCGACATGGTGCCGATCTCAGAACTGATCGCCACCCACGTGCCCCCGCCATCGGGCGACCCCGCCGCGTCCCTGCAGATGCAGGTCAGCTCCCTGGACCATTCCCCCTACCTGGGGCGGCTCGGCATCGGCAAGGTGATAAACGGCACCCTGAGCATCAACAAACCCATTGCCGTGGTCAAGCGGGACGGCAGCATCTCTCCGGCGCGGATCACCAAGATCTTCCGCTTTGAATCCGATAAAAAGGTCGCCACCGATACAGCCGGGGTCGGCGAGCTGGTTGCGGTTGCAGGCATGGACGACGTTACCGTCGGCGTAACTTTCACCGACGCGGACAACCCCATGCCGATGCCCCTGATCGAGATCGATCCGCCGACCATTTCGATGAATTTTATCCCCAACGACTCGCCTTTTGCCGGGCTGGAAGGAAAATTCGTCACCTCCCGTCACCTGGAGGACCGCCTCCGGAAAGAGACCTTGGCAGACGTGGCCCTCAGGGTCGAGCCCATGTCGGAAGGCGTGGGCTACGTGGTTTCCGGCCGCGGCGAGCTGCATCTTTCCATCCTCATCGAAAAGATGCGCCGCGAGGGCTTCGAACTCCAGGTCACCCGCCCCCAGGTCATCATGAAAGAGGAAGGCGGCGTCACCCTGGAGCCCTACGAGGAATTGACCATCGACGTGGACGAGCAGTACGCCGGGGCGGTGATCGAACGGCTGGGGATGCTGCGCGGACAGATGCAGGAGATGCACCAGGCAAACGGCATGAACCGGCTGGTCTACAAGATTCCCACCCGGGGCTTGCTCGGCTACCGCTCGGAATTCATGACCGCCACCAAGGGGTTGGGCATGATGAACTACGTGTTCGCCGAATACGGCCCCTATGCCGGGGACATCATCAACCGGGTCAACGGGGTGCTCACCAGCATGGAATCATGCACCACCGTGGCCTACGCCCTGTTCAACCTCCAGGACCGCGGCCGGTTGTTCCTCGGCCCTGGCGTCAAGGTGTACACCGGCCAGATCATCGGCGAAAACGCCCGCAACCAGGACATGGTGGTCAATCCGGCCAAGGGCAAGAAGCTCACCAACATGCGCGCTTCCGGCTCCGACGAAAACGTGGTACTCACCCCGCCGGTACAGATGAGCTTGGAGGACTGCATCGCCTATATTAATGATGACGAACTGGTGGAAGTGACTCCGCTGTCTATCCGGCTGCGGAAAAGAAAGCTCTCCGCCAAATAGGAAGGACGCATGCTCCCTTCCTGATTTTGCACATAAAAAAGGCCATGTCCGGATGTTGTCCGGCATGGCCTTTTTTATGTGCCTATACCCAGGCCCCGCTACAACACCACGGTTCGCTTGATGTATTTCACGACCTCCTCCGGATCATCCATGACCTGAAAGTAGAGCAAATCGTCTTCATTGATATACTTTTCCTCCAGAAGCCGCTCCTTGATCCAGTCCACCAAGCCGCCCCAGAAGTCGGAGCCCACTAGAATGACCGGGAACCGCTTCACCCTCCTGGTCTGGATCAGGGTCAGCGACTCGAAGAGCTCGTCCATGGTGCCAAAGCCTCCGGGCATGCCGATAAAGGCCATGGAATACTTGACAAACATCACCTTGCGCACGAAAAAATACTTGAAGTTGAGCGGCACGTTGGCAAAGGGGTTGGGCTCCTGCTCAAAGGGCAGATTGATGTTGAGCCCGATGGACAACCCTTCGGCAAGGGCCGCGCCCTTGTTGGCCGCAGCCATGATCCCCGGGCCGCCGCCGGTGATGATCCCGTAGCCCGCCGTGGCCAGGTCAAGGGCGATCTGCTCGGCCAGCTTGTAATAGCGGCCATCCGGGCTGATCCGGGCGGAGCCGAAAATCGATACCGCCGGCCTGCCGATGCTGGCCAGGGTATCAAAACCCTCGACAAACTCGCTCATGATCCGGAACAACCGCCAGGAATCCCCAACCTGAAAACTATCCAGCGAATACTGCTGCCGCTCGTCAACAACCCCGGCTTTTGTCACCCGCATATCCAGTCTCCTTCAAAGAACTTGTCACAAAGAATCCACTTCAGGAAAGAGCTGCCAGGGCCGCCTGGGCCGGGGCATGCTCCGGAAAGTACCGCAACACCTTTTCATAGAGTTTTCTGGCCTTGCCCGGCCGCCCCTGCTCCTCGAAGATCCTGCCCAGCAACAGCGCTGCTTCGGTCTGACGCGGGTCAAGGCGGAGGCACTCCGCCAGGGACTCCTTTGCCCCTTCCTGATCCTGACTCAAACCCTGCACCAGGCCGAACCGATACCAGTGGGCAGCCGTGCTTCCATCCAGCTCAACCGCTTGCCCGCACAAAGACAAGGCGATATCCTGCCCCTGCTTTTCCAGGGCATAGAGCCTGCCAAGCCTGCTCAACGAACCGGCATCCCTGGGATTGCCGCTGACCGCACGCTGGTAGGCGGCAATGGCCTGGCCATTCTCTCCCAAGGCCTCGCAGGCCCGGCCAAGCCAGCGCGCCACCACCATGGGTTCCCCGCCCTGCTGGGGATTCGTGCGAATGAGGCCCTCGCAACGCGCCAAGACCTCACGGCCCTCGGCAT
>JAJZRF010000041.1:0-1153 GCA_021847425.1 Deltaproteobacteria bacterium | reverse complement strand
CCATTCTCTCCCAAGGCCTCGCAGGCCCGGCCAAGCCAGCGCGCCACCACCATGGGTTCCCCGCCCTGCTGGGGATTCGTGCGAATGAGGCCCTCGCAACGCGCCAAGACCTCACGGCCCTCGGCATATCTTTCCTGCCGGCAATAAAGCATGCCAAGATGCTGCAAAAGATCGGGATGCCTTCCGTCCACGGCCAGCGCCCTTTCCCAGAGCGCCAGAGCCTCTGGAGCCTGATCGTCGTCAAGACAGATAAAACCCAGATTGAACAGGGCCATGAAATTTTCCGGTTCAATCCCAAGCGCCTTTTGAAAACAGCCCCGGGCTGCCTTGGGCCGATTCAGCTGGATGTTGGCAACCCCCATGCTGTTGAGGATGTTCACATTGCCAGGCTCAAGGAGCAGCCCTTGCCGGTATTCCCCAAGGGCCTTGACCAGATCGCCTTCGTTATAATAGACATCTCCGCTGATATTGAGGCTGACCGCGTCAAAAACCGCCAGCGAATCCGGACCGAAAAAAGCGGCGTGCTGCAAAGCCTTCCGGCAGTTCAAGGGCACGGCCGATTTTTTAAAATCATGAAAAGGAAAGGTGGCCACCCCCATGGAAAAAGAGCTGCCGCCAATGGCCTCCATCTTATCCCGGAAATTCTTGAGCCAAGCCCGGGCCGCCTCGCCGTCAAGCCCATCCAGAAAAAGAAACGCCTCCCGCTGACTGACGAGCACCAACCCCTTATTCTCCTGCCCAGCCAGGGTTCTGAGCCGTTTGGAAAAATGGTTGCTGGCCGGTTCCTGATCCATCCGGACCAAAACCAGGGAAAAAAGGGATTTCCCGCGATACAGGGCGCGCAATTTCCGGAGCGCCGATTCCGGGGTCTTGCGAAAGGGGTGCAATTCTATATCTTGGGCGGTGACATGGCCGCAGAGGCTGAAAGGCCCCCGCAGACGGGCGGTGCGCAGGGCATGCCAGGCCTGCTCCAGAAGTTGTTCCGGGGCGCCGCTTGCCTCGGGATCGTGGGGCGTCACCGTGGTAATGCCGAGATGGGCCGTGACAAAATTTTCCCGCTTGAGTCGCAGGAGAAGCGATTCGCCCAACTGGCGAGCCTGCTCCATGTCCACCCCATACCAGAGCAGACCGAAGATTCCGGCGCCGAGATGGT
>JAJZRF010000091.1 GCA_021847425.1 Deltaproteobacteria bacterium | reverse complement strand
TGTTTTCGGGGTCCAGGGTCAGAACCTGGCCGCAGACCAGCAGGGTTGCTTCAGATTTCATGGGTCCTCTTTTATATTGCGGCCAGAAGAGCGAGGAGCAGGCGCGACAGCCTGTTTTCCGCCCTTCCGGTTTCCTCGATGATCTCTTCCAGGATGATGGGTTTGAGCTTATCCGGATCGTTGACATTTGCCACCACCGATATCCCCAAAACCCGCATCCCGGCATGGATGGCGACAATTACCTCGGGCACGGTGGACATGCCCACACCATCGGCGCCGCATTGCCGGAGATAGCGGGTTTCCGCCGGGGTTTCCAGACTGGGGCCGGGAATGGCCGCATAGACGCCGGTGACAACCTGACCGATCTCATGCCGGACCGCGCAGGCCAGGGCCGTGTCGATCAGATTCCGGTCGTAGGGAGCGGAAAGGTCGGGGAACCGTGGACCCCAGGCCTCGACATTGGGTCCGCGCAGGGGATTGTCCGGGATGAAGTTCAGGTGGTCGCGCACCACCATCAGGGTGCCGGGCGCGAAGGCCGGGTTGAGGCCGCCTGCCGAGTTGGAGACAATAAGGGTTTTTGCGCCAAGCAGGGCGAGGACCCGGATCGGCATGGTCAGCTCGCGGGCACAATAACCTTCATAATAATGGAACCGGCCCTGCAACACCGCCACCGGCTTACCGCAGAGCCTGCCAAAAATAAGGTTTCCGGCATGGCTGACCACGGTTGCCTTGGGGAAATTGGGGATCTCCGCGTAGGGAAGGACAACCGGCGATTCGACCCGTTCCCCCAAGCCGCTCAGGCCGGTGCCCAGCACCAGAACAATCTCCGGCGCCTCCGGCATGCGGTCCCGCAAAAACCCGACCGCCTCATCAACCCTCTGTTTGAAACTTCCCATCACCATCCGCCTCTGCTGGCTGATCCCTGATTAGCAAAAATTCGACAGAATACAAGGCCACGGCGAAAATCCGCTCCACGGCCGACAGCGATTGCCTGCAAATGTTTACCCGATTCAGACAGAGAAGGGAAGGCAGATGGTGAAGGTCGTGCCCTGGCCGGGCGTGGACGTAAAGGTGAGGCTGCCGTGATGCGTTTCTTCGATGATCTGTTTGCAGGAGAGGAGGCCGATCCCATTGCCGTCGGCCTTGGTGGTAAAATGGGGCTGGAATATTTTTTCCTGCACCTCCTCGGGAATGCCGTGCCCGTGGTCAATAACCTTGACCACCGCTTCGCCCTCCTCACAGGAAAGGGCCAGGGTAATGAGCGCCCCGGCTTCACTGGCCTGGGCGGCATTGACCACGAGGTTTGAAAGCACCCGACAGAGGCCGAGGGAAGAAAAGGGGAATTCCGGCAGAGTGCCGGTGACCTCTACCCGAAGGCCTCGACCACCAATCTCCGGATGAACCAGCCAGGAAGATTCTTGAAGATCAACGAGCAGTTGGTCCAGAGAGTCGGTATGGATCGGGGTTTCGATGTGGAGTCGTTTCGCCTGGGCCAGGGCATTTTCCATGAGAATGAGAAGATCCCCCCGCGCCTTGACCATGCAAGCAAGGTACCTGTTCCCGGCAAGACCTGGCACGGTTCGTTCCAGAACCTCCAAAAGATGAAAGGGGGTGAGCAGATTTTTCATATCATGGACCATGATATTGATCTGCTCATACTCTTGCCCGAGAATTTCGAGATCACGCCGGACCCGCTGGCTCAGGGTCCGCATCATGGCGACCAGCGATTTGGGCTGCCGGGAAAAATACTCTTGAAATACGGCGTAGGGAACCTGCAGGAGAAGGGAATCTTCCAGGACTGCCACGCTGGCGGAACGGGGCTGATTCTCAATGATGGCCATTTCCCCGAAATATTCGCCGGGTTTGATGATGGCAATCACCCGGTTGCCACTAAAGACCTTGAGCATCCCCCGTAACACGATATACATCTCCTGGCCGGGTTCTCCCTCGCGAAAGAGAATGACGCCCTTGGCAAGCTCCACTTCCGTGGCCTTTTCCAGAAAATCCGTAAGCTCTTCGGGGGGGAAGAAATGAAACAGGTCTATCTTGCTCAGGAATTGCAGGAGTTCGGTTTGGTTCACGGAGGCCTCGTTCAATGGATTCCCAACTGTTTTTCTTGCAGTGATCACTCCATCGGCACCTAACAGTGTAACAGAGAAAAACAGAAAAATACACCAACCTCAACCCCGACAAAAAAATCCGTCCCCAAAAAACTACAGGGCGTGCTGCTCGACAAATGTTTGCACTGCCCCGACCTCAGCCGGTATCACCTCGCAGCGCGTTTCCTTGCCGACCAGCGCGGCAAGGCTTTCCGGCAGCTCAGGCTCGTGGCCAATGGCGGCCTTAACCGCCGCGCCGAACTTGGCCGGATGGGCGGTGGCCAGGCAGATCATCGGCACCCCGGCTTCCCGGCCCGCCAGCCCGGCCTTGACTCCCACCGCGGTATGCGGATCGAGCACATAGCCATGCTGCTGGTAAAAATCGCGGATGGTGGCGATGGTTTCCTCCTCGTTCACGCTGCGCGAGGCAAAATCCGCCCGCACCCGCTCCTGGGCAAGTTCGTCAAACTGGAGGCTGCCGCTGGCTGCGAAACGGTCCATGTCCTGACGGGTTCGTTCAGCATCCTCGCCGTTTAAGTAGTAGAGATACCGCTCAAAATTGCTGGCCACCTGGATATCCATGGAGGGGCTGGAGGTTTGCGCCACCGCGCCCAGGGAATAATCGCCGTTTAAAACAAAACGGGTCAGCAGGTTGTTCTCGTTGGTAGCCAGGATCAGGTTACGGATCTGCTTGGGCAGCATGCGGCGGGCCACATAGCCGGCGAAGATGTCGCCGAAATTGCCGGTGGGCACCGAGAAATCGACCTTGTCCACCCCAACGCTCGCGGTAATCTTGAGCGCGGCATGGATATAGTAGACAACCTGGGCCACGATCCGCGCCCAGTTGATGGAATTGACCGCGCCCAGCTGGTGCTTTTCCTTGAAGTCCAGATCGTTGAAGATGGCCTTGACTATTGCCTGCCCGTCGTCAAAGGTGCCGCGCACCGCCAGATTGAAGACGTTGGCGTCGGTGACCGTGGTCATCTGCAATTCCTGGATAGGGCTGACCCGCTTGTGGGGGTGGAGGATGAAGATGTTGATCCGCTCCTTGCCCCGTACCCCGTAGATCGCTGCGCTCCCGGTATCGCCGGAGGTGGCGCCGAGGATGTTCATCTTGCCGCCGGACTCCTTGAGCAGATATTCAAAGACATTGCCCAAGAATTGCAGGGCCACGTCCTTGAAGGCCAAAGTCGGCCCGTGGAACAGCTCAAGGATGTAGCAATCACCCTGCTTGACCAGCGGGGTGATCTCCGGGTGGCTGAAGGTTTGGTACGATCGTGCCACAAGGTCGCGCAGGTCGCCGGCCGGAATATCGTCGATAAAAAGCCCGAGCACAGCTGAAGCCAGCTCCGGATAGCGCATCTGCCGCCACTGGACCAGGGTTTCAGCGGAAATCTCGGGAATCGAGGTGGGCAGCAACAGGCCGCCGTCGGTGGCAAGGCCCATCATCACGGCCTGCTTGAAGGATACAGGGGTGATGCCGCCCCTGGTGCTGATGTATTTCATGAGAGATTACCTTTTGGTTATCAGCTGTCAGCTCTCAGCTTACAGCTTTGTTCTGTATCAGCAGGCTGGCGCTTTCCATCTCCGCCGGAATCGGCAACCCCATCAGCTCCAGAATGGTGGGGGCGATGTTGGTCAGGGTGCCGCCATCCTTAAGGTCAAGACCCGGCTGGGCGCCGAGCATGACAAGGGGCACCGGATTGGTGGAGTGCGATGTCACCGGGCCGCCGGTTTTTTTATTGATCATGACCTCGGCATTGCCGTGGTCCGCAGTGACAAGCACCACCCCGCCGAGTTCGGTGAAACGCTCCGCCACCCGGCCGATGCACCTATCCACGGTCTCGACCGCGGTAATGGCGGCAGGCATAATCCCGGTATGCCCCACCATGTCGCAATTGGCGAAGTTGAGCACCACCAGGCTGTAAGGATTGTCCGCCAGCCGGCGCAACAACTCCTCGGTCACCGCCTCCGCGCTCATCTCCGGCTTTTCGTCGTAGGTGGCCACCTCGCGGGGGGATGGGAGCAAGGCCCTGTCTTCCAGAGGATACGGAGCTTCGCACCCGCCATTGAAAAAATAGGTGACATGGGCGTATTTTTCCGTCTCGGCGATGCGGAGCTGCCTCAGGCCGTGGCTGCTGACCTCTTCCCCCAGGATATGGGTGAGGGGTACCGGCGGAAAGGCCACGGACAAAGCGAAATCCTTCTCATACACCGTGAAGGTGAGATACTCGGCCAAGTGGGGGCGGCGCTGCACAGGAAAACCGGCAAATTCCCGGTCGATAAAGGCATGGGTCATCTGTCTGGCCCGGTCGGCTCGGAAATTGAAGAAGATGACCGAATCCCCATCGTTGATGGCACCCACCGGCTCGCCATTGTTCAGGATGACCGTGGGCTTGATGAACTCATCGGTTTCGCCGCGCCCATACGCCGCAGCCACTGCCTCGCCAGCATCCGTGGCTGTGTGCTGGCCTTGGCCGTCCACCATGGCCTGCCAGGCCAGGGAAACCCGATCCCAGCGGTTGTCGCGGTCCATAGCGTAATAACGGCCGCTGACCGAGGCGACCCGGCCCACGCCGATCCGGGTAATGGCCCCGGTAAGCTCGGCCATGTACCCTGCCCCGCTCTGGGGCGGGGTGTCGCGGCCATCCATGAAGGCGTGGACATACACCTTGGCCAGCCCGATTTTTTTGGCCA
>JAJZRF010000040.1 GCA_021847425.1 Deltaproteobacteria bacterium | reverse complement strand
GGCCGGCCTCATTGCCAGGCGGATTGTCTGTTGGGCGGGGAAGGGGGACAGGTTGCTGCGAGGAGAGCGCTTTGGCTTGATCCGTTTTGGTTCCAGGGTTGATCTGTATCTTCCCCAGCAGATTCAACTGGAAGTCTCGGTCGGCCAGAAGGTAAGGGCCGGCGAGACGGTTCTCGGCTACCTTCCCTGATACTCCTATGCAGAAAAATCTTTTTTCAATATACTACTTAGGATAGGAGCGCGGAGATTGTTTTGTTTGTAAACAATACCGGAAGGAGGAGCACATGAACAGGCACCATAGAGCCAAAGATGTAATTTCCTCAAAGGGCAAGATTTGCCTGTTGCCGAGCGTTATTACCACGGCAAGTCTTTTTAGCGGATTTTACGCCATAGTTGCGGCAATCAACGGCCAGTATTTTCAGGCAGCCGTAGCGATTATCATTTCCGGGGTTTTTGACGGCCTTGACGGCAGGGTTGCCCGTCTCACCGGCACAACCAGCAAGTTCGGCATGGAATACGATTCCCTCTGCGATCTGGTTGCCTTTGGCGTTGCTCCGGGGGTGTTGGCCTATGAGTGGGTTCTGCGGCCCTATGGACGCTATGGCTGGCTGGCTGCCTTTCTCTATGTGGCGACCACGGCCTTGCGTCTGGCCCGGTTCAATAGTCAGGATACCAATTCGGCCAAGAACGAATTTACGGGTCTGCCGTGTCCTGCAGCCGGAGGAATGATCGCCTCCTCCGTAATGTTCTGCAGTTTTTTTGAGATCAGCGGCACCCTGAGGAATTTTATTGTTCTGGGAACCGTATACGGCCTTTCCTATCTCATGGTCAGTTCCGTGAAATATCAGAGTTTTAAGCATGCGCAAACCGATCGGGCCAAAAAATTCCAGATGTTGGTCGGCCTGGTTCTGCTTATCATGGTGCTGGCCACCGAACCACAGGTTACCCTTTTTATCCTGGGGGCGGTCTACGTTCTATCCGGACCGCTGGCGGCGGGGTACCATTTGCTGGCAAGGGGCAAGCGTCCTGTCGAGGAAGAACAGGAAAATTCGGTATAAGCTTGGCTTGAGGCTGCATTCTTTTTTGTGCTGCCTGGGCTGAGAGGAGTGGTAATGCGATGTCTGACAAAATAGTTATTTTTGATACCACCTTGCGTGATGGCGAACAATCGCCCGGCGCAAGCATGAATATGCAGGAGAAATTCCGGCTGGCCCAGCAGCTGGTCAAGCTGAAGGTGGACGTGATTGAAGCCGGTTTTCCCGTGGCCTCGCCCGGGGATTTCGAATGCGTGCGCAATATCGCGGAACATATCCGGGGGGCGCAGATCGCCGGTCTCGCCCGCTGTAATGGCAAGGATATCGATCGGGCCTGGGAGGCGCTCAAGGCTGGAGAAAACCCCAGGATTCATACCTTTTTGGCCACCTCGGACATCCATCTGAAGCACAAGCTGAAGATGAGCCGGGATCAGGTGCTGGAGCTGGCTGTGGCCTCGGTCCGCCATGCCGCGAAACACACGAGCAACGTGGAGTTCTCCGCCGAGGATGCCTCGCGCAGCGACCTTGATTTTGTCTGCAAGGTTTTCAGCGCGGTGATCGAAGCCGGGGCCACGACGTTGAATTTTCCGGATACAACCGGCTATGCCCTGCCCGATGAGTTCGGCCGCAAGATCAGCTATCTGATCGAGAATATCCCCAATATTCACAAGGCTGTGCTCAGCGTGCATTGCCACAATGATCTCGGTCTGGCCGTGGCCAATTCGCTGGCCGCGATCAACCATGGGGCGCGGCAGGTGGAGTCAACCATCAACGGCCTGGGGGAAAGGGCCGGCAATACGGCCATGGAAGAGCTGGTCATGGTCATTCGTACCCGGGCTGACCAGATGCAGGTGCATACCGATATTGTCACCGAGCACATCTACCCCACGAGTCGATTGGTCACCACCATCACCGGGATGCCGGTGCAGCCCAACAAAGCCATTGTCGGGGCCAACGCTTTTGCCCATGAATCCGGGATACACCAGGACGGAGTGCTTAAGGAACGGACCACCTACGAGATCATGAATCCGGTGGATATCGGAATCTCCACCGGCAACATCGTGCTCGGCAAGCATTCCGGCAGGCATGCCCTGAAGGATCGGATCGCGGCAATGGGGTACAGTCTCAAGGATGAAGAGTTGGACCGGGTTTTCAGCCGGTTCAAGGAGGTAGCCGACGTTAAGAAGGAGATGTTTGACGAGGATCTCGAAGCCATTCTCATGGATGAGGTGCTGCGGATCACCGAAACCTTTTCCCTGGTGCATCTCGGGGCGATGAGCGGCAACAAGAGCCTGCCCACCGCGGCGGTGCGGCTGCTTATTGATGGGAAGGAGCAGGAGAAGGCCTGCATCGGCATCGGTCCCATCGACGCCTGCTTTAGAGCCATTGCCGAGCTGACCCAGACCAGGAGCAAGCTTCTCTATTTTTCGGTAAGTTCCATCACCGGCGGCACCGATGCCCAGGGCGAAGTGCTGGTTCGGATCGAAGATGAAGGCAAGGTCGTGGTGGGGCAGGGGGCGGACCCGGATATTATCACCGCCGCGGCAAAGGCCTATCTCAACGGTCTGAACCGGCTGGTGTTTTTAAAAAGGGAAACCACGCGGCAGGGAGGCTGACGCATCAAGGGGGTATTTTGTAGCCTGCTGATATTTGTAACGATCAAGCTTGATGCAGGAAACCAACGTAAACCAAGAAACGTAACTGTTCAGCAGTGCTTCTGGACAGTTACAGATATTTTATACCATTGCCGGGCAGTTCCCGGCTGCTGTCTGTAAGGGATAGGGATAATGACTGCTGCAAAAAAGAAGTTCAATGTTGCTGTTGCCGGGGCCACCGGCGCTGTTGGCGGCGCCATGCTTGATGTCCTGGCGCGAAGAGATTTTCCCCTGAATGAACTGCGCTTGCTTGCCTCGGAGCGTTCCGTGGGGAAAACCCTCACCTTCAAGGGCAAGGAGATTCCGGTTCAGCTTTTGAGCAAGGATGCCTTTGCCGGGATCGATGTTGCTCTTTTTTCCGCGGGTGCTACCCGCTCCTTCGATTTTGCCCCGGCTGCCGCAGCGGCAGGTGCGGTGGTGGTCGACAACTCCAGCGCCTACCGCATGGACCCGGAAATTCCCCTGGTGGTGCCCGAGGTGAATCCCCATGCCATTGCCCAGTATAAAAAACGGGGCATCATCGCCAATCCGAACTGTTCCACGATCCAGATGCTGGTGGCCTTGAAACCCATCCACGACAAGGTGCGGATCAAACGGATCGTGGTTTCCACCTATCAGGCGGTTTCCGGCACCGGGGCCAAGGCCATTGAGGAACTCAAGCAGCAGGTGCTCGATTATGCGGCGGGCAAGCCCATGGTGCATAGCGTGTATCCGCACCAGATCGCCTTCAACTGCCTGCCCCAGATCGACAGCTTCCTTGACAACGGCTACACCAAGGAAGAGATGAAGATGGTCAACGAGACCCGCAAGATGTTTGAAGACCCGGCCATCGGCGTCACCGCCACCACGGTGCGGGTTCCGGTTTTTTACGGCCATTCCGAGTCGGTCAATATCGAGACCGAGAAGAAGATCACCGCGGCGGAGGTCAAGGCGCTGCTGAAAAATGCCCCCGGCGTGCAGCTGGTTGACGAGCCGACCCTGGGCCAATACCCAATGGCCGTTGATTGCGCGGGCAGGTTCGAGACCCTGGTGGGGAGGATCCGGGAGGATGAGTCCATTGCCAACGGGATCAACCTCTGGGTGGTGTCCGATAATATTCTTAAAGGCGCTGCGCTCAATGCGGTGCAGATCGCCGAGGTTCTTATCCGGGATTATCTGTAATCGTGCGGATCATCAGCGGCAGCGCCCGGGGGCGCAAGCTGCTTGCGCCGGGCCGGCGTTTTGGCGATCTGATCCGGCCCACTTCCGACCGGGCCAGGGAGGCAATCTTCAACATTTTGGGCGCCAAGGTTGTTGGCGCCCGGGTGCTGGATCTTTTTGCCGGCACCGGCGCTCTGGGGCTTGAAGCCTTGAGCCGGGGGGCGGATCTGGCGGTATTTGTCGATGGGCATCGCTCCGTTACCGAGCTTATTGAGAGGAATATCGGACTCTGCGGTTTTGCCGAGCGAGCCACGGTGTTGCAGAGGAATCTGGCCGGAGGACTTGCCTTTTTGGTTCCAAAGCAGCTCGCCGATGGTTTTGACCTGGTTTTTCTCGACCCGCCTTATGGGGCCACGCTCGCCCTGCGCGGGCTTGAGTCCTTGGCGACCGGAAGTTTTCTTGCCGCCACGGGTATTGTTGTTCTTGAAGATGCGGCGGCAGCGCAATACCCCGAAGTTGCGGGGCCGCTAGTCTGTTTTGACCGACGACGTTACGGAGAAGCCGGGTTCTGGCTCTACCAGCATACTTAAGGCAGGGTGCAATGACTGACTACGAGCCGTTTGTCTCCGAAGATACATCCGAATCAGTCGCCGTGTATCCCGGCACTTTTGACCCCATAACCAACGGGCATCTTGATATCGTTTATCGGGGATTACATCTGTTTGATCGGATCATCATTGCCGTTGCCAGCAATCCCGCCAAGCAGCCGCTTTTTTCCCTGGACGAAAGACGGAAGATGATTCAGGACTGTTTTTCCGGCGAAGAAACCCGGGTCGAGGTGGAGAATGTTTCCGGGCTCTTGGTGGATTTTGCTTACAAACGCGGAGCCAAGGCGATCATCCGTGGCTTGCGGGCCGTGTCTGATTTTGATTATGAGTTCCAGCTCGCCCTGATGAACCGCCGGATTGAGCGGGAGGTGGAAACGGTTTTCCTGATGACGGGCTTCCGCTGGATTTTTATCAGTTCCAGTATCATCAAGGACGCGGCCAGGCATGGCGGGGATGTGAGCGGTCTGGTGCCGGATCATGTGTGCGAAAAACTGCGGGCGCGGTACCTGCAACCATGATCAGCCGAGGTGCGACTCTCCCGGCTGTTGCGTCAGCCTGTATTCCTCCAATCCACCGTCCGGAAAGGGTGGTTCCCTGTAATGGCTGATAAGGCGCGAAAAGGAAAGCACCTGACCAGGCGGACATTCCTGGCGGGTTCCTGGTCCTGGCTGCGCTGGGGTGCAGGCGCACTGCTTCTGTATCCTGTTTTTCGTTTTCTTGGCTACCGCGCACCCAAACAGCCGCGCTTTGTGAAGGTGGATAAGGTCGTGCCAATGGGCGGGTTTGCCCTGGAGCACGAATTTATCCTTTTTGTCGGGAAAAACGGGCCGTGGGCAGTGTCGCGGAAATGTACCCATCTGGGCTGCCGCCTCAATTTTCAGGACAAGGAAGGCATCCTCCTCTGCCCCTGTCATCACAGCCGATTCAGCAAGGAAGGCGTCCGGCTCAGCGGCCCCGCCCAAAAAAATCTTCCCCGTTTTCAGGTGGTGACGGTGCGGGAAAACAAGGACGTAAAAGGGTACCTTGTTACCCTATAAGGCTATGAACATCCGCTCGGTTATCATCGAAACGAAATGGGGGGGTATGAGCTTGGTCTCGCTCTACCTCTCCGTGCTGTCCGGGATGGTGGTGGCCCTCCAGTACGACCCCGCCACCCCTTTTTTTTCCGTGAGCTCCCTTGATCTGCTGGCGCCGTTCGGTCAATTCTTCCGGTCCTGTCATTTTTATTCCAGTCAGTTGTTTTTCCTCTTTTCCCTGTGCCATCTGGCTGCGGTTATCCTGGCAAAAACAGATCGGCAGTTGCGCTTCGGCAAATGGCTTCTGTTGGTCTGCTCTGTTCCTGCCGCGCTGTTGCTGCTCTTTACCGGCTATGTCCTGCGGGCGGATGCAACCGGGGAGGCCGCAGGGGTCATTGCGGAAAATATCACCCTGTCCATTCCCTATCTGGGTGCGCCGTTGAACTCGTTGCTTTTTTCCATCGAGGCAGAAGGGATGAAGCGGGTCTACGCCAACCATCTCATCGGTCTCGGACTTGTCTGGGGAATCTGTTGCTGGGATCATCTGCGCCGCTACCGGGTTGGCTTTGGCCAGCATCGCCTGCTGCTGTTCGCTACGGTGGCGGCCAGCTTTTATCTGGTCGCGCCCATGGAGCCGGCCCGGATGGGGTTACTCCATATCCAGGGGCCATGGTTTTTTATCGGGTTGCAGGAGCTGCTGCGCTATATTCAACCCTTTCTGGCAGGGGTGATCTTTCCGAGCACCGTGGTTGTCGCCTTGATCTGCGTGGGCACAGAAACCCCGGGCCGGCGGAGATCGTTGCTTTTCATTGCGGGCTGGCTCGCCGTTTATCTGTTTCTTTCCATCGTTGGCGCTTTACGATAGTAAAGAGTGAAAATTGAACGACCAAAGAAATTTTTCTCTTCACTATCCATTCTCCATTTTTCACTCTTCGCTATCAAGGCAGAGGCAGGCTGACTGAGAAGATCGTGCCTTGAGGCTGGCAAGCGCGCAGGGAAATCTCGCCGTCATGGCTATGCACGATCTGACGGACAATGGCCAGGCCAAGTCCCGTTCCTGTTTCCCGGGTTGTAAAAAAAGGCTCGAATATTCTTCCCCGAATTTGTTCCTCCACGCCGTGGCCGTTGTCAACGATTTCCAGGACAATGGCGGCTTCGGGTGTTTCTTTGTTCCAGGCTGTGGTTTCCTCGGCCCGGAGCAGGATTCTTGCTTTTTCGATGTTCCGGCAGGCATTGGCGCTGTTTGCAACCAGGTTGAGAAGCACCTGCCAGATCAACTGTGGGTCACCCCAGCAGTCGAGATCCGGTGAAATTTCCAGGTCAAGGGTCAGGGCGGTGTCCCAGGCGGGATCCTGACTCAGGGTTTCCAATGCCTCCCGCGCCAGAGCATGCAGGGAAAACCACTCCTTTTCCGGGTTGACCGGCTTGGAGAAGAGGAGGAATTCATGGATTGTTGCATCAAGCCTGTCCGATTCCCGGATGATAATGTCAAATAGCCGTTTGTTGAGGGAATTAGCCTGTGTTTCCTTGTCCAGGAGCTGCACGGCCCCGGAAATGGCGGCCAGTGGATTCCTGAGTTCATGGGCAATGCCTGCGGCCATTTCGCCGATGGTTGCCATTTTTTCGGCCTGCTGCACTTGGGCTTCCATCTTTTTTATCTGGCTGAGATCCTGCAGGGTATACACATAGCCGTTTTCGTTGTCGTCCTGGGTGTTGAGCCGGGAGCAGGAATATCCGACAGGGATTGACTCTCCGTTTTTGCGGGGGATGGTGGCCATGTGTCTTCGTTCGTCGCGGGCTAAGGCTGTTTCCAGCCCGGGAAACGAGCGGGAAATGGTCTGACCGAGCATTTCACCGGCGCTGTACCCTGTTATGTGTTCTGCCGCGCGGTTGAATGATGTTATCCGCTTGTCGGCGGCAATGGTGATGATGCCGGTATTGATGTCGTCAAATATCTGTTTGTACAGAAAAGAGAGCCGATCATAATTGGTTACGGTCTGGAACAGCTCCGCCTCGGTCTTCTGCAGCCGGGTCGAGAGCATGGAGCTTAAGATGGCAACCAGGAAAAAGGTGAGGCTGTGAATGGTGAAATAATGGAGAAGTATCCGGAAGTCGACCAGCTGGCTGGGATAGGCCCGAACAAGGAGAGAGGCATGTCCGCCATACTCGACCAGGAGGAGGGAGCCAAACAGCAGGCTGCTTAGGGTGGCAAACAGCAGGCTTCCCCGCCGGAAAAGCATGAACGCCCCCATGACGATGGGGAAAAAATACACCACCGTGAAAACGGATTGACTCCCGCCGGTGGAAAAAACAAGGAGGGTCACCAGAAAGGTGTCGATGGTGATTTGCAGGTAGCCGAAGCGGGAATAACACTGGATCATCCTTAGAACCAGGGCGGAAAGGATGGTGAACAGGTAAACTCCGGCAATGAAATAGGCCAGATAGTGCAGCGGGGGAAGAAAGATGGAAGGTGTCTTCGCCTGGAGAAGGACGCTGCTTCCCAGCATCAGGGAGAGAAAAAATACCCTGAAAAACAGCAGCCACTGGATCTGTTTCTTGAGATGGTCATTGGCTGCAGGCGAGCCGGTATGCGGGCAAAGGGCGGAAAATCTCATAGGGCCTTTTGGAAAATGGGAGCGAATAGGGGACTGTTGCCAGTCTCCTTGACAGGGGTGGATGGGGCCAGGGGCTCAGATGTTATATTTTTTCGCCTTGTAACGGAAGGAGCGGAAGCTCATTTTCAGGAGATCCGCCGCTTTCATCCTGGAATTATTGGTCCTGCTCAACGCCTCTCTGATCAGTCTTTTTTCGATATCGGTAATATACCGCTCAAAGCCGAGGTCAAAGGCGATTTCCTCCGATGCCCCGGAGTCATCCTTTCCTCCGGTCTGATCCGAGTCAGGGACGCGGCCAGACCGGTGGCCTGACAGGGTGAGGCTTTCCGGCAGAATTATATTGGAAGATTCAAGGGCGACCCCTCGCTCGACGATATTTTCCAATTCGCGGACGTTGCCCGGAAAATCATAGTCCATCAGAACCTTCATGGCATAGGAGGAAACCTGCTGTACCTCCTTGCCGAACAAGGTGGAATATTTTTTCAGGAAATGCTCGACCAGAAGCGGCACATCCCCTTTTCTTTCCCGCAGCGGCGGGATGCGGATGGGAACAACCGCCAGACGGTAAAAAAGATCCTCCCGGAAGCGGCCGGCCATGACCTCCTCTTCCAGGTTCTTGTTGGTGGCCGAGATGATCCGGACATTGACCTTGATGGTCTCGGTGCCGCCGACTTTTTTAAATTCCCGCTCCTGCAGAACCCGCAGGAGCTTGGTCTGGATAAGCGGGGTGAGTTCGCCGATTTCATCAAGAAAGGCGCTGCCGTTGTTGGCCAGTTCGAACAGTCCGGTCTTGTTGGCAATCGCTCCGGTGAACGCCCCCTTGGCGTGGCCGAACAGTTCGGATTCGATGAGGTTTTCCGGGATGGCGCTGCAGGTGATGGGCACAAAGGCGTTTGCCGCAACCTTGCTGTGCTGATGAATGGCCTGGGCCACCAGTTCCTTGCCGGTTCCTGATTCGCCATAGATAAGGATATTGGCATGGGTAGGACCGATGCGCTGGATGAGGTCGTAAATCTTGAGCATCTCCGGGCTGTTGCCGATGATCCCGGCAAAAGAATCACAGCCCTTGGCAGGGGCTTTTTCCTGTCGGCTTTCCAGGGCTGCCTTGATAACCGAGAGAATGTCATCCACCTTGAACGGTTTGGTGATGTAATCGTAGGCGCCGTTTTTCATGGCGAGCACCGCGTCTTCCGGCGAAGCGTAAGCGGTGATCAGCACGACCGGGATGGAGAGATCCTGCTGTTTGACGTTTTCAAGGAGGGCAAGGCCGCTTAAGTCCGGCATGCGGATGTCCGAGATGATCAGGTCGAAATGGCGCTGTTGCAGAAGGGCGAGGGCCTCGGCTCCGTTTGCCGCGGCCCGGGTTGCATAGCCGTTTTTGGCCAGGAGAATTGCGAGAAATTCCCGCATGCTGGGTTCGTCGTCAACAACAAGTATCTCGGCTATCTCGGCCATGGTTTGTGCTCAGGGCTTGGGCAAGCGATCACAGGGCAGCGCATCTGCTTTGTCATCGGCCTGTCCGCATACCTGGTGTATAGCGTACAGGCCTCTTCCCCGCATCTGCACCACCCTGTGATCGCTGTAAATTGGCGGGAGACAGATCTTCACCTCAGTTTTTACCCCGTGGTTACTTGCCAGGCTGGAGGTGGTCTTCCGGGGGTAAGGCAATCGAAGTTATCTTAACAGAAAATCTCCCCCCCGAAACAACAAAAACGCGCAGGACATTATAGCCCTGCGCGTTTTTGGGTTGTGCGGAAAAAGCCGGGAACCGGCGTCCGGGGAATTATTCAGCGCCGACGCCGAGATAGGTCCGGAGCTTTTCATCCTCGAATTTCTGCTCGGCGGTTTCCTCCTTGGTCAGGAGGGAAACGATATAGCCGACCAGGAAAGAGGCGGTCATGGAGACAATGGCCGGGTTCTTCAGGGCAAACAGCTCGGAGCCTTTGGGATTTTTGAAAACATCCACCCAGACCGTGGGGCTGATGATGATGAGACCCACGGCCAGGAAAGCGCCGGTCAGGATGGCCCAGACCGCGCCGGCGGTGGTGAACTTCTTCCAGAAGATCGAGAGGACCAGGGCCGGAAAATTGGCGCTGCAGGCGATGGCAAAGGCGAGACCCACCATGAAGGCGACGTTCTGACCCTTGAAAAGGATGCCCAGCATTACCGCGACCACGCCGAACAGCAGGGTGGCGATTTTGCTGGCCCGCACCTCTTCCTGCTCGGTGGCATTGCCCTTTTTGATGACATGCACATAGATGTCATGGGAAAAGGAGGAGGCCGCAGCCAGGGTGAGACCTGCCACCACCGCGAGAATGGTGGCAAAGGCCACTGCGGCGATGAAGCCCAGGAAGGGGGTGCCGCCGAGGAACTCGGCAAGAAGGGGAGCAGCCATGTTGCCGCCCTTGTCGATATTGGTGATGACCTCACGGCCGATGAGGGCGGCCGCGCCGAAACCGACAATGGGGATGATGATGTAAAAATAGCCGATGAACCCGGAGGCATAGAGTACGGATATCCGGGCAGCCTTGGCGTCGGGTACGGTGAAGAAGCGTTGCAGGATGTGGGGAAGCCCCAACAGGCCAAACATCAGGGCCAGGCCGAGGGAAACCGCGTCGATGGGGCTGGTGATGAGGCCGCCTGGCTCCAGCGCCCCCTGACCATACTGGGTGGCTACCGCGGAATAGAGATTGCCCGGATTAAAATTGAATTTGGCCAGCACCAGGAACAACATTACCGTCACGCCGCAGAGCAGGAGCACGGCCTTGATGATCTGTACCCAGGTGGTGGCCAGCATGCCGCCAAAAAGAACATAGGCCAGCATGATGACCCCGACCATGATCTCCGCGACTTCGTAGTCTATGCCGAACATGAGGTGGACCAAGCTGCCGGAGCCCACCATCTGGGCGATGGTGTAGAAAAGTACGGTAAGGATGCCGCCGATGGCCGAAGCGATCCGGACAGGCGTTTGTTTGAGGCGGAAGGCAACCACGTCGGCAAAGGTGAATTTGCCCAGGTTTCGCAGAGGCTCGGCGATGAGGAACATCAGAGCCGGCCAGCCCACCAGCCAGCCCACCGCGTAGATCATGCCGTCGTAGCCCTTGAGGGCCACCATCCCGGCGATGCCCAGGAAGGAAGCGGCGGACATGTAGTCGCCCGACAGGGCCAGGCCGTTCTGGAAGGCGCTGACGCTGCGGCCGGCAGCGTAGAATTCCTTTGGGCCAGGAACGGTTTGTCAAAGCCGATCAGAAGAACGAAACCATAGTACAAGACGAAGAGCAGCATCGTCAGCAGGATGGAGATTTTTGCCCGTTTTGCCACGAGGGATTTGAATTCACTCGACTCGAGCAGACTGTGGACGTCTTTTTGCATTGCGGCCTCCTTGGGTTGATTGCATGACAGCGGTGATTTATTTTCGCCTGAAAAAGTAATATGTCCGGCAGGTTGCCGGTTTCGCGGCAAGGGTGTGCCGCGATGAAATTAGGTATAAATACCCTGTGCCTTGGCGGCTGTCAACTTTTTTGGACAGGGTGGACAATGGTTGCAAAAGGCGCTGCTGCGAGCAGGAAAGGCGTGGTGTGATTCACAGCGCCCAGCGGGCGCCGTGGCCCGCTCGAAAAATTTCCCTCAGGGTGCGGTACCCTTCCCCCTGAAATTTCTTGATGAGAAAGAGAAAAAGGTAGGCGGTTTGCAGGGCATCCTGCAGGGCATCATGGGGGACAAAGGAAGGCAGCCCGTATTGGCGGCTGAGCTCGGTGAGGTTGTATGACGGGCCAGCGTCGATCTTGTTCCGGTAAGGAGCGCCGAAGCGTTCCATGTGGATCTGGGCAAGCCGCAGGGTGTCAACACAGGGATTATGGAGGGGTGAGCCAAAGAGTCTCCGGCAGGCGCGGTTCAGGAAGGCGGAGTCCAGATCCACAAAATGCCCGACCAGCAGGGCCTTGCCGCAATAGTCGATAAAACTGGGAAGCACCTCCGCAAGCGGCGGTGCAGTCTCCAATTGCTGCGGGGTGATGCGGTGGACAAGGGTGCTGTTTTTCGGCAGCGGTTTTTCCGGTTTCACCTGGGCGTAAAAGGTTTCTCCTGCCAGGATCTGCAGGCGTTTGATCCGCACTGCGCCGATGGAAACGATTTCATCCTGCCGTTCGTGGAGTCCGGTCAGTTCGGTATCAAAAACCACGAACTCATATTCCTCCACCGGCTGGAACTGGTCTAGGGATTTAAAATAGCGTTTGTTCTCGGCGAACATGGGCAGGGCAGGCCGGAACAGCCTGGAGAGGGAGGAAAATGGCATCGCTACCCCTCGCCCAGCCGGTATTCCTGCCGGATATGGCTTTGCAGACGGCGGACCACCTCAAAGGCCTCCTTGAGAGTCTGTTTTTCCAGCTCGGAGAGATCCGCGGGGTTGAGGTGGTTGTCCGGGGGGTGCTGTTGCTCAATCATCCGCAGCTGGTGGACAAGCCGCAGCTGCATGAGAAATTCATAGGCCTTTACGGTTTCGCTGTACAGCTCACGGGAAAGATGGCCGTCCTCGTGGAGAATCTGGAGGCGGCCCAGGGTGTTGTTCTCGGGAATCCCGTGTTTCAGGGCAAAGAGCCGGGCGAAATCGACAAAAGGGGCAATCCCTTTTTTCTTGAGATCAAGGGAATTTTTGTGCTCTCCGTCCTTTTCCACGATGAGGTTGTGGAAAAAAGAAAGCGGCGGGCGCGCCTCCAGGGCGTTCTGGGCAAGGTGCAGCAAGAAAATTTCCTGCTGCGGTACGTTGCGCACCAGGTATTGCCTGAGGTTCTCCGCCAGGGTCGCATCGCCATATCCGGCCCGGAAATCGAAGAAGATGGCGGAATGCATGACCTCAAGCGGCTCGGGGTTCCGCAGCCAGTGATCAAAGTACCCGCGCCAGCCCGAGACCGGCTGGCGCCATTTCGGGTTGGAGGCCATGATCTCGCCCGGGCAGGGGGGGTAGCCGCAGCCGATCAGGTGGTCGATCGCCTTTTCTCCCAGAATCTTGAAATATGCCGCGGCCAGCTCACCCTGCGCCTCGCTTTCCGGCTCGGCATAGAGCAGGGCGTTGTCCTGATCGGTTATGAAGGTCTGCTCCCTGCGGCCCTCGCTGCCCATGACCAGCCAGCAGAAGGGCAGGGGCGGGGGGCCGAGTTCTGCAACAAGCAGGGTGAGCAGCCGGTCAAGGAGATGGTCGTTCAGTACGGTGATCATCCGGGTGATGTTGTTGGCCTTGGCCCCTTCCTCAATGAGGGTGCGGATGACGGCCGGGATCTTCCTGGCCAGGGGATACAGTCCTTCGATGGTTCGTTGCGCCACTATTTCCCGGAACAGAAAGAGGGGGGAGGTGCCCTGCAGGATCATGATGTCGTGGGTGGTGATCACCCCGGTGATGGTTCCCTGCTGCTCCACGGCCAGATGGTGGATGGAGAGGCGCATCATTTGCAGCATGGCGTCGAAGCACACCTTGTGGGAGGGGATGGTTTTGAGCGGCGTTGCCATGATCCGGCTCACCGGGGTCTGGTAGTCCAGTCCGGCTGCGACCACTTTGGTGCGCAGATCCCTGTCGGTGATGATACCGACGATTTTTTTCTCCTGATCGTGGACCAGCAGGGAGCCGATATGCAGCTCCACCATCCGGGCGGCGGCCATCCGGACGCTGTCGCTCCCGGCAATAGCCCTTGGCGCGCCCCTGACAATATCTCCAACCTGGGCCGAAAAAAGAAAAAGGGCGTTTTCGGTGCGCGGGGCAATTTTATGCTGCCGCAGCTGGGCATACGCGGTTTTTACAAGTTTTTCCGACAGGCTGCGCAGGAAATAGTGCGTGACCTTGGGGCATGACTGGATGAGACTGAGAAACGCCTCCCTTGGGAAAAGAAAGCAGAAGGTGTCCTCGACGGTCTCAACGTTGAGGTTTGCCACGTTGGTTCCCTGGATAATGGGCAGGGCGCCGAAATATTCGCCTTCGCCGCGAAAATCCTTGAGGGTTACGGTGCCGTCTTCGTCCTTGAGATAGATTTTGACCCCGCCTTTTTGGATGAGATGAAAATACCGGACCTGGGTCTGGCCCTGTCTGAAGATAACGGTTCCTTTCGGGAAGAAATCGATGAGGCAACTGTTTGCCAGATTCCTCAGCGTGTCTGTGTCAAGTTCGTTAAAAGGGAGGGTGTGGGCCAGGAATTCAAGGACGATTTCCGGGGTCACGGCATGGATATTCTGGGGAGATGCGCGCATGGTTGCCTCATTTCTAGGTGCTTACCCTATTGTAGGACTACACAAAGGCGTGTCCGCGGTCAAGGAATAATGATACATGCCCGAGTCATGGTCCCTTGACTTTGGCTAATGTAACATAGTAAAAACTCAGGAGAAAATTTTTTGCACAAACAAACAGACCCTGAGGGGGAATGGAATTTCATGAAAAGAGAAAATGCGGTTATTATTCCGGTCATCCTTGCCGGAGGATCCGGCACCCGGCTGTGGCCTTTGTCCCGGGAGTGCCATCCCAAACAGCTTCTTCCCCTGGTCAACGATAAGACCATGCTCCAGAATACCTTGCTGCGGGTCCAGGGTCTGAAGGGGGTTGCCGCGCCCATCATCGTCTGTACGGAAGAGCACCGGTTCCTGGTGGCCGAGCAGGTCCGCGCCATCGGCACTGCCGCGACGATCATCATCGAACCCGTGGGGCGGGATACGGCCCCGGCTGTTGCCGTTGCCGCCCTGGAGGCGATCCGGCAGGACGCAAATGCGATTCTCCTTGTTCTGCCCGCGGACCATGTCATCGGCAACGAGGGGAATTTTGCCGAGGCCGTGGCCAGGGGGGCTTCCTGCGCCGCGGACGGCCACCCCGTCACTTTCGGCATTGTTCCGCAGAGTCCGCATACCGGATATGGCTACATCAAGAAAGGGGACGTGCTCGGCGGTGAGGAGCCGCCTATTTTTAGGGTGGACTGCTTTGTGGAAAAGCCCTCCCTGGAAAAAGCCAGACAATATCTGGACGAAGGCTATCTCTGGAACAGCGGGATGTTTCTCTTCCAGGCCACGGGATTCCTGGCGACCCTTACGGAGTTTGAGCCGGTCATGGCCGATTGCGTGGTGCGGGCCTATGATGCCCGCACCCATGACCTGGATTTTACCCGGCTTGATTCCGGGGCGTTCTCCGCAAGCCCGGCCAACTCGGTTGACTATGCGGTGATGGAGCGGGTCCGGGATACGGTGGTCGTGCCCCTGGATTGCGCCTGGAGCGATGTGGGCTCCTGGGAAGCGCTCTGGGAGATCGGCGAGCAGGACGAGCAGGGCAATATCTTTATCGGCAATGTCCTGGCCGAGGATGTGGCTGATTCCTATATCCATGCCGGAGACAGGCTTGTTGCGGCAATCGGCCTCAATAATCATATTATTGTCGATACCAAGGACGCGTTGCTGGTCGCCTCAAAGGATCGGGCCCAGGAGGTGAAGACCATTGTCAAACGGTTGAAGCTGGAGAAGCGGGAGGAGGTCCGGCTGCACAAGAAGGTCTTCCGGCCCTGGGGGTCTTATGAATGCGTGGATTGCGGGGAACGTTTCCAGGTGAAACGGATCATGGTGAATCCCGGCGCCACCCTCTCCCTGCAGCGGCATTTTCACAGGGCCGAACACTGGGTGGTGGTAAAAGGCACGGCCCATATCACCAACGGTGATCAGACCGTTATTTTAACGGAAAACCAGTCTACCTATATCCCGCTTGGGGCAAAACACCGGCTGGAAAATCCCGGCACCATCCCCCTTGAGATCATCGAAATCCAGACCGGCAGCTATCTGGGGGAGGATGACATCGAGAGATTCGAGGATGTGTATGGCCGGTGAATTGTGGGGCGCCCCAAAGGAATTAAGAAAAACGGCAGCTTGTGTGGATTCCGTGGCTATCTGTTGAATTTTATTTGCACTTTACAGATAATGGGTATATCAACAAATGTGTCGCATGAGGGGAATCTGGAGAGTCGTGTGGGGGCAGTGTTCATCTCTGTAAAAAGGTGAGAGGGGATGCAGCGTGTTGTGGTCCTTGGGGGGAGTGGCTTTGTCGGCAGGGCATTGGTTCAACGCCTTGTGGCGGAAGGCATTGAGACCGCCGTTGTCGCGCGGAGCGCATTTCCCGAAGCGGAACCCTTGGGGGTCCGGTTTCTCTCCGGAGACATCGGCGATGAGGATTTCCTGAAAGATTCCCTGGCCGGTTACGACACGGTAATCCATCTTGCCTCCAAATCCGGCATCTGGGGAGACAAAAAATTATATTACAGAACCAATGTCGCCGGCACCCGGAATGTTATAGCGGCTTGCCGCGCAAATAATACCGCTGCTCTCGTCTATGCCAGTACGCCCGGGGTTGTCTACCAGAAAGGCGACCTGTGCGGGGTGAACGAACGAACGCCCTATGCCCGGAATTTTCTTTGCGACTATGTCCGAAGCAAGGCCATTGCCGAAAAAATGGTTCTTGAAGCAAACTCCGAAAAGCTGAAAACCATAGCCCTGCGTCCTCATCTTGTCTGGGGTCCGGGAGATATCAATCTTATCCCCCGTCTTCTCGGGCAAGCCCGGTGCCGTCAGTTGAAACGGGTCGGCGATGGCCATAATCTCGTTGATGTCACCTACATCGATAATGCAGTGGACGCCTTTATCCTGGCGGCAAGAAACCTGCATGGCCCGGCCACCGGGGCCGGGAAGCCGTATTTTATCTCCCAGGGCGAACCGGTCAATCTCTGGAACTGGCTCAACAAGTTTTTCAGACGGCTTGATATTCCCATTGTCGAGGAGACTATCCCCTTCCGCAAGGCTTACCTGACCGGGATGTTCCTGGAAAAGATTTTTTCTCTCGCCCGGATCAAGCGGGAGCCCTGCATGACGCGTTTTCTTGCCGTGCAACTGGCGAAATCCCATTGGTTCTCCATCGAGAACGCCAGCCGCGATCTTGGCTATTTCCCCAAGGTCTCGACGGCCGAGGGAATCAACACCATGCTGCAATGGGTCAGCAAGAACGCGCTGTAGCAGTCTGTTTGGTTTTTGTCTGAAAAAGCCTCTTCACTGTATCCTGATTTCTTCCCCACCCTCATGCCGCGGCATCGGGTTCCCCCAGCCGCCCCAGAATCCGGGTGCGCGCCGTGTCCCGCAGTTTCAATGCCGCTTGCCACGCATCATCCCCTTCCGGCGATAACGGTTCGTCAATCAGAACCTGAAGTGTACTGTAATGCGGGCGCAATGTTTCGTCGGGCAACAGCGCGCGGCTGCCGACGAGGGTGACCGGTATCACGGGAATCCCGCACCGTACGGCGACCACAAACGCTCCGAGCCGGAACGGTAATAAACCCGGGGCGCTCCGGAAGGTGCCTTCCGCGAAGAATATCAGGGAGCTGCCTGCGCGAACCAGCGTTTCCAATCCCGAGGTGTCCTCCACGCCGCGGACGCTGTCGAAACGCGCAACGAATGCACTGGCCAAACGGCGCAGGGGTATGCCGGCCACTGGTTTGCGCAGCAGTTCCTGCTTGGCCACGTATGTGAATGTGGCCGGCAATACCGCGGTGAGGATGAGCGCATCCAGATAACTGGCATGATTGGAGACCACGATTGCGGTGGTGTTGCCGGCAAGGCGCTGCAAGCCCTCCACCCTTGGCAGCAGGCCGCTCAGTGATAGGGCGAGGCGCGCGCTCACCCTGGCGATGCGGCGGCGCAGCATAAGCGTGGGGGCAACTACGATCAGTAACCAGGCAAGGGGCGCGATGGTGACGAACACCGTCCAGGCCCAGGCGCTCCATGCCCAGCCTCTGCCCTGCGCAAGCCGTTGCCTGGCTTGTGACATGGCGCTGATGCACGCCAGGTGGATTATCTGCCGCCAGGGCGAGCGTTGCGTCTCGCGCAATTTACCCTGTTCGTATGATTCCCGACAGGCGGCGCGGCGAATCTTGCCGCTGGAGGTCTTCAGCACGGTGCGCGGCGGCGCCAACACGATATCGTCGGCCGGCATTCCCAGCAAATCCATGGCCAGACGGTCGATTTCGGCCAATATTCGTTGGCGTTCCCCGTTCGTGTCGTGTTCCCGCATTTCAGCCAGCACCACCAGCTGTTCCGTGCCGGTGCGCGGATCAGTGGCAGGGAACACCGCCACCCCTCCCTTGCGGATGCCGCGTATCCGACCCACCGCTTCTTCCAGTTCCAGGGGATGGATGTTGTGTCCGCCCCGGATGATGATGTCCTTCTCGCGGCCGGTGAGGTAGAGTTCCCCAGCGGCGAGATAGCCCAGATCGCCGGTATTGAGCCAGGGGCCGTCGAACAGCTGTTGTGTGGCCTGGGGGTTGCGGAAATAGCCGCTGGTTGCCGATGGCCCGTGAAACTGCACGCGTCCCTGCGTGCGTTCCGGCAGTTCCCGGCCGTTGGTGTCGACGATGCGGATTGTGTGATCCGGCAAGGGCAAGCCGCAAGAAACGATGCGCCGCGCACGGGTATCCTTCGCCGTTGTTGTTCGAGCCATGCCTGTGCTGGAAAGCGTTTCGCGATCTACGTGGTCAACGAGCGGTCCGCGCCCGCGGGGTGGAAAGGCCAGGCCGACAGAAGATTCCGCCAGGCCATAGACCGGGGTCATGGCCTCGGGGTGAAAGCCTTTTGCGGCGAAGCGCGCGGTGAAATGGCGCAACGTTTCCGGACTGACCGGCTCGGCGCCGTTGTAGGCCAGCCGCCAGCAGCTCAGGTCCAGGCCGTCGAGATCACGGTCGTTGATCTTGTCGGCGCACAGCTGATAGGCAAAATTGGGCGCTGCCGAAACCGTGGCGCGATGATGGTGGATGGTCCACAACCAGCGGCTGGGGCGGGCAAGAAAGGCGAGCGGTGACAGCAGCACGAGCCGAAAGCCGATGCTGAGGCTGCCCAGGCAGGCGCCGATCAGCCCCATGTCGTGGTACAGGGGGAGCCAGGAGACAAAGATGTCCGAGGAGGTAACGTCTGAAGCGCGTTCCATTGCACGCAGGTTGGCGAGCAGATTGGCGTGGGTCAGCACCACGCCCTTTGGGTTGCCGGTGCTTCCGGAGGTGTATTGCAGGAATGCGATGGCCTGTGCGTCCGGACGCGGTAAGGATGGCGGCGTGCCGCCGGGGTGGGAGAGTTCCGCCACGGTCACGACGCTGCGCAGAGAGGCGCATCGGGCGCGGAGCAGATGGCTGAGCGTCTTGGCTCGCTTGTCGGTGACAAGGATTGCTGCCTCCGCATTGGTGATGATCCCGGCGATGCGGTGCAGGTGATCCTCCAGTTGCGAGGGACGCGTGGGCGGATAGAGCGGAACCGGCACACAGCCGGCATGGATCGCGCCATAAAAAGCGGCGAAAAATTCGCGGCCGGTGGGCAGCATGATAGCCACCATGGCGCCGTCATCCAAACCGTGCGCGAGCAAGCCGGCTGCCAATGTGCGGGCCTCTGCCTGCAGCATGCGATAGGTGATTTCTTCCGTGCCTTCCTCGTCGACATAGAGCGTGATATGTGTCCGGTCGCCGTGGCGGACAACATGCCAATCGAGCATTTCGGTAAGCGTGGCAATGGATTCCGGGGGGTGGTCGATTTCGCTCGGCGTTTGCGGAGCAGGGCGGTGGGGGAGCGGCATCCCGGTCCGGGTTTCATCGGCCACCAGACGCAGCAGGTCACGCGGGGTTTCTGCTTCCCCCAATGCCGCTTCGGCCAACCTCACCCCCATCTCGCGTTCGATGCGGACAAGCAGCTCCACGCGCGTCAGGCTGTCCAGGCCGAAGTCGCGGTCCAGCGCATGATCCAATCCCAGCTGCGCAACGGCTTTTGCCCCTGGCCGCAGCTCACGGGCAAGGGCGCGCACGAGGGAGAGCAGTTGCTCGGCGTCGGCTGTTTTTTTGGGGGTGGAAGTGGTCATGGAGTGCTCTATTTTTCAGGGCAAAGCGCTTTGACAACCCGACGATCGGCGCGGAGCGCGGTCCGTCTGCCTCGTTTTGCTCGTATGTTCGTGAGCAGGATCAGCCCGATCACGAAGTAGCTGCCGGTGAGCAGCAGGGCGCGCCGATGATCGCCGTTGGTCAGCCAGGTGGTGAGGCCGTAGGTAAGGGGCCCGGCAATGGCGGAGAGTTTCACCGCCAGCCCCCAGAATCCGTAGAACTCGGCCAGGCGGGAGGGCGGGGTCAACACACCCACAAAGGCGCGGCCGGCGGATTGCGAGGCGCCCAGGCAAATGCCGGCGAGATTCGCCGCGGCCCAGAACAGAGCCGGTTTTCTGGCTGCCCAGGCCAACAGGATGGCCATGATCCACCCCGCCAGGGTCAGGGCGATGGCCGGGACATGGCCGATGCGGTCCTGGAGGTGACCGAAGAGGAAGGCGCCGAGGGCAGCGGTGATGTTGACCGCCAGCACCAGCAGCAGAATCCGTTGGGTGGTGAATTGCATTGCCTCCACGGCATAGATGGCGGTAAGGGCGATCACCGCCTGGATTCCGGCCTGATAAAACAGGCTGCACAACAGGAAGCGACGCAGATCGGTGAATCGGTGCAATCGGCGCCAGATGCGCCACACCTCGCTCCAGGCATCCCGAACGCGCGTGCTTTGATTGATCCGTGGCACGGCGCGTTCGCGCAAGAACAGGAAGGTCGGCAGGCTGGCCAGGGCAAACACGGCGGCGGTGATCAGCATGGTTACCGGCACGAAGCGGTCCGGGGTCCGGCCTTGCGCCGCGGCCCACATGACGTAGAGCAGACACAGGCCGAGGGTGGTCAAGCCGCCGAGGTACCCGAGGCTCCAGCCCCAGCCGGAGACCCTGCCCAAGGCGCGGGTTCGGGAGATTTCCGGCAGAAAAGCCGCGATCAGGTTTTCGCCGCTGCCGAAAAAGAAATTGGATGCGATCACGCATCCGATGGCAAGCCACAGTGTTTCCGGCTGGGCGAAATAGAGCAGGGCGGTGAACAGCACGCAGCCCGCAGTGGTAATGGCAAGCAGTCGCTTCTTGGCCGCGTGGTGGTCGGCCCAGGCGCCGAGCAGCGGTCCGCTCACCACGATCAACGCATGGGAAACGGACAGGGATGCGGTCCAGGCCAGAGTGGCCCACGCCGCATCGCCTGCGACCATTGTCACGAAATAGGCGTTGAACAGCGCGGTGATGACCACCGTGGTGTAGCCGGAATTGGCGAAATCGTACATCGCCCAGGCCCACAGCTCGCGCGGGCTGACATCGGGTCGCAGCACGGTCTTGAGATGGAGTGACATCATGCGCGTCTCATTTCAGAGGATCCGGCGGTGCTTCAAGCGCACCACCACCCAATATGCACTCAACGCGGCGAGGAGGTGTTTCAGCGTGTGTCCGCTGACCATGCCGGTCAGCATGGCAATCCGGCGATCGGAGAAATCGCAGAGCAAGGCCAGCAGGTAGAGACCGATGACCGCCAGGATATCCTTGTCGCCGTCATAACGCGGCGGATAGGTCAAGAGCAGCAGCGGGGTCAGCAGCAGCACCAAGAGCTGGATCAGGCCATAGGCGCGCAGGTCGCCCCGGCCGTGCGCTTCGCTCCAGCCCCAGTAGGCGACGCTGCCCAACCCGGCAACGAGCAGCAGCGGCAGCAGGCGCAAGCCGGTGGCAAGGTTGATGCGCTCGCACAGGATCGCGGCAAGCCAGGACATGAGCGCCAGGGTAATCGCGGCCCGATCCCACGCCAGTCGATGGTTGTCCGGGGCAAGATGGTAGTAGCCGGAGGCAAGACCGATGAGGATGACCGCGAAAAAGAACACTGTGTACGGCAGCGCCTCGCGCGGTTCCCGGAAGGCATTCCGTCCTGCCTCGCCGTATAAGAAACGCAGGCCGATAAGGCCCGTCAGCACGATCAGGGCATTGGAAACGGTATTGAGACAATGGGGCATGCCGAAGCAGGAATCCTGGTCGGCAAAATCGTGGTATTCGACCGGCTGCGGGATGCGCGGCAGCATCCATGCCAAGATGGCCAGCGTTGCGACCAGCAGCCAGATGCCGAGCGCCCTGGCCTGCGGTTTTGGGTATCGTAATCCGTTCATCTTGTCAGATGTTCCTCTTTCAGCTTCCGGCGCAGAATCTTGCCGATGGGGGATTTGGGAAGTTTTTCCCGGAACTCCACCTGCTTCGGCACCTTGTATCCGGTCAGATTTGTCCTGCAATGCGCAAGCACCGTTTCGGCCGTGAGGGACGAATCCTTTTTCACCAGATATATCTTGACCACTTCGCCGCTCCTTTCATCCGGGACACCCACGGCGCACACCTCCTTGACCCCGGGAAGCATCATCACCACGTCCTCGATTTCAGTGGGGTAGGCCTTGAAGCCGGAGACCACGATCACGTCCTTGTGGCGATCGATGAATTGGATGTAGCCGCGTTCGTCCATCACCCCGATATCCCCGGTGCGCAACCAACCATCGGCGGAGAGGACGCGGGTGGTTTCTTCCGGCATGTTCCAGTATCCCCGCATTACCTGCGGCCCTCGGACGCAGATCTCCCCCATCTCGTTCGGGGGCAGCTCGCACCCGTTTTCGTCCCGGATTGCCACCAGGGTGGAGGGGATCGGAATGCCGATTTTGCCGCTGAACGTTTTGGCGTCCAGCGGGTTTATACAGACGATGGGGGAGGCTTCGGTCAGGCCATAGCCCTCGATGAGCGGCATCCCCATTGCCTGCTGCCAGCCCTCCGCCACCGTGCGCTGCACTGCCATGCCGCCGGCCACCGAAACCTTGAGTGTTCCGGCATGGGCTTTTTTCACCGCTGCAAAACCGGGATCGTGCAGGAGGAGGTTGAACAGCGTGTTGACACCGGTTATGGCAGTGAACCGGGTCGTTGCGAGTTCCCGCACGAAGCGGGGAATGTCGCGCGGGTTGGTGATCAGGATATCGTTTGCCCCCCATTTGACAAAGGTGAGCAGGTTGGCGGTGAGGGCGAAGATATGGTAGAGCGGCAGCGGCGTGACGATCACCTCTTCGCCTTCCTTGAGGGTGGAGCCGATCCAGGCCGAAGTTTGTTCCACGTTGGCCACCATGTTGCCGTGGGTCAGGATCGCACCTTTGGCCAGGCCGGTTGTCCCGCCGGTATATTGCAGGAAGGCGATGTCCGCATGGTCGAGCGCCACCTCGGTCAGGTCATGCCGCGCGCCGAGTTTCAGGGCGGTGTTGAAGGATATTGCCCCTGGCAGATCCCAGCGCGGAACCAGACGTTTGATCCGCTTGATGACGAAGTTGACCAGGCAGGCCCGCAGCGGCGGAAACAGATCCCCGATCTGAGTGGTGATCACATGGCGCACCACGGTTGCGCCGAGGACTTCCTGCAGGGTGTGGGCGAAGTTCTCCAGCACCAACACGGCCACGGCCCCGGAGTCGGCCAACTGGTGCCGCAGTTCGCGCGGGGCGGAGAGCGGATTGACGTTGACCACCACCATGCCTGCGCGCAGCGCGCCGAACAGCGCCACCGGATACTGGAGCAGGTTGGGCAGCATGATGGCCACTCGTTCGCCCTTGCTCAACCCGGCAACCTGCTGAAGGTACGCGCCGAACTCGCGGGAAAATCGGTCGAGTTCGCCATAGGTCATGGCAACGCCCATATTGGTGAAGGCGGGATGTGCGTGGAACCGCTTGCAACTCTGCTCGAACATGTCCCTGAGCGAGGTGTAGCGGAAGATGTCGACCTCAGCCGGAATACCGTGGGGGTAGTGCTTCAGCCAGACAGGTTCCATGGTGGTCTCCCTTTCCGGGCGGGATTGCTTCGGGATATGTGGGCAGGATGATTTTTTTGCTCGGGTTTCGTCGCCTGTATGTAATGGTGGAAAAGGAGGTCGTCTCGCTCCTGGAATCGAGCCTTTCCCTTTTTTTATCGTGGGCCGCTCATCACTGTCAAGCACATAACATGCAGAAGTTCCGTCAATTTTATGCAGATGAGCGGAATTTTTCCGGTTTCGATCCGTGGCAGCCGTTTCTAGCGATTCGTTTTTTCGAGATATTCCCGGATAATCATCGAAATCGTCAAAAAATACCTTGCGGATACCATCTATTTTTCATAATGTGACCGCCTGGTCATATTATGGATACCCAACTTGCGCAGCCAAAACAAACCTTCGTGAACCTGCCGCCGGAAAAGCGCGAAAACATCGTGCGTGCGGCGGTTTCCGAGTTTGCCGCGCAGGGGTATCAGCGGGCAAGCCTCAATAATATCGTCAAGCAGCTGGGGATATCCAAGGGATCGCTCTACCAGTATTTCGACAACAAGGAAGCCCTGTTTCTGCATGTGTTCGATCACTTTACCGAGCAGGTGAAGCGGTATGTCAAGGCATCGGTCACAGGCAACGGCCGGGATGATTTTTTTACCGTGGCCAGACAGGTTTTGCTGGCCGGGATAGCCTTTATCGACAGCCACCCGGAATATTTTCAGGTGTACCTCAAGGTGCTGTTCGAGCGGGATGTGCCCCGCCGGGAGGAACTGGTGGCCAGGGTCCGCCTTTTTTCCCTGGAATATTTCGGGCCGTTGGCTGACCAGGCCATGGATCAGGGCGTGTTGCGCAGCGATATTCCTCCGCACAAGGTGGTTTTTATCCTGGATGCGATGCTGGATCGCTTCCTGCAAGGATATGCCCAGCCGTACCTCGACGGGGGACTGGCGCTGGCCGGGATGTCCGCCGACCGGCTGCACGATGAGATTGACAGTATGGTTGCGGTGCTGCGCACCGGGTTGCAACCGTCAGGAATTGGAGAATAGGTAATGGAACAGATGGTGGTTGCCACGGGGCTTGGGGATATTCTGGAGAAGGTCAGGGCAGGGGAGCGGCTCAACGTAGCGGACGGGGTGCGGTTGTACAAAACCAACGATATCCTGGCGGTGGGTTATCTGGCCAATCTCGTGCGGGAGCGGCTCAACGGCGACCGCGCCTATTTCATCTACAACCAGCACGTCAATTACTCGAACATCTGCACCAATCTCTGCAAATTCTGCGCCTTCGGCAAGGACAAGGAGTCGCCCCAGGCCTACGAGATGACGGTGGATCAGGTCAAGGCCAAGGTGCGGGAGCGGCTGGCCGAGCCCATCACCGAGGTGCATGTGGTGGGCGGCATTCATCCGGATCTGCCTTACCACTATTATCTGGATATGCTGCGCGGCATCAAGGAGGTGCGGCCCGAGATCCACATCCAGGCCTTTACCTGCGTGGAGATCGCCCACCTGGCTACCCTGGCCGGAAAATCTCTGACCGAGACCCTTAACGAATTGGTCGAGGCCGGGCTTGGCTCCATCCCGGGCGGCGGGGCCGAGGTGTTCAGCCCCAGGATCAGGCAGCGCACCTGCGAAAAGAAGCTTTCCGGCGAGGGATGGCTCGAGGTTGCCAAGGCCGCGCACCGGACCGGTTTAAAAAGCAACGCCACCATGCTCTACGGCCATATCGAAACCATGGAGGAGCGGGTCGAGCATCTGGAGATGCTCCGCACCGCCCAGGATGAAACCGGCGGCTTTCTCACCTTCATCCCCCTGGCCTTCCACCCCAAGAACACCGAGCTGCATGAGCTGGCCAAGACCACCGGCCTTGACGACCTCAAGAACATCGCGGTGGCTCGCTGTTTTCTCGACAACTTCCCGCATATCAAGGCCTACTGGGTGATGATCGGTCCCAAACTGGCCCAGATCGCCCTCTCCTTTGGCGCCGACGATGTGGACGGCACGGTCAAGGAGGAGCTGATCACCCACATGGCCGGCGGCGAGGCCGGCGGGACCATGGCCGACACCGAGTTGATCCGGCTGATCCGGGATGCCGGACGGCAGCCGGTGGAGCGGGACACCTTGTACAACGTGATCAAAGAGTATTAACAGCCATGGACCTCAAACGGATTACGGAAAAGTCCCTGGCGGGCGAGCGGATTACGGCGGACGAAGGGTTGGCCCTTTTGGAACACGGCGATCTCTACCAGTTGGGCTTCCTGGCCAACGCCATCCGCAGGCACAAGCACCCGGAGCCCATGGTCACCTATGTGGTTGACCGCAACATCAACTACACCGACATCTGCATCTCCGCCTGCAAGTTCTGCGCGTTTTTCAAAGCGCCGGAAGATCCGGCCGGATCGGTGCTCTCCTTTGGTGAGCTTGGCGAGAAGATCGAGGAAACCAAGGGATTGGGCGGCACCCAGATCCTCCTGCAGGGCGGGCTCCACCCGGACAAGCCCCTGGAGTTCTACGAGGAGATGCTCCGCTTCATCAAGGGGCATGGCATCCATATCCACGGCTTTTCCCCGCCCGAGGTCTGCCATTTCGCTTCCCTGTCCGGACTGCCGGTGCGGGAGGTTCTGATCCGGTTGCAGCAGGCCGGGCTTGATTCCATCCCCGGCGGCGGGGCGGAGATCCTCTGCGACCGGGTGCGGCAGGAAACCGCGCCGCGCAAATGCTCCACCGATGCCTGGCTCGGGGTCATGGAAGAGGCGCATCACTTGGGGATGCGCACCACCGCGACCATGATGTTCGGGCATCTGGAAACCCTGGCCGAGCGGGTCGAGCATCTTTCGCGAGTGCGCGACCTGCAGGACAAAACCGGCGGCTTCACCGCCTTTATCCCCTGGCCCTTTCAGCCCGACAACACGGTGCTGGCCCATCTCCCCAAGACCACCGCCTTTCAGTATCTGAGAATGCTGGCGCTGTCGCGGATCTTTCTGGACAACATCGACAACATCCAGGCCTCCTGGGTGACCCAGGGGCCCAAGATCGCCCAGCTCTCCCTCTTTTTCGGGGCCAATGATTTCGGCAGCACCATGATCGAAGAGAACGTGGTGGCCGCGGCCGGGGTGGGGTTCCGTCTCTCCGAGCAAGAAATCCGTGCCCTGGTCCAAGGCGCCGGCTGTGTTC
>JAJZRF010000090.1 GCA_021847425.1 Deltaproteobacteria bacterium | reverse complement strand
TCAAGAGCGATTATGTTCAGGGCATGCGGATCACCGACGGCGAAACCATGGACGTGGTGGAGATGGTCCTGGTGGGCAAGGTGAACAAGGAAATCGTCAGCCTGATCAATTTCCACGGGGGAAAGGCCGTCGGCCTTTCCGGCCGGGACGGCGACCTGATCAAGGCCAAAAAAATGCAGATCATGAAAGCCCAGGCCGAAAACACCCCGCCGGAGATCATCGACATCGGCAGGGTGGGGGAGGTGACCTCGGTCAACCCGCAAATTCTCCACACCCTGGACGCCCAGGACTTCATCCCGGTCATCGCCCCGGTGGGCGTGGGCGAAGACGGGCAGGCTTACAACATCAATGCCGATCTCGTGGCCGGGGCCATCGCCACCCATCTCAAGGCGGAGAAGCTCATCCTGCTCACCGACGTGGCCGGGGTTCTGGATAAGGAGGGCGCGCTGATCTCCTCCATGACCTGCGCCGCGGCGGACCAGTACATCAAGGCCGGGATCATTGGCGGGGGCATGATCCCCAAGGTCAAGTGCTGCCAGGACGTGGTCCGCGCCGGGGTCGGCAAGGCGCATATCGTTGACGGGCGGGTGGAGCATGCCATTTTGCTCGAAATGTTCACCCAGCAGGGCGTGGGAACCGAGGTGGTATGATGACGAATGCGGAATGGATCGAAAAAAGCAATGGTTCCTTCATGACCACCTATGGCCGATATCCGGCGGTCATGGTCGAGGGAAAGGGCTGCCTGCTCAAGGATGCCGACGGCAGGGAATACCTGGACTGTCTCGCCGGCATCGCGGTCTGCAGCCTGGGGCACTGCCATCCGGCGATCACCGAGGCGATCTGCCGCCAGGCCTCCACCCTGGTGCATGTTTCCAACCTCTACCATACGATTCCGCAAACCGAACTGGCCGGGCTGCTGATCAGCCATTCCTTTGGAGACCGGGTTTTTCTGTGTAACTCCGGGGCGGAGGCCAATGAAGCGGCGATCAAGCTGGCGCGCAAGGCAAGTCCTGCCGGGAAATACGAGATCATCTCCCTGGCCGGCTCGTTTCATGGCCGGACCCTGGCCACCGTGGCCGCCACGGGCCAGGAGAAATTCCACAAGGGGTTTGAGCCGCTGCCCCAAGGCTTTCGTCATGCGCCTTTCGGCGATCTCGCTGCCCTGGAGGCGATGATTGGCCCGGAGACCTGCGCCATTCTCTGCGAGCCCCTGCAGGGAGAAGGCGGGGTGCGCCCGCTGGCCCGGGAATATCTGGGCGGTATCCGTCAGCTCTGCGACCGGCACAACCTGCTTTTGATCTTTGATGAAATCCAGGTGGGCATGGGCAGAACCGGCACCCTCTTTGCCTACGAGCAATGCGGAGTGACCCCCGACATCCTGACCCTGGCCAAGGCCTTGGGCAACGGCTTGCCCATCGGCGCCATGCTGGCCAAGAAGTCGGTGGCCAGGGCGTTCGAGCCGGGCAGCCACGCCTCGACCTTCGGCGGCAACCCGGTGGTCTGCGCCGCCGCGGTGGCTACCTTGCGGATCATGCTGGCAGACGGCTTTCTCGCCGAGGTCCGGGAAAAGGGGGAGTATCTGGCCGAAGGTCTCACCGGGCTGGCCGCCCGATATCCGGCCATGGCCGGACCTGCCCGCGGATTGGGCCTGATACAGGGACTGCCCCTGACCGAGGCTTGGCTTGACAAAGGACCGGCCATGGTCAACCTCCTCTTTGAAAAAGGGGTGCTCCTGAACTTTGCCGGGGGCAAGGTGCTGCGCTGTCTGCCGCCGCTCATCATCAGCCGCGCCGAGATCGACCGGTTGATCCAGGCCCTGGACGAGGTTTTTGCCGAGCTGAGCCGGTAGCCCCTATTCATTTTCAACGAAAAATCCCTTTGCAAAAAAAAAGTTTTTTTGTATGAATTGTAGTTTGGCTCAACCAAAGGGTGACATTGCCCGTCAACCGTTGGCAATGGTTGGGCTGACATTTTTTGAGCCGGCCTTCCGGATCCTGCCGCGCGCCGTGTGGCCGGCAGGAAGCCCTGAACAGAGAGAAGTCTTCTTTCCGCGGTATACTGTGGGGGAGGCCGGCAGAGAGAGCGAAACCATGACACAGCATCTACTGGCATTACAGGATTTCAGCAAAGAACAACTTGGCGCCTACATCGCGCAGGCCCTGCTGCTTAAAAAAGAAGCCAAGGCGGGAATCCGTCACCAGCAGCTGGCAGGAAAAACCGTGGCCCTCATCTTTGAAAAGCCCTCCACCCGGACCAGGGTTTCCTTTGAGGCGGCCATGTATGGCCTGGGCGGTCAGGTGATCTATCTCTCCGGCCGGGACACCCAGCTGGCCCGCAACGAGCCCCTCAAGGACATGGCCCGGGTCATGGCCCGCTATGTGGACGGCATGGTCGTCCGCACCTATGGCCAGGCCATTGTCGATGAGCTGGCCGGATATTCCTCGGTGCCGGTGATCAACGCCCTCACCGACCTGCACCATCCCTGCCAGGTGTTGAGCGACATCATGACCGTGATCGAACACAAGGGTCCGGTGGAGAAACGCCATGTCGCCTGGCTGGGCGACGGCAATAACATGGCCAACTCCTGGATTCAGGCGGCCTCCCGTTTCGGCTTTGCCCTGACCCTGGCCTGCCCGGCGGGGTATGACCCCAACCCCGGCATCCTTGCCGCAGCCCAGGCAGAGGCGAGCCAGCCCATCCGGGTGGTGCGCGACCCGGCCGAAGCGGTGCGGGAAGCGGACGTGATCAATACCGACGTCTGGGCCAGCATGGGCCAGGAGTCCGAGCAGGAGGCCCGGATCGGGGTGTTCAGGCCGTATCAGGTGAACAGCAGGCTGCTGGCCCAAGCCAGGCCCGGAGCCATTGTCCTCCATTGCCTGCCGGCCCACCGCGACGAGGAAATCTCCGAAGAGGTGCTGGAGGGACCGCAATGCGTCGCCTTTGACCAGGCGGAGAACAAGCTCCATATCCACAAGGCTATTTTGGCCATGCATCTGGGGATGGAACAACAAAAAAACATATAACGCAAAGACGCAATGGCGCAAAGAAAAGGGCATCCATCGATTCCGTAACTCCGCGTCTCTGCGCCTTTGCGTTGTGTCCTTTACATGAAGGGGAACAAAGTGGCTGCCAATATAAACAAGATCGTCCTCGCCTATTCCGGCGGGCTGGACACCTCGGTTATCCTCAAGTGGCTGCGGGAAGAGTATCAGGTTCCGGTCGTGGCTTTTGCCGCCGATGTGGGCCAGGAGGAAGAGTGGGACAAGGTCCGGGCCAAGGGTCTGGCCACCGGCGCCGAGAAGGTGATCATCTCCGATCTGCGCGAAGAGTTTGTCCGCGACTATGTCTTTCCGGCCTTCCGGGCCAACGCCATCTATGAGGGCTCCTACCTCTTGGGCACCTCCCTGGCCCGGCCGGTCATCGCCCGGGAACAGGTGCGGATCGCGGAGGCGGAAGGGGCCGATGCCGTAAGCCACGGCGCCACCGGCAAGGGCAACGACCAGGTCCGCTTCGAGCTGACATATCTGGCCTTGAACCCCAGGCTGACCATCATCGCCCCCTGGCGGATCTGGGACCTCAACTCCCGGACCAAGCTCATGGCCTATGCGGAAAAGCACTCCATCCCCGTGCCGGTTACCAAGGAGAAGCCCTACAGCTCCGACGAGAATCTGCTGCACATCAGCTTTGAGGGCGGCATCCTGGAAGATCCCTGGAACGAGCCGGAAGAGTCCATGTTCAAGCTTTCCGTCTCCCCGGAAAAGGCCCCGGACAAACCGACTTATCTTGAAATGGAGTTTGCCAATGGCAACCCGGTGGCCATCAACGGCGAAAGGCTCGGCCCCGCAGCCATGCTGGCCCGCCTCAACGGACTGGGCGGGGCCAACGGCATCGGCCGCTTGGACATGGTGGAGAACCGCTTCGTGGGCATGAAATCCCGCGGGGTGTACGAAACCCCGGGCGGCACCATTCTGCGTTGCGCCCATCGGGATCTGGAGACCATCACCCTGGACCGCGAGGTCATGAAGATCCGCGACAGCCTGATCCCCCGCTATGCCGAGCTCATCTACAACGGCTTCTGGTTCTCGCCGGAGATGAAACTCCTGCAAAAGACCATGGACAATGCCCAGGAAACGGTGAACGGAGTGGTGCGGCTCAAGCTGTTCAAGGGCAACTGCATGCCGGTGGGCCGGAAATCCGACCAGTCGCTCTACCAGGAAAGCTTTGCCACCTTTGAGGAAGACCAGGTGTACACCCAGGCGGATGCCGGCGGTTTTATCCGCCTCAACGCCCTGCGCCTGACCATCCAGGCCCTGGTGGAAAAGAAAAGGTAACTGTCCAGCAGCACCACATCTGCTTCGCAGTCTCGCAATGCTCGCTTAGCTGTCATCGGCCTGCTTATGTGCAATAGCCACTTCGCAGACCTCTTTCGCGCATCTGTGGCAGCAGTGAAGCGGCGCGGCTGAACAGTTACATTCCATAGTTGCGAAGAGAGTTAAACACTAACCAGGTAACACCCTATTTATGTCTTCGGCGGAGAACACCCATAACCCGGCACTGTGGGGCGGCAGGTTCGCGGAAAAGACTGCGGCCACGGTGGCGGCCTTTACCGCGTCCATTCACTATGATGCCCGCCTCTTTCGCCACGATATCGCCGGAAGCCGAGCCCATGCCCGGATGCTGGCCAGGCAGGGGTTGATCACCCAGGAAGAGGGCTTGCTCATTGTCCAGGGCCTTGACCGGATAGAGCAGGAGATCGAAGCCGGGGAGTTTGTCTTCAGGCCGGAGCTTGAAGACATCCATATGAACATCGAAAAATCCCTGGTGGAAAAGATCGGCCCGGCCGGGGAAAAACTGCACA
>JAJZRF010000039.1 GCA_021847425.1 Deltaproteobacteria bacterium | reverse complement strand
GGCGGCCGGGTGCGCCAGGCATGATAACCACTCAAAGATACCGCAAAAATCCGGCTCAGCACCGGCAAGGGATAGGTGGGTCGCATAGCATCCATCAGCGCGTACCGGGCAGCGACTCCTTGGCAAAGTACGCAGCTGCTTTTTTTAGGATGTCACGCTCCATGCGTACCAGCGTCAACTCTCTCTTGACCTTGGTCAGTTCGACCTCTACCTCGGTTAAAGGGCCCCGATTCCTGCCAACATCGCCGAGCTTGACCCCCTTGGCCGCCGCACCCAGGTCTCAAGAGTACTTTTCGGTAATGAGAGCCGTTTGGCCGCCACTCTGGTTTATGAATGATCAGAGTTTTCGTGTACATAATTTTCAGCCTGCCTCAGCGCAGGGTAGCGCAGTGGTTTTTGCATGAAAAGGGTGTTTGATCTGATTCTGGCCGTCAGTGCGACGGTTATTCTGGGTCTGCCGCTTGTGCTGGTGACGTTGCTGGTCAAGCTCACTTCCGACGGGCCGGTTTTGTATTGGTCCGACCGGGTGGGCCGAGATAACCGAATTTTCCGGATGCCCAAGTTCCGCACCATGCGGGTGGGTACGCCGGCGGTGGCGACGCATCTGCTCGCCGACCCGGCTCTGCATCTTACCAGGGTCGGCGGCTTTTTGCGCAAGTCCAGCCTGGACGAATTGCCTCAGCTGTGGAGCATCCTCAAAGGCGATATGAGTTTTGTCGGCCCTCGGCCGGCGCTCTTCAACCAGGATGATTTGATCGAACTGCGCACCCAGTATGGCGTGCATGCGCTGGTGCCCGGGTTGACCGGTTGGGCCCAGGTGAATGGCCGCGATGAGTTGCCGATTCCGGCGAAAGTGAGCTTGGATGTGGAGTACCTCCAAAGATGCTCGTTGGGCTTTGATCTGCTGATTATGTGGCGTACCGTTATCAAGATCCTGGCAAGGGATGGGGTTTCGCATTGAGGGAATCAAGATGCAAGGGGCGAGGTTAAAGGTGCAAGAGGTGGTTGTCATTGCGAACGTAGTGAAGCACTCCAGTAGGTTGCAATGATTTTGGGCGCTGTGCCTGACTACCTAAAAGGAAGAACTAATGTTTCGCGCCAAAGAATACAGGAAATCGCATGAAATATCAGTTTCGTAAACTGAATTTTTGGATTGTGCTCGCAGTTGACCTGCTGTTGCTGGTCGCCGCGCATCTATTGGCCTACGCCATCCGTTTCGATGGCACTATTTTTTCTCCGGGGAAACTGACCAAGATCAGCATCGTTTTACCTGTTCTCCTCCCCCTCAAGCTGGTGCTGTTTTATTTGTTCGGGGTGTATCGCGGCATGTGGCGGTACACCTCCCTGGCGGACCTGCTGAACATCCTTAAGGCGTGTGTGGTTGCGGGGTTTATCACCTTGGGCGGTATTTTGTTGTTGAACCGCTTCGAGGGGTTTTCCAGGTCGGTTTTTGTGCTCGATGCCCTGCTCACCTTTCTTTTTATCGTCGGCTTTCGTGTTAGTCTGAGGCTTTTGTATCAAAACACCTCGTGTCTGCCATTTCTGCGGGAGGACTCCTCCACGCGTCAGCGCCGCAAGCGGTTGCTCATCATCGGGGCCGGAGATGCGGCCGAGAAGGTGATGCGGGAAATCCACGATAACAAGGCATTGCCCTACTTGGTGGCTGGGTTTCTTGATGACCATGGCGCCAAGATCGGCCAACGGATCCACGGGATTCCGGTTCTCGGCCCCATCGCGGATATTGCCGAGTATGTGGTCAAGACCAAGGCCCAGGAGCTGCTCATTGCCATTCCCTCTGCCAGCCGTGACCAGATGCAGAGGATTGTCGAGCTGTGCCGGGCGTGCGAGATTCCGTTCAAAACCCTGCCCGGATTGGGGGAGCTGATCAGTGACCGGGTTTCCATTAAGGCTATCCGCGATGTCTCATACAAGGATCTTTTAGGGCGGCCGCCGGTCCGTCTTGAGCTGGAGCAGATCGGCGGGATTCTGGCCGGGAAGACGGTTCTTGTCACCGGGGCCGGGGGCTCCATCGGTTCGGAGCTCTGCCGCCAGATCGTCCGTTTTCAGCCCGCCACCCTCATCCTCATGGATGCCGGCGAACAGAACCTGTATCAGATCGAGATGGAATTGCTCCACGAATACGGCTTCAGGAATTATGTCGCCGTGCTCGGCAAGGTGCAGGACAAGAGTTTGCTGGAGTCGTTGTTTTCGCACTATCGGCCAATGGTGGTGTTTCATGCCGCGGCTTACAAGCATGTGCCCATGGTCGAGGGCAATCCTTGGGAGGGGGTGTACAACAATATCTTCGCCTCCAAGCGGTTGATGGAGGTTTCGGCGCGGTATGGAGTGGAGCGTTTTATCCTGATCTCCACCGACAAGGCGGTGCGGCCCACCAATGTCATGGGCGCCACCAAGCGGATGACCGAGTTGCTCATGCAGGGGTTTTGCGAGCAGGTCAAGGGATCCGGGGCAGGAACCCGATTCATGGCGGTGCGCTTCGGCAATGTCCTCGGCTCCTCGGGATCGGTCATCCCCCTGTTCCGGCGGCAGATCGAGTTGGGCGGCCCGGTCACGGTCACCCATCCGGAGATGACCCGCTATTTCATGTCCATCGAGGAGGCGAGCCAGCTCATCCTTCAGGCTGCGACCATGGGCGAGGGCGGGGAGATCTTCATCCTGGAGATGGGGACCCCGGTGCGCATTGGCCAGATGGCCCGCGATTTGATCCAGCTCTGCGGCAAGGAGCCGGACACGGAGATCGAGATCATCTATACCGGGCTTCGGCCCGGCGAAAAGATGTACGAAGAGTTGATCACCGAGGGCGAGGGCATCGTGACTACCGGCCACGAAAAGATTATGGTGCTGCGCGGGAAGGGCGCTTCCCTGGAAGACTTGCATGAATCCTTGGAACATCTCAAGCAGTTGGCGGCAAACCATGATGCGGAGGGAATCAAGGCCGAGCTTGGCAAGGTGATCCCCGAGTACGCTTCCCAGGTCAGCGCATCCGTCCTGCCCAAAGGGTGAGACGTGCTTTCTTCGATGCATCATTCTGAAATTGTTGAGAATTTTCTTGATACGCAATGCATCTCGTCCTCCGGGCCATTTTGTTCTTTGCAAGAGGGGGCAGGTATTGTAAAGTGGTGCCCCATCGGCCAGTGTGCCTGTTTGTTATGGAAACCGCTGGAGAGGTGACCGAGTGGCTTAAGGTGCACGCCTGGAACGCGTGTGTGCGGCAACGTACCGTGGGTTCGAATCCCACCTTCTCCACCAAGATATTTTCCGGTTTGATAGCCGGGTCCTGCGCAACAGAGACTTGCGAACCCCGCCAGGTCCGGGAGGAAGCAACGGCAGTGAGTTACTCTGTGTGCCGCAGGGGTGCCTGGCTATCATTTTTTTGTAAATGTGCAGCAGCACCGCATCTGCGTCGGAGTCTCGCAGGCTCGCTTACCTGTCATCGGCCTGCTTATGTGCGCAAGCACACTTCGCAGACCTCTTCCTAGCATCTGCGGCACTGCTGCACATTTACCTTTTTACCTTTCGGAAGGCGGCTTGGACCTTCGGCCCTTTGCCCATCTTTCGTCTCACTCCCCCAGAAAAACCGGTTCTGACACCTGAGGACTGAAAATGTCCTACCTTGTTTTAGCCAGAAAATGGCGTCCCCAGAATTTTGATGAGGTTGTCGGTCAGCAGGCCGTGGTGCGCACCTTGCGTAATGCGCTCACCCGGAATCGGGTGGCCCATGCCATGCTTTTTTCCGGGGTGCGCGGGGTCGGGAAAACCACCCTGGCAAGGCTCATGGCCAAGGCGCTTAACTGCCGGCAGGGCGAGCTGGATGTGCCCTGCAACCAGTGCGAGTCCTGTACGGAGATCATGGCTGGCAACGCCATGGATCTGCATGAGATCGACGGTGCCTCTAACCGCGGTATCCAGGAGATCCGCGAGCTCAAGGAAAACATCCGCTTTTTCCCTGCCAAGGGGCGCTACAAGATCATCATCATCGATGAAGTGCACATGCTCACCACCGAGGCCTTCAACGCCCTGTTGAAGACCCTGGAGGAGCCGCCACCTCATGTCTATTTCATGTTCGCCACCACAGAGCTGCACAAGATTCCGATTACCATCCTCTCCCGCTGTCAGCGCTATGAGCTCAAGCGTGTTCCCTTTGCTGAGCTGGTTGCATTTTTTGCCAGGATCGCCGGGGCGGAAAAGGTGGCGATTTCTCCGCGTGCCCTGGAGATGATCGGCCGGGAGGCAGAAGGCAGCGTGCGGGATGGCTTGAGTCTGCTTGACCAGATTTTTTCCTTTAGCGGAGACGAGATCAGCGATGGGGATGTGGCCCAGGTGTTGGGACTGGTTGACCGCGGAATCTATGAAAATCTGGCACGGGCGCTCCTGGCTGCCGATCTGGCCGGGTGCCTTGATATTTTTGCGCAGAGCCACGGCGCCGGCATGGACCTCAAGCGTTTTGCCAACGATCTGCTGGGATTTTTCCGGGCCTTGCTGATTGTCAAGGTCAAGCCCCGGCCCGAGGAGCTGCTGGATCTTTCCGACCAAGAACTGGCGGCCATCAAGGATATTGCCGCCACCGCCAGTCAGGAAACGCTGTACCAGTATTTTTCCCTGTTGCTGAAAGGGAGTGAGGAGATGCAGTATTCTGCCCGGCCCCGGCTGGCGCTGGAAATGGCTTTTGTCCGGGCCACCCAGGCCGGGCAGATCGTGCCGACGGCCACCCTGCTTGGCCGTCTTGATGGTTTGCTGGCCGGGGCCGCGCCCCTGCCGCAGAGCGTGGGGAAGCCGGCTTCCCAGGCGATCTCCACGGCGGAGCCGGAGCAACCCCTGCCCGGGTCCATGCCCAGGTCATCGGTATCTCTCCCTTCTTCGGTTCAGCCGCAGGGGCAAAAAAAAAATGAAATAGTGGCCGAGCCAACGCCCCTGCCGCTGCAAGGCGGGCAATCGCCTCAGGCAACGGGCACTCCTTCTTTTGCGGAGCGTCGGGAGGTAAAGCGGCACTGGGAGGCGTTTATCGAGTATGTCAAGGAGCGGAAGCACTGGATGGCGCCGGTGCTGCAGCTGTGCGCCTCGGCCCGCGACGAGGGGGGGGAGCTGGTCCTGAAGTTTGATGACCCGTCTGACTGCAATCTGTTGCAGGAACATGACAATCTGAAGCTTCTGCAGACCTTTGCCCTGGATTTTTTTCAGCACGACTTCCGGGTCGTTTTCAAGATGCGCGGCGCCCAGGCAGCCGGGGATGGCGGAGGCGACGAGGCGGAGAGCCTTCTTGCCGAGCGGCGGGTTCTGGCCAATGACCCCATGGTGCAGATGGCCACCGAGATTTTTGGCGGGCAGGTCGGCGGGATACGGACCGGGGGCAAAGTGAAAAGTTGAAAGGGAAGGACAGCGGGGAAGGCGGGCACTCCTTTTGTCGGTGCAGGGTATCGAAAAGTCAATGCCGGAGGTATGCGGATGGATATGAAGCAGATGGTGAAGCAGGCGCAGCAGTTCCAGCAACGCATGACGGAGCTGCAGGGAGAGCTGGCGACCAGGCAGGTCAGCGCCACGGTGGGCGGCGGCATGGTGAGCGCCACGGTGAATGGCAGGCATGAGCTGGTCAGCCTGACCATTGACAAGGAAGTGGTGGACCCAGCGGATCCGCAAATGTTGCAGGATCTTGTGGTCTCTGCGGTGAACGAGGCCATGCGCAAAGCCCAGGCGATGATCGAGGCCGAGATGGCCAAGCTCACCGGCGGGATCAAGATCCCGGGAATGTTTTAAATGATAGGCGCAAGGTTAAAGGTGAAAGGTGAAAAAATGAAGCGTGTAGCATCGTGTTTGTCCATCCCTTTTACCTTTAGCCTTTTACCCTTAGCCTTTTTCTTATGAACGTCGTTCCTCCGGCCCTGAGCCGTCTCATTACAGACTTGAACCGGTTACCGGGGATCGGCATGAAAACCGCGACCCGGCTGGCCCTCCATATCCTGCGGCGGCCCGCCAGCGAGGCCCAGAGCCTGGCCAGGGACCTGGGGGAGCTGCACCGGACCATCAGGCTGTGCAGCGGCTGTTTCGCCTTTGCGGAAAGCGATCCCTGCGCCATCTGCAACGATTCCGGCCGTGATGCAGGGCTGGTCTGCGTGGTGGAGGAATCCGCGGACCTCATGGCCATCGAGAAAACCGGGGCCTTCAAGGGCAAGTATCATATTCTCCACGGGGTTCTTTCTCCCATGGACGGGATCGGCCCGGAGGAAATCAAGGCGGATGCCTTGCTGGAACGGGTCAGGAGGCAGCAGGTGCGGGAGGTGCTGATCGCCACCAGCTCCACGGTGCCGGGAGAAGCGACGGCCGCTTATCTCATCAAGCGGCTGCAGGAGGAGGTCCCGGTTAAAGTGACCCGACTGGCCTGCGGGATTCCCATGGGCATGGATATCAAGTATGCCGATGAACTCACGCTCAGCCGGGCCATTGAATCCCGGAAGGATACCTGTTCCTGATGGCGCGGGTTTCCGGCAGCCTTTTTCCCTGGGGAGGGCAGGCTGGGCAAACTATTTGTCCTTGACACCGGGGGGAATTGTTGGTATTTGGTTGCCGTTTGGAAGTTTTGTCTAAAAAAGAGAACGGGTTGTCGCCACGGGCGGCGTGCTCATTATTTTTTTCAGGCGCGTAGCTCAGTTGGTTAGAGCGCTTGCCCGACACGCAAGAGGTCGGCGGTTCGAATCCGCCCGCGCCTACCAGGGAACATAAGACGAATATTTTGGCGTCGCGAGGATTGGCAGAACGCATTTTTATGTCAATCCTTATTGTGCAGGCAGATTGACCTGGTCAATGTGCTTGTTTTTGTTTGTGCATCTGCGGAAAGGCTGGTCCTGACAATCATGGCGGAAATATCCCTCACGCTTCCTTCCGGGGAGCAAAAAACGATCCCGGCGGGGATTACCGTAGCCGAGGCTCTGAAAGAGCTGATTTCCAACAAGGAGCGCAAGCAGACCATCGCCGCCCGGTTGGATGGCAGGCTGGTGGATCTTTCCGCTCCCATCGAAGCCGATGCAACCTTCGCGCCCATAACCGTTGACAGTCCCGAGGCTCTGGAGATTCTCCGGCACAGCGCGGCCCATGTCATGGCCGAGGCTGTTCTTGCCCTGTTCGGTAAGGAGGTGCGGGTTGCCATCGGACCGGCCATTGCCGATGGATTTTACTATGATTTTGACCGGGCGGAGCCGTTCACCCCTGACGATCTTGTCCGGATTGAACTGAAAATGCAGGAGCTTGCTGCTCTCGCCGCTCCTTTTTCCCGGGAGACCATGTCTACCGCCCAGGCGATTGCGCTTTTTGAAAAGAGCGGTCAGTCCTACAAGGTTGAGCTGCTGAATGATCTGGGCGCCGAAACGGTTTCGCTTTACCGGCAGGGAGATTTTGTTGATCTCTGCCGTGGGCCGCACTTGCCGCATGCGGGCTGGCTGAAAGCCGTCAAGGTTATCAAGCAGGCCGGCGCCTATTGGCGTGGTGATGAAAAAAACCAGATGCTCCAGCGGATCTACGGCACGGCTTTTTTTGATGCCAAGGATCTGAAGGCATATCTCTTCCAGCTTGAAGAGGCAAAGAAGCGCGATCACCGGAAGCTCGGCAAGGAACTGGAGTTGTTTGCCGTTTCCGATCAGGTCGGACCGGGTCTGATTCTCTGGCAACCCAAGGGGGCTCTGCTCCGGAAGATCATCGAGGACCACTGGCGCGAAGAACATTACAAAAATGGCTACGAGCTGCTGTTTACCCCGCATATTGCCAGGCGCGACATGTGGAAGACCAGCGGCCATCTCGATTTTTATGGGGAGAACATGTTTTCTCCCATGGACATCGAGGAAGTGAGCTATCAGCTCAAGCCGATGAATTGCCCGTTTCATATCGCCATCTACAATACGCGCAAGCGCAGCTACCGGGAGTTTCCCCTGCGCTGGTGCGAGCTGGGCACCGTGTATCGCTTCGAGAAAACCGGCGCCCTGCACGGCCTTATGCGGGTTCGCGGCTTTACCCAGGACGATGCCCATATCTTCTGCCGTCCCGACAACCTGGAAGAGGAGATCTTCAACATCCTTGACCTGAATCTGCAGATTCTCAAGGCCTTCGGCTTTGAGAGCTACGACATATATCTTTCCACCAGGCCGGAGAAGTATGTCGGCAGCGACGAGCATTGGGAACAGGCCACTACCGCCCTGAAGCTTGCCCTGGAGAAAAAAGGTCTCGCTTATGAGATTGACCCCGGAGAAGGGGTGTTTTACGGGCCGAAGATCGATATCAAGATCAAGGATGTCTTGGGCCGCAGCTGGCAATGCTCCACCATTCAGGTGGATTTCAATCTGCCCGAACGGTTTGCGATGAGCTATACCGGGGAAGACGGCAAGGAGCATCAGCCGATCATGATCCACCGGGCGCTCATGGGTTCGCTGGAGCGGTTCATCGGGGTGCTCATCGAGCATTATGCCGGGGCTTTTCCGGTGTGGCTTGCGCCGGCTCAGGCCAGGATCATGAATATCACCGATGCGCAGCTCGACTACGCGGAAGAGGTGGATGCCCAGTTGCGCCGGGCCGGCGTGCGGGTTGAAAAGGATCTCCGCAACGAAAAACTTAATTACAAGATCCGTGAAGCCCAGATGCAGAAGATCCCCTACATGCTGATCATCGGCGACAAGGAAGTGGAGGCGCGCCAGGTCACGGTGCGGTTGCGCAACGGAGAGAATCTGCCGGCCATGTCAATCCCCGAGTTTGCGGCGTTGATTGCCAGGGAAAATGAAGCCGGCCGAACTGGTGCTTGCAATAGCTAGATGGTTCAGGGTATTATGATAAATTTCAGCCTGCGAGTGCATAACCTCGTTTGCGGTGTTTCAAGAATCAGGTGTGCGGAGGTATGAGTATTAAAGGAAAAAAAGTTGGCGACCGACCAGAGCGGGAAGTGCGGGCCAGAATCAACCAGGAGATTGATTGCAAGGAAGTCCGTCTCATTGATGAGGAAGGGAAACAGGTAGGGGTTGTGCCTGTCCGCGAAGCGCTGACAAGGTCTGAAGCGGTTGGGCTGGATCTTGTTGAATTGTCGGCTGCGGCCGATCCTCCGGTCTGCCGGATCATGGATTTTGGTAAATTTCGTTACGAGCAGAGCAAGAAACAGCAGGAAGCCAAGAAGAAACAGACGGTTATCGAGGTCAAGGAAATCAAGCTTCGCCCCAAGACCGAGAAGCATGATCTCGAATTCAAGATCAAGAATATCAAGAAGTTTCTGCAGCAGAAGAACAAGGTTAAGATCACCCTGCGTTTCCGTGGCCGTGAAATCGTCTATGCCGACACCCTCGGCATGGAGGTCATGAACAAGGTGGTGGAAGAGTTGAAGGAAGACGCGGTTATCCTGCAGACCCCCAAGATGGAAGGGCGGCAGATGGCCATGTTTGTGGGGCCGAAATAACAGTTCCGCCGGATTGGCGGTTAATATCAGTCTACTGGCCGGGGCGGCTTCGCCGGCGAAGATATGAAAAAGGGAGAACACCATGCCGAAGATGAAAACAAACAGAGGGGCTGCCAAGCGGTTCAAGTGTACCGGTACCGGCAAGATTGTCCGCCGCAAGGCCTTTACCAGCCATATCCTCACTAAAAAAACCACCAAGCGGAAAAGAAATCTGCGCCAGGCCGGGATTGTCGACGATACCAATCTCAAGGGTATCAAGCGGCTGTTGCCTTATCTGTAAAAAAAAGAGGGGGCCAGAAGAGAACAGTCCGCCCCCAGGACCATATTCCACTGCAAAAACCGCCGGCGGGCAAAAATCGCCGGAGACCAATAAGGAGAAGTACGATGCCTCGCGTAACACGTGGATTTAAAGCGCGCCGGAGAAGAAAAAAGGTTTTGAATTTAGCCAGCGGCTTCATCGGTGGCCGTAACCGTCTGTACCGGACGGCAACGGAAGCCGTTGACCGGGCCCTGGTCTATGCCTACCGTGATCGCCGCCAGAAGAAGCGCGATTTCCGTAAATTGTGGATCGTGCGCATCGGGGCGGCGTGCCATGAAAACGGCAGCACGTACAGCCGGATGATGGGCGGCCTGAAGAAAGTGAATGTGGAGTTGGACCGCAAGGTTCTCGCCAATCTGGCGGTTCTTGATCCGGGCACCTTTAGCCAGGTTGCCAAGCTGGCCGCCGGCAACTAATTGTTGCCGTGCCCAGCATGCAAGAAGAACTTCTTCGCCTGAAGGCCGTTGCCGGTGAAGAGCTGGCCGCAATTTCCCAGCTGCGCGAGCTCGAGCCTTTTCGGGTCAAATATCTGGGCCGGAAAGGGGAATTTACCCTTGTGCTGCGGCAATTGGGCCAGGCCCCTGCGGAGGAGCGCCCTCGTCTCGGGCAACTGGCAAACGAGATCAAGCAGGAGCTGGAATCCGCATATGCTATGCGGGAAGCCCGCCTTGCCGAGTCTGGTGGCGGTGCAACCCAGGCCGCCCTTGATCTGACCCTGCCCGGGCGGACAGCCCCTTTTGGCAAGCTGCATCCTGTGACCCAGGTCATGGATGCGGTCTGCACCATCTTCGAGGGGTTGGGCTTTGCCGTGGCCGAAGGGCCGGATGTCGAGGTCGATTTTTATAATTTCGAGGCCCTGAACATCCCGCCGCATCATCCGGCCCGGGCCATGCACGACACCTTCTATGTCAGCGACAATCTGCTGCTCAGAACCCATACCTCGCCCATGCAGGCCAGGATCATGGAAAAGGAGCAGCCGCCCCTGCGGATGATCGCGCCTGGCAAGGTTTACCGCTGCGATTCGGATATTACCCATACCCCCATGTTCCATCAGGTGGAAGGGTTTCTTGTTGACCGTCACATCTCTTTTGCCGACCTCAAGGGTGTGCTTTCGGTGTTCATCACCAGGATGTTTGCCGAAAATACCCCCATCCGTTTTCGTCCCAGTTTCTTCCCGTTTACCGAGCCCAGCGCCGAGGTGGATATCGGCTGTGTGATCTGTGGCGGCAAGGGCTGCCGGGTGTGCAAACAGACCGGCTGGCTCGAGATTCTGGGCGCCGGGATGATCGACCCGGAGGTCTTTAAAAAGGTCGGCTACGATCCGGAAGAGTACAGCGGCTTTGCCTTTGGCCTCGGTATCGAGCGGATTGCCATGTTGAAGTACGGCATCACCGATATCCGGCTTTTTTACGAAAACGATCTGCGCTTTCTTTCCCAGTTTTAGGAGCCGTTACAGAAATGACCATCGCCGTCGCTGCTGATGTTGCTACGGCTCTTTACGCCGTTAACACTGCTGCCGTCTTTTTATGACGTGACGGCTTAGGCTCCCTGAGGGGCGACAACCATAATACGACACGATCCATGAAGTTTACGCTCAACTGGTTGCGCGAATATATTGACACGGACCTGGAACCGGCGCGGCTTGCCGACCACCTGACCATGCTCGGTCTTGAGGTGGATGCCTGCGTGCCGTGTTATCCCGAGCTGACCGGAGTTGTGGTCGCGCGGATTGAAGCGGTTTTCCCCCACCCCAACGCGGACAAGCTGGTGCTCTGTGACGTGAATGCGGGCCAGGAGCTTAAAAGGGTGGTCTGCGGCGCTCCCAACGCGCGCGCCGGGCTGGTCACCGCCCTTGCCTTGCCCGGCGCGGTGTTGCCGGGAGGGTTCGCCATCAAACCGGCAAAGATTCGCGGGGAGCAGTCCTGCGGCATGCTCTGCTCGGCCAAGGAGCTGGGGATTACCGAGGATCAGGCCGGAATCATGGAGCTGGCTGCGGATCTTCCGCCGGGTCAACCTCTCAGCCAGGCCCTGGGCTTGGTGGATACCATGATTGAGGTCGATCTCACTCCGAACAGGCCCGATTGCGCCAGTGTGCTTGGGATTGCCCGGGAGATCGGCGGGGTTGTCGGCAAGCGGATCAGGCCGCCGGTGGAGGCGATCCCGGTGCTGAGCGGGGAGCATCTGCCCTTCAGCGTGGCGGTGGAATCTTCGGCCGACTGCCCGCGTTATGCCGCCCGGCTTATTAAAAACGTAAAAATCGGTCCTTCGCCCTGGTGGCTGCAACAGCGTTTGCTGGCTGTGGGGATGCGGCCGATCAGCAACATCGTCGATATTACCAACTTTGTCATGCTGGAGTACGGCCAGCCCCTGCACGCCTTTGATTTCAACAAGCTGGCCGGAGGCAGGATTGTGGTCCGGCGGGCCAGGTCCGGCGAGAGTCTTGCCACGCTGGACGGAACCGAGCACCAGCTTGACAGTCAGATGCTGATGATCTGCGACGCCGAGCGGCCGGTGGCCGTGGCCGGGATCATGGGCGGAGCCAATTCCGAGGTTGACGCAACGACCACGGACATTCTGCTGGAGAGCGCCTGTTTTGCCGCCATTGGCATCCGGCGTACAGCTGGCAGGCTCAACATGAACACCGAGGCTTCCTACCGTTTCGAGCGGGGGGTTGATCCGCAAGGTGTGCCCAAGGCCATGGAACGGGCCGTTCAGCTCATGGCGGCCTTGGCTGGCGGGGAGATTGTTGCGGGCGGCGTTGATTATTGTGACGGGGTTGTTGCCCCATCCCCCATCATCCTGCGGGGAACGCGGACCAGCAGCTTGCTGGGCATGGACCTTGGCCTTGACCGGATTGCTGGTGCCCTGACCGGCATTGAAATTGAGGTGGAAAGGATTGATGACGATACCCTGCGGGTGACCCCGCCGAGTTTCCGGGTTGACCTTGAGCGGGAGATTGACCTCATTGAAGAGGTTGCCCGGGTGGTGGGCTACAATTTGCTGCCCACCACGCTGCCCCAGGTGCCCATGATTTTTTCCGAACCGGACGCTCTCCGGGAGCTTCGGAAAAAGGTGGCCCAGACCCTTACCGCGCTCGGGTTTTATGAGGCCATCAACTACAGCTTCGTGGCCCCGCAACATTGTGACTTGCTGGGGCTGGCAGCGGATGACGCCAGGCGCCAGGCTGTGCATCTTTTGAACCCTCTGGCGGAAGATCAGAGTGTTTTGCGGACCACGCTTTTGCCTGGGCTTCTTGAGAATCTGCGCCGCAATGTCAATCATCAAAACCATGATGTCCGCCTTTTTGAAATCGGCAAGGTCTTTTACTCCCAAGGGAGTTTGCAGCCTTCGGAACCTTTTCGCCTGGCCGCGGTTGTCTCCGGCCGCCGCAATCCCGGATCGCCTGTGTTCCATGCCGGAGAGCCCCCGGCGGACATTTTTGATGTCAAAGGGGTTGTGGCGCAGATTCTCGACAGCCTGCGGCTTGGTGCGGCAATTACTTGCCGGGCTGGTGTTGCCGGCCAGGAACTGCCTTTTGCCGAACCGGGTACGGTTTTTGCCGTCATGGGAGGGGAGAAGATATTGGGCTGGTGCGGGGCTTTCAGTCAGAAGACCCTGAAGGGTTTCGGCGTCAAGCAGCAGGCCTTCTTTATGGACCTTGATCTGGCCGCGCTCAGCGATTTTCCGCCCCAGGCAAAGACCTTTGCTGCGCTGCCCAAGTTCCCCTTTGTGAAATGGGACATGGCCCTCATCGTGCCTGAGGGGGTTGCCGCCGGGGAAATGCTTTCCGCCATTCATGGCTGCGGGGAGAAGCTTATTGAGCAGGCCGAGATCTTTGATGTATTTCAGGGGAAGAATATCGGGTCCGGAAAAAAGAGTGTCGCGATTTCCATCACCTATCGGGCGCTTGATCGAACCCTGGATGACGAAATAGTCGGCAAGGTCCACCAAAAAATTATCGAGATGATGATTTCTCGTTTTAACGGTCAGTTACGTGAGGCATAATAGATGAAACGATCCAATCTTACCAGGAAAGAACTCTCGCAGACCATCAACGAGAAGATGGGATTTTCGCAGCGGAGTGCCGGCGAAATGGTTGATGCTGTTTTTGATGCGCTCAAGAAAACCCTGCTCCAGGGCGAGGCCATCAAGATCGTGCAGTTCGGCACCTTCACCGTGCGGAAGAAATCCTCGCGGGTGGGACGCAACCCCCGGACCGGCGAAACCATGGAGATTTCCAGGCGGCACATGGTTTCTTTCAGGCCCAGCAAGGTGGTCCGGGAGAATCTGAACAAGGAATAAAGGAACAGTGTGACCAAACCATCTTGCGGAACTTTCGATGATGGTCAGGGGGTTGCCCAGGTTCTTCCGGGGATCCCTGACAAGCGGTACTTCAAGATCGGTGAGGTGTGCGCGATTACCGGGGTGAAGCAGCATGTGCTCCGGTACTGGGAGTCGGAATTCAGGATCCTCCATCCGCAACGGGCTCAGTCCAAGCAGCGGCTCTATCGCCGGGTGGACGTGGAAACGGTCCTGGCCATCAAAAGGCTGCTCAAGGATGAAGGTTTTACCATCAGCGGGGCCAAAAAAGCCCTGGCAAAGGATGGTGGCGGACAGGAACTTGATGTCGCCCCGCCCGAAGCGGAACAGGTTCCGCCTGTGAAACCGGCGGATATTTTTGTGCAGATCAAGGCGGAGCTGTTGGCCATGCAAAAAATTCTTGCGGAATAAAAGGTCGTTGGGGTGAGTGCAGCTTGACAGGCGCCTTGGGCCATGCTAAATAGGGGGCCAACCTGTTGGGTAGATTATTTTTGTCGGGATGTAGCGCAGTCTGGTAGCGCACCTGAATGGGGTTCAGGGGGCCGGAGGTTCGAATCCTCTCATCCCGACCAGCAATAGCAACGGCTTGCGAGTAATTACGCAAGCCGTTTTTTTTATGGGAAATTAGCAACATTTATAGCAATATGGGTGGATTCTGGTAAATCCGTCCCCGTATTCTTGGAACCCCCGCATGAAAAAATTTAAGTATGAAATATCGGAAGGGATCAGCCCGGACTGTATCTGGGTGTGTGAAGCCTGCAAAAAAAATAACAGCGAAAAAATTCTGTTGAAAAAATGGCGGCTGGTTTCCCGTCAAAATGATGGTGTTCAGCCTTGCGAGTTATGTGCTCGTGATGAATCAGCCGAGGGGTGATGCGGCGCGCCAGTCCCTCAAGCAGGAGGGGGCATTGTCTGGCAGCCCGCTCAAGCGGCTTCTGTTGGCCCCTCACTGCTGTGCGGCATCACCCCTCGGTCAGGTTGGTTCCTATTGCACGCACTGCGTCTTTGCTTCGAGCATGCGGAGGGGTGAGGCGGCATCCATGGCCTGGGACATGATGTCCAGGTAGTCGGTCCGGTAGGCGTTCTTGGAAAATTGGCTATCGTGGGTCGTGAAGTTGCAGTCATGCTCACGGCAGTATCTGCCCCTGGTTGCGTAGTTGAGGATGATGCGGGGAATGTCGTAATGATGGATGGTGTTCTGCCGCACCGGGCGGCCGTTTTCGATGATGTATATCCGGTTGCGAAAGGTGGCTTCCACGGTTCCGCCGAGATAGTTGAGCTCTTTGTAGGTTTCTCTTCCCGAGAGGGCCGGCAGATGGTCGCTCACCAGGATGATCAGCGAGTGCGGGTCTGCCGCGATCAGTCCCTTGACAAAGGCGGCAATGGCCTCGGTGCGGTAGTAGTACTGGTTGACCGCTTTCTCCATCCCCTCGTCCCGGGATTTCCCGAGCATTTTGATGACCATTGGGCGTTTAGCCGGGTTGAGGTCGTGGGGGGTGTGCCCATACACGCCGATGACATAGTTGAAAATGGGGAGCGTCGGGTTTTCCCGGATCCGCTTGGTGATGAATTCCAGATTCTGGGAAAAAAGCACCCCGTCGAACATGAAATTCTCGCCTGTCACGTCCCCTGCTGAGAAATACGTGTCGTAGCCTGCGGCGAATTCCTGCGGGTAATACTTCTTGTCAAAGCCAACCCCGGCATAGGCGTTGGTTGAGTTAAAGAAATCAGGTTTGTAGGAGTTGGTGGCGGTGGTTTCGTAGCCGCCCTGGGCGAGAATTTGGGGAAGACAGGGAGTCTTGGCCCCGGTGAACACATCAAACTCGATGCCGGAAAATTCCCGCAAGGCCGGAGCCCCGCAGAGAACCTCGAACTCGGCCTGGGCTGTGCTCCCGCCAAACACCGGCGAGATGGAAATGCCCCCTTTTTTAGCGAGCAGTTTGCTGAAGGCGGGATGGGCAGGGTTGCGGGAAAAATGGGCATCCTTAAACAGCGCGGGATCTAGAAAGCTCTCAAGAACGATCAGGTGGATATTCCTCTTGCCCCGCTGGTCCTTGAGCCCGGCAACCACCTTGTCGAAATCGACCAGGGAAGCGGGGTTCATCTGGTGTCCGGCAATCTTTTCATGGTTGCTTCTGCGCCTGGCCTCGTTGTACAGCATCATGCTCAGGCGCCCGTTGTTGCGGGCGCTGGCCGTGTCGGAATAGAAAACGATCTCCTGTTGTGTTTCCTGGAAGGTCGTCATGAAGAAATCCGGGGTCAGCTCCACCATCAGCACCAGCGTCAGGAGAGGCAGCGAGGCGACAGCCATGGAGGCCCGACGTGTGCGAAAGTCAAGGGAAGCGAGAAAGATCAGCAGGGGGAGGCCGATCAGTGCCACGAACAGGGCGATGACCAGGGGGTGGAGCACCTGAAACATCTCCGGGAGTTCGGTGATCTCGGTGATGCGCAGCATCCGGCCAAACATGATGTAATAGGCATCGAACACTCCGTAAAACAAGACGAGCGGAGCCGCAGCCACCAGCGGCTGCAGACGTGATTTGCGGAGGATCTGGTTGAAAAAGAAATAAAGATAGAGGAGCAGGGGGATTTCCAGGCGCCAGGCAGGCAGCAAAGAAGGCAGGCCGCCGTGCTGCTGGAGAATCTCCGTATAGCCGAGAAGAAAGAGCAGGAATATGGTATAGCGGTTGATCGTAAGGGATTTCAGCCGGGAGAGATATGAGCGCAAGGTTGAGGTCATGGCCATTGTGTGGGGAAAAGAGATCTCGCCGACGGTATCCCGGTATGTTCGGGTCAAGTTGCCAGGTTCGGAAACAACAAAACAGGCCACTATACCATACTGCCAGATCTATCCGCATATATTCTTTTTTTGCGGCGGGCTCTCCGCTCATTTTGTGCTGTTTGTGTTTGGGAGATGGTTCTTTGGCCAGCTTCAATAATCGGCAGGAGGGTGCCAGTATTGGGGCAGGCTGCGGTCGCCAGAAGAGGGTCCCCTTCATCTCTTCCTGATTTGTCAGGCTGCGGGCCACGGTATCCCGCTCGGGCCTGAAAAAGAGGGGATAAGCATGGATTTCCGTCACGGTTTGTGATAATAAAGGAAGCTGGTTTGCAACAACTATGTGAAGCATCCGCTCTCTGGCATAGGTCCAGAGCCGGATTCCAGAATACTATCGGAGGCAGAGGAAGAGGGTTCCATGGGTAAGGATAAAATTTTCGCAACCCCGCAGGGCACGGTGGCCGATTTCAGTTTTGACGCGAAAACCGCGTCTGTTTTTGACGACATGCTGGTCCGTTCGGTTCCTTTTTATCTTGAAGTGCAGCGGATGATGTCCGAGCTGGCCCGGGATTTCTCCGTGCCGGGGACGAATGTCTACGATCTGGGGTGCTCCACCGGAACGACTCTGATCCAGCTCGACCCGATCCTGCCCAAAGGCGTGCGGTTTGTGGGCTGCGATTACTCCGAGGAGATGCTGAAAAAAGCCGGACAAAAGCTGAAGGAATACGGCATGAAGCATGATTACAGCCTGGAGTGCATGGATCTCAATAAGGAGGTGCGGGTGGAAAACGCCTCGGTGGTGATCATGAACCTCACCCTGCAGTTTGTCCGCCCCCTGAACCGCGATCGTCTGATCCAGAGTATCGCCAAAGGGGTCAACGAAAACGGCTGTCTGATCCTCATCGAGAAGGTGTTGAGCCGGGATTCCTTGCTCAACCGGTTTTTCATCAAGTACTACTATGATTTCAAGGAGGCCAACGGCTACAGCAAGCTTGAGATCAGCCAGAAGCGCGAGGCCCTGGAGAACGTGCTCATCCCCTACCGGGTGCAGGAAAACGAGGATCTGGTCTTGAACAACGGCTTCAGCGAATGCGAGATCTTTTTCAAGTGGTACAATTTTTGCGGATACATCATTCGTAAGGGGGCCAAATGAGACTGAGCAACCCCTTCATGGTCGGGGCCGGGAACTTTTTTTTCCGCTACCGGGCCTATATGTTTCCGGTCATCTTCATCGCCATGCTCTTTGTTTTCAGGCCGCAGGTGATCGTCAACGAGACCGTCTCCAACTGGTTGACCACTCTGGGGCTGGCGGTGACTCTGCTCGGCGAAGGGTTGCGTTTTTTTACCATTGGTTTTGACTACATCGAGCGGGGCGGAAAGGGAGGCAAGGTTCACGCCAGCCGTCTGGTGACGGGCGGCATTTACAACCATGTTCGCAACCCCATGTACCTGGGCAATATCCTGATTGCCATCGGCATCGGCTTGTATGGCGGCGCACCCCTGGCCTTTGTCACCGTGCTGCCGTTTTTCGTTTTTTTCTACTATGCGATCATGGCCACCGAGGAAAAATTCCTGCACGGGAAATTCGGGGAGGAATACGAGGCTTTCTGCCGCAGGACGCATCGGCTCTGGCCGTCGTTCGCCAATATCGGCCAGACCCTGTCCGGGTTCAGCTTCCACTGGTGGCGCGCCGCGATCAAGGACAGCGGCACTGCCTTCTGGACCTTTGTTGCTCTGGCCCTGATCCCGTTGTGGCGGGAGTATTTCCTCCACGGCACCACGCTCGCTGAATCGGCCTACGCGCCCTATGCCGCAGGCATCGTGGCTGTGCTGCTTCCCACCTACATCTGGTTGCGTATCCTCAAGAAAAAAGGCACCATCGACATCTCATCGTAGGGCTGTTCGGCTCACTCGTCGTAAAGTTCTGGCGTGTGGCGGATGATCTGGGCATCGACCAGATAGATGACATCCTCGGCAATGTTGGTCGCATGGTCGGCGATGCGCTCCAGATGCCGCCCCACGGAGAGGACATGCATGAGGGTGTTTACCTGCTCTGCATCGGTGATGAGCATCTCCTTGATCTGAGCGTACATCTCCCGGTTCATGGCGTCCATGGTGTCGTCCGCCGCCCGGATATGGTGGGCCAAGCGCACATCATGGTTGATCAGGGCGTCGATGCTTTCCGTGACCATTTTTTCGGCAAGATCGACCATGGCGGTCAGGTCAAATGGGACTTCGAACTTTTCCTGCCCGGCGAGGAATAATCCCCGTTCGGCGATATTGACCGCAAGATCCCCGATCCGCTCCAGATCGCTGTTGATTTTCAGGATTGCCACGATGAACCGCAGGTCGATGGCCACCGGTTGATACAGGGCGAGAATCTTCAGGCAATCCTCCTCGATCTCCACCTCCATGTCGTCAATTTCCCGATCCCCCTTGATCACGGCGTTTGCCTTGGCAGGATCACGGTTTATCACGGAAAGCGTGGCCTGATAGACCCTGTCTTCCACGGCTTCGCCCATGGCGATGATTTTTGCCTTCAGTTTGTCGATGTCGTTCTGCATGTGTTTGGGCATGATCGTTACTCCCTTGTAACTGTTCAGCCGCGCCGCTGCTGAACAGTTACATTCCTTGGTTTTCGTTGTAATAACAAACAGGTAAACCCCGGCTCTGCCGGGAGACTCGCAAAGTTTGACACTTCCTGGAATAAGAGGAAGTCTCACAACTCTGAACCGCTCAAAGTTCAAGAGAAGGAGGCTTCCCATGTACGACAATCAAAGCCTAAGCCATACGATGTGGGAATGCAAGTATCACATCGTATGGATATTGAAGTACCGTAGAAGACAGACAATATCCGGAGACCTCCGGAAACATCTGGGGGGCATTGATCATGAAGCCCGGATGGCTGTAGTAGCGGATGGCCATGGTGAAATTGAAGAAGATGAAGAAGAAATCCAGCGAGAGGAGGAGCAGTTTGATCTGGTGCAGGCTTTCGATTCGTTTGCCCATGAAACTGAACAGCTGCATGGCGGCGGCGGTCGGGTGGCCTGCGGTCGGGACGATATTGAGCAGGGTCAGGGCGAGGAGGATTGCCGTGGAGGCCAGAAAGCTTGCGGCCATGGTCCGGTTGCGCAAGGTCTGCACGGCCGCAGGATATCGCGTTTGTTTCCCATCAGTTCCCGAACCCAGGCTGCCCTGGTTCTGGCGTTGCGGGCATCATAGTCGTTGCTGCCGGGAAACGGCGTTGCATGGCCAGCAGCCCCAGGTGATAGACGAGCAACAACAGGAAGGCCGTTGCCGTAAACGGGGTTATTTTCAGGGCCGGAAGTGTCAACGCTTCTCCCCGGTGATCCGGCCTGCCGCCGCGTCCGCCGGGGGATGGCGGTGTGTGCGCAGCATGAAGTAGAGGACCGGCACCGCCATGCGGCTGATGAGCAATGAGGCGATCTCCCCGAACATCAGCGAGATGGCGAGCCCTTGAAAGATCGGGTCGGCCAGGATCACCGAGGCGCCGACCACCACGGCCAGCGCGGTAAGGAGCATGGGCCGGAAGCGGATGGCTCCTGCTTCCACCACCGCTTCGGCCAGGGGCAGGCCGTGGCTGATGCGCAACTCGATGAAGTCCACGAGGATAATGGAGTTGCGCACCACAATCCCGGCGCCGGCCATGAAGCCGATCATGGAGGTGGCGGTGAAAAAGGCGCCGAAGGCCCAGTGGGCCGGGAGAATGCCGATCAGGGAAAAGGGGATGGCCGCCATCACCACCAGCGGCACGGCGTAATCCTTGAACCAGCCCACCATGAGCATGTAGATGAGGATCATCACCGCGCAAAAGGCCAGACCCAGGTCACGGAAGACCTCCAGGGTGATGTGCCATTCGCCGTCCCACTTGATCGCCGGTTCCATCTCGGAAAAGGGCTGTTTGAGGTTGTAGATCGTGATGGCTTTCTGGTCGCCCCCGTATTGGCGGCCATCGAGTTTGGCAAGTTCCTTGTTCAGGGCGAAGATGGCGTAGGCCGGGCTTTCCGCCGCCCCGGCCACGTCGGCCGTCACATAAATAACCGGTTTCAGGTTCTTGCGGTAAATGGGCTGGTCAATGGGGGTCTCGCTGACCGTGACCAACTCCCGCAGGGGCACCAGCGGCCCGGCCGGGTTCAGGCCGGAGCGGAGCTGGAGGTTCAATATGTTTTCAACCCTTGCCCGCTGGGCGCGGGGCAGTTCCAGCACAATGCTGATCCCCTCCTTGTCGTTGGGCCGGTGGAAAAGGCCGACGGCCAATCCCTTGACCGCCAGATCGACGGTCCGGGTGATCTCAGCTTCGGAAATGCCGTTGAGGGCAGCTTTTTCCTTGTCCACCGCAATGACGGTCTTGACCCGTTCCGCCTCCCGGTACCAGTCCACATCGACAACCCCTTCCGTGCCGGCCAAGAGTTGTTTGACCTTGGTGGCGAGCTTCAACCGCTGGGCATCGGTCTGGCCGTAAATCTCGGCGACCAGGGTTTGCAGAACCGGCGGCCCGGGCGGCACCTCGGCCACCGCCACGGCGGCTCCGTATTTTTTAGCGATGGCCGCCACCTCGGGCCGGATGCGCTTGGCGATCTCATGACTCTGAGCCTTGCGGTCGCCCTTGGGCAGCAGATTGATCTGGATGTCCGCCAGGTTGGCGCTGTTGCGCAGATAGTAATGGCGGACCAGTCCGTTGAAATTGTAGGGCGCGGCAGTTCCGGCGTAAACCTGGTAGTTGATCACCTCCGGTTCCCGGCCGATGACCGCGGCCATCTCCCTGGCAGCCTGGGTGGTCTCTTCCAGGGTGGAGCCTTCGGGCATGTTCAGGATGATCTGGAACTCGCTCTTATTGTCAAAGGGCAGCATTTTGACCTTTACCAGGCCGAAATAGACCATGGAGCAGGAGGCGAGGAGCAAAAAGACAATGCTCAGGAAAAAGACCAGCCGCCAGCGGGCATGGGCAAGGAGCGGATCCATGGCCCGGTGATAGAGACGGGTAAAGAAGTCATTGGGGGCGTGGTCGTGGTCTTTTTCCGGCTCCACCACCACCTCGTCTGCATCGATGGGGCATTCCGCTGGAGGGCAGTTTTTTTTCAGCACCCGGATGGCGGCCCACGGCGTGACGGTGAAGGCGATGATCAGTGAAAAAATCATCGCCGCGGAGGAGCCGATGGGGATCGGCCGCATATAGGGGCCCATCAGCCCGCCGACAAAGGCCATGGGCAGAATGGCGGCGATTACCGCCCAGGTGGCGAGGATGGTCGGGTTGCCCACCTCGTCGACCGCCTCGATGGCGATCTCGATCAGCGGTTTTTGTTTATTCGCGGGAAGGCGGATATGGCGGACGATATTTTCCACCACCACGATGGCGTCGTCCACCAGGATGCCGATGGAAAAAATCAGGGCGAACAGGGTGATGCGGTTCAGGGTGTAGCCATACAGATAAAAGAGCAGCAGGGTCAGCGCCAGGGTCGAGGGGATGGCGAGGATGACGATGATCGATTCCCGCCAGCCCAGAAAAAAGAGGATGAGCAGGGTTACGCCGAAGACGGCGATACCCATGTGCAGCAGCAGCTCATTGGATTTTTCCGCCGCGGTTTCGCCGTAATTTCTGGTCACGCTGACGGTGACGTCGCCGGGGATGAGGGTCCCCTTGAGACTGTCGATCTTGGCCAGCACCGTATCCACCACCTGTACGGCATTGGCCCCCGGCCGCTTGGCCACCGAAAGGGTGACGGCCGCTTCTTCCGGTTGTCCCTTGCCCTTGCCGAAAAGCACATAGTTGGTAGGTTCCTCCGGGCCATCGGCCACCCGGGCCACCTCGTCGAGATACACCGGCTTGTTGCCGTAAACGCCCACCACCAGACGGCCGATCTCCTTGGCGGAGGCAAGAAACTGCCCGGTTTGCAGGAGAACTTCCTTGTTCAGCGACTGCAGATTGCCGGAGTATGATTGCAGATTGCCCTGTTGCAGCTTGGGAACGACATCGGTGGCGGTCAGGCGGTGGGCGGCAAGCCGCGCGGGATCGAAAAGAACCCGCACCTGTCGCCGGGCGCCGCCGATGATTTTGGTCTCGGCCACCTCGTGGATGTTCTTGACCGCGTCGTCAATCTGGGCCGCGAGGCGCCGGAGGGTGTAGTGGTCATAGTGGGGGCTGTGCAGGGTCAGGGCGAGCACCGGCACGTCGTCAATGGTGTGCGGCTTGACCAGCGGCGGGAGGACGCCGTGGGGGATGCGGTCGAAATTGGTGGCCAGTTTCTGATTGAGACGGACAATGGCATCCTCCATCTTTTCGCCCACGTAGAAGCGGGCGATGAGCAGGCTCTGGCCCGGCATGGAGGTGCTGTAGATGTATTCGATCCCCGGAATTTCGTAGAGGAGTTTCTCCATGGGGATGGAAACCCGTTCTTCCACCTCCTTGGGAGTGGCGCCGGGCATGGCGACCATGACGTCGATCATCGGCACCTTGATCTGTGGCTCTTCCTCCCTAGGCAGCATGATAACGGCCAGAACCCCGAGAAGCAGGGAGGCGATGATCATGATGGGGGTCAGCCTGGATTCAACGAAAAACGAGGCGAGCCGGCCGGCAAAACCTTTTCCTTTACTGGGGGGCTGGTTCATCATTGCACGATCCGCACGGGTTGTCCATCAACAAGCCGTTCGCCTCCCTGGCTTACGACCTGCTCGCCTCCATTGAGGCCGGTGAGAATCTCCACCTGACCGTCCCGGTGCTCGCCGCTGCGCACCAGGCGCAAATGGGCCGTGCCGTTTTCCACCACAAAGATCCGTTCCATCTGGCCGAAGCGGAAGAGCGCTGTTTCCGGCACCTGAAAGGTGTCGACCCCAGCGGCGCCGGGGAGCGCTACCCGCGCATACTGCCCAGGCCGCACGGCAGGGGCGCTGTCGATCCGGATTTTTATCAGAGCGGTTCGCGAGGCGGCATCCGCCGCCGGGCTGATTTCGGTCACGGTCCCGGCCTGGGAAAAATCGGCGGACGGGATGTTCACCGGCAGGGTGTCTCCCATCTTGATTTTCAGGGACAGGGCCTCCGGGGCTGCAACAATGACCTGCAATTCCCGGGTATTTTCCAGGACCAGAAGAGGCATCCCGGGCGTGGCCAGATCACCGGCGTTGGCCATTTTCTGGGAGACGGTTCCGGCAAAGGGGGCGGTGATCATGGTGTAGCCGAGCATGGCCCTGGCCTCGCGCACCCCGGCCTCTGCCGTCTTGTAAGCGTCTTCCAGGGATTTGACCGTTTCCCTGGTGGAGGCGTCTTTTTCCAGCAACCGTTTTTCGCGTTCGTAATTCCGTTGTGCCTGGGCGCGCTGCGTCTCGGCCTGGGACAGCCGGGCCGTAATCTCTCCGGCGTTGATCCTTGCCAGAAGGGCGCCTTTTTTTACCACGGAACCGAGGTCAACGGGCAGTTCCTCAATGGCCCCGGTCAGCTTGGCGGCGATGGTTGCCCTCTGGACCGCCTCGACGGAGCCGGTCACCTCGTTTTGTCGCTGGGCTGTTTGTCCGGCCACGCTGAGCACATGTACTTCCGCCGTGGGGAGCGGCTGTCCGGGCGTGCCGTTGTGGGCCGACTCCTTGCAGCCGGCAGCGACGAGGAGCAGGCACAAGAGAAAAGCATAGGAGAGAAGCTTGTAGGGCATGGGTTTAATTTCCTGTTTCATGGCTTGGTAAGGGCATTTTTTTCAGGTTGGTTTTCGTCCGGGTTTTCCGGAAATTGGGGGAGGCCGAGGGCGCGCCGCAAGTCGGCAACGGCAATCCGCTGGGCGGTTTCCGCCACGATGCGCCGCACCATGGCGTCGGTCAGGCGGTTTTCCGCCCCGATGAGATCCGAGGAAAGTACCGTCCCCGCCGCGAAGCGGAGCCGATTAATCCGGGCGCTTTCCTGGGCCTGGGCCACGCTTTTTTCCGTAACCTGCAAACGCTCCCTGGCGTCTTGCAAGGCAAACTCCGCCTGTTTCACCTCAAGGGTGATGGCCAGCTCGGTTTTGCGTTTCCGTTCCTGCGCCTCGGCCAGCGCGGCGGAGGCCTTGGCAATCTCGGCGGAGGTCCGGCCTCCCTCGGAAAGGTTGAACTGCAGTTTGATGCCGGCTTGCCACGAGTCTCCGGAACCGTCGGTGACATAGCCTTTGTCAACGCCATATCCGGCATATCCGTCAAGGGAAGGGTAATAACCGCCTTGGGCCTGGCGGAGCCGGGCCTTGGCCGCAAGGATCAAGGCATCCATGCTCTTCAGTTCATAGCGCTGCTCATGCGCCGCAGTGGACTGCGGGACTTCCTGAACGCAGCCCTGTGCCGGGTCGAGGATTACCGGACCTTCGGGCAGCCCCAGCAAGCCGAGGAAGACCCTTCGGCTCACCTCAAGGCTGTGCCGGGCCTGGCTCAACCCTTCCCGCGCCTTTGCCTGTTGTACTTCCATATCGAGGAGGTCGGCCTTCAGCAGAACCCCTTCCTGATAACGGGCCTGCGCCACAGCCAAGGAAGCCGTGACTGCGTCCACCGCCGCCTGCCGGGCCTTGACGAGCTCCTCCTCCTGGATGATGAGCTGAAAGGTCCGCACCACCTCAAAGGCCAGCTGGGCCTGCACCGCGCCAAGTTCCATCTGCGAGGATACCGTCTGGGCCTGGGCGGCCTTCAGTCCGGCCAAATCGCGGCCGCCGTTGAAAAAGCGGTAGCCGAGCCGGACCCCCATGTTCAGGTTGTCGGTGCGTCCGGGATTGTTGAAATTGATGGTTGGGGTGAATGCACCCTGGTTAAGAATATTGCCGAAGGAGTACATGGGGTTGTTGGTCTGATCGTATCCTGAATTCAGGTCAAGCCTCGGATAAAACGAGGATTTTTCCATGTCGATGGCGGCTTGGGCCGCCTCGATCCGGCTCTGGCCCATCCGGCTGTCCGGGTTGTTGCGCAAGGCAAAGCGCACGGCATTGCTGACGGTCCAGACCTCAGGGGGTGGCGTGGCATCATTGCTTTCGCCAGCCTGGGAAAAGCTGGCCAGAAGCAGGAGGCCGGCGCAGAGAAGGATGATTCTGTGCGGGGAGGCAAGGGAGAGCCCTGTCTTTTCGGAATGTTTTGTTCGAGGGGTCATTGTTTGTGGCTTCTCTTTTTTAAAATTCACCCGGGGGGATAACCCTGGATGATATTCAGCATTTAATTATATAATTATAAACCGAAATATCCGCCATAGGTTTTTTCATTTTCTTGCGGGCGCGGTGAAAAAATTACTTTGTGACCTCGTGGGGCTGTGTTCCATTATATCATAGAGGAGTGGCGGGGCGGCAAGGGGTATTTCTCCGGAAAAAAACCTGCAGGGAACTGGCGCTATTTCTCGGAGGAAAACGGGCGATGAAGATCACCGCAAAGATGGTCGGCACCTCCCTGAGAAAGATAGGGCCGCCACCGCCCACTTGAACAGAATACCAGACGCGCCGGCTTTTCGTGACCCAGATTGTCCGCCGGTCACGAATATCTGCATGGGGGTTAAAGGCAGCGAAGATTTTTTTTGCAAAAAGGGGCTATGGAATTCCGGCCTGATATGCGAGGATGAAAAATAAATGGGGGAGATGCGGGGCAGACCTCCAGGCAGAGGCAAGGGAAGAAATGGGGACGAAACAGCCCGGTCCGCAGTATCTGAAAACCATGGTTGAAACCGCAAGCCCGGTGCGCAACATCATTATTCTGTACGAGAAGTGTTTATTTCATTTGAGGAGCGCGCGAAAAAATCTTGCCGGCGGGGATGTTGCCCTCAAGGCGGAAAGTCTGCGCAAGGCCATGGCTATTGTGTTTTATCTGGACAATGCCCTTGATGCCACGGAGACGGAAGCCTCACGGTCATTGCATGGCAGCTACCAGATGATCCTGGCCCAGTTGGGTCTGGCCAATAGCGGAAATTCCATGGAAGCGCTGGCTTTGGCCGAGAAATGGCTGACCGGCTTGCTGGAGGCGTGGCAGGGGATTGCCCCTGGCGGAGAGGGCCAGGGGCAGGCGGGACCAGGCCGGTGAAAACTGTCTGGCGAAGAAGGGATAGTATGGTAAGTTGAGCTTGGCGGGGCTGTTAAAAAATCTCGTCGTCCGCCGGGTCGACCTCCACCTCTGCACGGTCCGCAAGAAAAAATCTTACAACCATCGAGATCATGACACTATCCCTTCCCGCTTGGCTGACCCTTCCCGTTCTGGTTTTTTTCTACAGGCCCCTGGTCCGGTTTTTCCCGAGGATGGACAAGGATGCCTATGTCCGAAAGGTCGTGGCGGCGGGAAACCGGTTTTTCCGGCGGAGGTTCGTCCGCATACCCTATTCCGAAAGGATGCTTTTTTTGCCGTATTGCTTGCGGGCGGAAGGATGCACCACGGTGATCGACCAGGAAAAGGGACTGTTGTGTCCCAAGGATTGCCGCATCCCCTGCCGCCTGCGGGAGATGCGGGACACGGCTTTGTCCTTGGGGTACCGCGATGTTCTCGTGGTGGTGAGCGGCAGGCTGCATAAAAAAGATGGGGTGTTGCGCAGCCGGG
>JAJZRF010000038.1 GCA_021847425.1 Deltaproteobacteria bacterium | reverse complement strand
GGATCTTTGCCGGAACCTCGCCGCTCAGCAACCGGGTGGGGTTGAAGATTCCGGCCAGCCGCATGCCCCTTGGCATCTGCACCTCCTCCGGCACCGTGGGCCATTCCCTGAGTCTGGGCGAGGCCGACGCCGTCACGGTGCTGGCCAAGGATACCGCCCTGGCCGACGCGGTGGCCACCCTGGCCGGCAACGCGGTTCAGCCCGGCCAAGGCCTTGAGTCTGCCTTGGCCAAGGGTTCCGCTGTGCCGGGGGTTCTGGGCGTGGTCATCATCCGGGGCGAGGAGCTGGGCGCTTGGGGCGAGGTGGAGCTGGTGCCGCTGGGGGGGTGAATTCTTCAAAATTTTCGTAGCAGACTATTGCCCCGGAGGCGGCGTGGCGATCAGCGGAATCCTGACCGTGAAGGTCGTGCCCTTGCCCACCTCTTTGCTGGTGTATATAAAATTTCTTCGACGTTTGGTGTGGAAATATTGCTCCGCTGATTTTTTTTGTAACTCATGGGGATAGGCAATCTTCGGAACACTAGCTTTCAGGTTTCCCGCCAAAGGCTCCGCACAGACATTGGGCTGAGCCATCTATTGGTCAATTACTGAAACCATCAAGCCCTCAAATCAACTCATGGAGCAAGCCCGCTCGTGCCCTTTTTCCCCATAACCTCATGGATGGTCTGGGCAAGTTGTCTTTTGATAATCGGCTTAAGCAGATAGCCGTCGATTCCCAGCTGCTTGGCCTTTTCCTCATTTATGATATCGCCGAACCCGGTACAGAGAATTACCGGCGTGGCCGGGCTGAGCTGTTTGATTCGACGGGTCAGCTCAGCTCCGTTCATGGCCGGCATGCTCATGTCGGTGAGTACCAGATCAATCCGTGCACCATTCTGCTGGAAGGCCTCCAGCGCCTGGGTGCTGCTGGAGCAAAGCACCACTTCGTAGCCCAGGCTGAGCAGTACCTCCCGCAGCAGTTTGCCTACCGCCACCTCATCGTCCACCACCAGAACGGTGCCGCTCCCTCGCGGAATTGCCACGGTCTCGGCCTCTTCGGCAAGCCCCTCATCCAGCGCCTTCACTTGGGGCAGGTAGACCTGAAACTCAGTACCATGGCCGGGCTCGCTGTACACGGTGATATGGCCATGGTGGCTCTGCACGATGCCCTGCACCACCGACAGGCCCAACCCTGTCCCTTCCCCCTGCTTCTTGGTGGTGAAATAGGGCTCAAAGATCCGTTCCTGCAGCTCCTTCGACATGCCGCAGCCGGTGTCCCGGACGCTCAGCTGCACATGCGGGCCTGGCTGCAGGGGCAGATTGTCCAGATAGTCCTGCGCTGTAAGTTCGATCACCGACAGGCTGACGCTCAGCTCACCGCCGGTTTCCCGCATGGCGTGGTAGGCGTTGGTGCAGAGATTCATCAGCACCTGATGGATCTGGGTAGGGTCAGCCATCACCATACCGCAGTCGGCAACATTTTGATGGATGGCGATGGTGGTCGGAATTGAGGAACGCAGCAGCTTGAGCGCCTCCTTGATGATCAGATGAATCTGCACCGGCTTCTGTTGCTGCTCGGTCTGCCGACTGAAGGTGAGGATCTGTGTGACCAGTTCCTTGGCCCGCATTCCTGCTTTCAGTATCTCCTGCACCAGCCCACGGTCCTGGCTGTTGGTGGGCAGCCGCTCAACAATCAGTTCGCTGTAGCCGAGGATCGGGGTGAGAATATTGTTGAAATCGTGGGCTATGCCGCCGGCCAGGGTACCGATGGCCTCCATCTTCTGGGCCTTGGCGCAACTGCTGCTCCAGCTGCTTGAACTTCGTGATATCCTTGGCTGAATGGACGACGCCGAAGAACTCGCCTTTCTCATTCATCATGGGCGAGATGGTGACCAGAAAGTGCTTCTTCAATCGTTCGTGATAGAGTTCGACGCTGTGGGTTCTGCCTTCTTGGAGAACCGCATAGGCTGGGCACTCGACGCAGGGGTTGTTATCCTCCCGGAACAGCTCGTAGCAATGACGGCCCACTATCTCCTCCCGCGGGATGCCGAAGAAAATGGTGGCGGCGCTGTTGGCCTGCAGGATGCGGAAATCCTTGTCCTGCACGGTGATGATTTCATCGCGGATGGAATCAAAGGTGCACTCCCATTGTTCCTGTGCCTTCCTGATCTGACTCTGGTCTTTTCTCTGCTGGGTGATGTCCTGGGCCAGCAGAAAATAGCCTTGTACCCCGCTGCCATTCTCGAAATGGGGGAGCATGGTGGCGTGGACCTGCCGCATGCCGTCATGGGCAATGGGCATGGCGCTTTCATACTCCACCACCTTGCCGTCCAAGACCTGGCGGACATGGTCGGCGATTTCGTTATAGCCCTGTTCGCCCATCAGGTCACGGACCTGCCTGCCCACAACCTGCTCCGGTTTGAGATAAAACCAGTTCTCAAACTCCTGGTTGACCAAGCGGTAGCGCTCCTCCTTGTCCACATAGGCGATGAGTAACGGCAGCCCGTCGGTCAGCAGTTTGAGGAGTCTTTGTTGTTCCCGTCTCTGATTTTCCGCAGCCACCCGCTGGTCCAGCATCCCGTCCAGCGCGGTGGAGATCTCTGCCAGCTCGTCGTCCCCGGCAAGCGCGGACCTTGCCGTGTCATTTCCATGGGTAAATCGCTCCATGGTCTTGACAATCAGGAGCACACGCCGAAAAAAGACAAAATAAAAATATAGCCATAAAAGGAAGGAGGCGACCGCGAAAAGGAAGAAAACCAAGAACATCCTCCCGCGCAGCTTCTGTTGCTTGGCCTGCTTGATTCCTTGCAGGTCATACTTATGAAAGAGCAGACCCATCCTGGCCGGATTCTCCCCGAATAACAGCGGGAAAACGGCATAAATTGTCTGCCGGTCCCGGCTGAGGATTACCGCCCCTTGCGGCTTCCTGTCTTTGGCGTGCAAAAAGGCTTTAATCACCTCTTTCCCTTCCACGGAGATATCCGCTTTCATCAACGGCTGTCCCTGCCAGGCAGGGTTCGAGGCATCTAAAATCCGCTGTTTTTCATCTATCACCAGGGTTGTCCCCTGAATCTTAGCAGTATGAACGAGGAAGTAAATTTCCTTGCGTAAACGCTCCTTGTCCCTATCCTGCAGGGCGTCATTCAGGCGATACTGATACCGGCCCATGGTCTCGCCGATCTTATCCACCGCCTGTTCCTCAATCAGCGTGGCGATGCTGGTGCTGTTAAACAGATAGATCGCAGAGCTTCCCAGAAGAGCGAAGACCAGGAGCAGCAGCGGGAGGGTGAACCGCACGGGATAACGGGAGATGAGCTTCATGGGGAGGTCTCCTCAAGGGTGGGTAGAGAGAATATACAACACGGGGGCGTGCAGAGAAGAGCATGTTACGTTTTCCGTATTTCCCGACCCAATCAGGTTAGGCCTCATTGAAGAAAATGTCAAAAAAATGGGTGCATATTCGAGATGCTCGCAGCTTGGCAAGAATGCATTTCTGGAGCATGGAGACTTCTAGCTGGCTGTTGAAAAACTCCGACGGCTGCACCTTTATACAGCAAGGAGACCGTGCGACATGTTATAATTGCCTGAATTTACGTTAAGCAAAAACTGAAAATCGGGCAGTTTTGCTGCCCGAAATCGTTTTTCAATAGCCTGCTAGGTCTGTATTTTTTTGAATTTCCGTACATTACATTGCAGGCTTATTGCCCCGGAGGCGGCGTGGCGATCAGCGGAATCCTGACCGTGAAGGTCGTGCCCTTGCCCACCTCTTTGCTGGTGTATATAAAATCTCTTCGACGTTTGGTGTGGAAATATTGCTCCGCTGATTTTTTTTTGTAAATCATGGGGATAGGCAATCTTCGGAACACTAGCTTTCAGGTTTCCCGCCAAAGGCTCCGCACAGACATTGGGCTGAGCCATCTATTGGCCAATTACTGAAACCATCAAGCCCTCAAATCAACTCATGGAGCAAGCCCGCTCGTGCCCTTTTTCCCCATAACCTCATGGATGGTCTGGGCAAGTTGTCTTTTGATAATCGGCTTAAGCAGATAGCCGTCGATTCCCAGCTGCTTGGCCTTTTCCTCATTTATGATATCGCCGAACCCGGTACAGAGAATTACCGGCGTGGCCGGGCTGAGCTGTTTGATTCGACGGGTCAGCTCAGCTCCGTTCATGGCCGGCATGCTCATGTCGGTGAGTACCAGATCAATCCGTGCACCATTCTGCTGGAAGGCCTCCAGCGCCTGGGTGCTGCTGGAGCAAAGCACCACTTCGTAGCCCAGGCTGAGCAGTACCTCCCGCAGCAGTTTGCCTACCGCCACCTCATCGTCCACCACCAGAACGGTGCCGCTCCCTCGCGGAATTGCCACGGTCTCGGCCTCTTCGGCAAGCCCCTCATCCAGCGCCTTCACTTGGGGCAGGTAGACCTGAAACTCAGTACCATGGCCGGGCTCGCTGTACACGGTGATATGGCCATGGTGGCTCTGCACGATGCCCTGCACCACCGACAGGCCCAACCCTGTCCCTTCCCCCTGCTTCTTGGTGGTGAAATAGGGCTCAAAGATCCGTTCCTGCAGCTCCTTCGACATGCCGCAGCCGGTGTCCCGGACGCTCAGCTGCACATGCGGGCCTGGCTGCAGGGGCAGATTGTCCAGATAGTCCTGCGCTGTAAGTTCGATCACCGACAGGCTGACGCTCAGCTCACCGCCGGTTTCCCGCATGGCGTGGTAGGCGTTGGTGCAGAGATTCATCAGCACCTGATGGATCTGGGTCGGGTCAGCCATCACCGTGCCACAGTCGACAATATTCTGATGGATGACGATGGTGGCCGGGATTGAAGAGCGCAGCAGCTTGAGCGCCTCCTTGATGACCAGATGGATCTGCACCGGTTGCCGTTGCTGCTCGGTCTGACGGCTGAAGGTGAGGATCTGTTTGACCAGCTCCTTGGCCCGCATGCCTGCGGTCCTGATCTCCTGCACCAGCTTACACTCCTCGCTGCTGCTGGGCAGCCGTTCCACAACCAGTTCACTATAACCGAGGATCGGGGTGAGAATATTGTTGAAATCGTGGGCTATGCCACCAGCCAGGGTGCCGATGGCCTCCATCTTCTGGGCTTGGCGCAACTGCTGCTCCAACTGCTTTTTCCCCGTGATATCCTTGGCCGAATGCACAAGACCAAAACACTTGCCCGTCTCATCCACCATGGGCGAGATGGTGACCAGAAAGTGCTTCTTCAATCGTTCGTGATAGAGTTCGAGGCTGTGGGTCTTGTCCTCCTGGAGAACCGCATAGGCTGGGCATTCACTGCAGGGGTTATTATCCTCCCGGAACAGCTCGTAGCAATGACGGCCCACTATCTCCTCCCGCGGGATGCCGAAGAAACTGGTGGCGGCGCTGTTGGCCTGCAGGATGCGGAAATCCTTGTCCTGCACGGTGATGATTTCATCGAGGATGGAGTCAAAGGTCTTTTCCCATTGCTCCTTGGCCTTCATGAGTTGATCCTGGTCCATTTTATGTTGGGTGATGTCGTCGAAGCTAACCACTGATCCCACCAACTCGTCCCGCTCGTCGCGCATGGGCGTGCTGATATACTCGACCCAAAAGCTCGTGCCGTCTTTTTTCCAGAACACTTCCTCGGCTACACGGTGGGCGACGTTGTCACGGTAGGCCGCGGAGATGGGGCATTCTTCCTCTGGATACCGCGTGCCGTCGGCCCGTGAGTGATGATGCAGGGCATGCATGGCCTGGCCGACGATCTCTGCTTCCGGCCTTTGCAGCATCGCTGCGCCGGCCAAATTAATGAAGGTGGCACGTCCCTGCAGATCCAGGCCGAAGATGCCTGCGCCGACCGAGTTGAGAATGAGCGTGTTCTTCATTTCCAGCCGTTGCAAATTGACCCGTGCGCGCAGGCTGGTAATTCCGTAAGCAAGATCCTCGGCCAATTCCTTCAGGAGCTTGGTTTCTTCCTCGTCGAAGGCCGCCTTTTCGGAGGAATAAATGCTCAGGGTGCCGAAACATCTAGCACTGCTGCACAGCGGCAAGTCGATGATCGCGGCATAGCCACGGGCCAGCGCGGTATCTTTCCAGGGCGCGAATCCCGGATCAGTGGCGATGTCGTGGCAAATCTGCACCTTCCCGCTGCGGATGGCCCGGGCGATCGGCATCTGGCCTTGGTCCGTGTCGGCCCAGGTGAGGCGCTCCTCCGCCGGATAGAAGTCTTCTCCCGCGCCGGCCGACGCCACGCAGGTGAGAGTTTTTTCCGGGTCGTCCCCGGCAAAAATGATCCTTGCCATGCAGTAGCCGCCGTTTTCGACAATATTGCGCACGGTAGCCTGGAGTAATTCCTCCTCGCTCGTCGCCCGCACCAGGACATGATTGCCCGTCGACAGCGTCCGCAACGCCCGGTTAACGCGGGCCAGCGCCTCTTCGGCCTGCATGCGTTCGGAGATGTCGCGATCGATGCCGCGATAACCGCGGAAATTGCCATCCTGGTCGATGATGGGGATAGCGCTTGTTTCAAGAACGACCCGATGGCCATCCTGGTGCAGATTGATATTTACGAGGTTAACGAGGGCTTCGTGCGCCATGCTGCCGGCGCCAAACAGTTTCGCCACCCGTTGCGCTTCCTCGGCAGGCATCAGGTCGAAAGGCGTTTTCCCGATCACCTCCTCGGGGAGATAGCCGAGGAGGTTGTGGATTCTCGGATTCGTGTAGACATAGACGGCATTCTCGTCAATCTCCCAAATCCAGTCGCTCGTGGTTTCCACGAGATTGCGGAAGCGTGCCTCGCTTTCCTGCAGCGCCGCAGTGCGCTCGCGCACCAGCCGGTCGAGACTTTCGTTCAGCAGGTTGAGCTGTGCCTGGATGACCACCAGTTCCTGGTTCTGATGGAGGGTGTTCTCATACAGCGAGAGCAGCAGGTTCAGTATCTGCTGGCCGTCGGTGGCGATGGCGAAGCGCTTGCCGCCATATCCTACCACTTCCGTCCGGCGTTCTTCCGTCCGCCGTCTTTCAATCGGAGTATCCAGCAGGAAACGGATGCGGTCCAGCAGGTTGACCTCGGCGTAGGGCTTGATGATGTAGGCGTCGGCGCCGGAATTGATCGCCTCGATGATGTCTTCCGGCTCCGACAACACCGTGAGCAGGATCAGCGGGATGTTCCACAGCTCATCGTCATACTTGATCGCACGGCACAATCCGAAGCCGTTCATCACCGGCATGTTGATGTCGCTCAAGACCAGGGCGGGCCGGTGCGCCCGCGCCGCTTGCAGGCCTTCCTCGCCGTTCTGCGCTATGCTCACCGCATAGCCTGCCCTGGCAAGAATGCGGCGCAGCAGCTCCGCCTCCACCGGACTGTCTTCGACGATCAGGATTCCGGCCTGGGTGCCCGACGTTTTGATTGATTCAGTCATGTCAATTCCTTCCGGTTGGGCGCCGTGCCCATGCCGTTGCGCCTGATCGCCAGTGCGGCCAGGGCCGGGGCGATTTGTTCGAGCGGCACTACGTGCTGCACCGCCCCCAGCACTACCGCTTCCTTGGGCATGCCGTAAACCACGCTGCTCGCCTCGTCCTGGGCGATGGTGACGCCACCGGCCGCCGCGATATCCGCCAAGCCCTCGGCGCCATCGCGGCCCATGCCGGTGAGCAGGACGCCCACCGCGCTGGCGCCGAAACGGCGCGCCGCCGCGCGCATGGTGACGGTAATCGAGGGCCGGTGGCCATCGCAGGGCGGCGTCTGGGAAAGATCGAATCGCCCGCCGTCGTCCAGTTTCAAATGGGTGTCCTCGGGGGCGAAATAGACCACCCCGGCTTGCGGAACCTCACCTTGGGCCGCCTTGCGCACCGGGAGCAGACTGACTTCGGCCAGCCATGCCACCATCTCGGACAGGAAGCTGGTACCGATATGCTGTACGCACATCACCGGCACCGGGAAGCCGGCGGGCAGGTGGGAGAGAATCTCGCGCAGTGCCTGCGGGCCTCCGGTGGAGGCACCGATCACCACGATGCGCATGGGGGCGTGGGGCGGCAACGGATGGGGCAGGGGGGCGCGCATCACTGCCCCAGCGCGGCGAAACACATGCACGCCGGCGACGATGCGAATCTTGCTGGCGAATTCCCTGGCCTGCTTCTCCTGATCCGCCTCAAGGATACCGCACGGCTTGGGGTAGACATCCACTGCTCCCGCCTCCAGCATCCGGAAGACGTTGAGCGTGCCCGGCTCCACCGATACGCTCACGACCAGGATCGGGCACGGAAACTTGTTCATCACCGCGCGGGTGAATTCCAGCCCATCCATTACCGGCATGTGCAGATCCGTGCAGATGACGTCGGGCTTCAGTGCCGGCAGCAGATCGAGCGCCTCCTTGCCGTTGGCGGCAGTGCCCGTCACCTGGATATCGGGCGCGCGGGACAGCAGGCGTTGCAGGATATGCAGCGCGATGGGGGAATCGTCGATCAGCAGCACGCGTATCATGTCACGATCAACCTTTTCAAAGTGTCCAGCAGCACGCGCTGGTCAAATGATGGTTTGGGGATGTAAGCGTTGGCGCCGGCGTCGAGACCGCGCCGTTTGTCCTCATCGGAAGCGAGGGTAGTCACCAGGATTACCGGCAGCTCCTTGTAGCGGGGCTCCGCGCGAATGTGGACGGTAAGGGCAAGGCCATCCATGTTGGGCATTACGATGTCCGACACCACCGCAGCGAAGGGACGGCGGCCGAGGGCATTGAGCGCGTCCACGCCGTCTACTGCCGTGACCACGTCGTAGCCGCCGTCCTCGAGAATGCGTTTCTCCATGGCGCGGATCAGCGCCGAATCTTCCACCAGCAGAACGGCGGCCTTGGCCGCCTCACTCCGCATTTCCAATTCAGCACTCCGTATTCCCGCGCCCGTCTTGTGCGCCGAACGCAGCAGATCTGCGGGGTTCAGCACCGCGCAGATCTCGCCGTTGCCCAGCACGGCCAGAGCCGAAACGTTGCGCACGCGCTTGAGCGGCGCACCGAGCGGCTTGGGCACCACTTCCTCCTCAGCCAGCAGATCGTCCACCAGCAACCCCAGCTGATCGTCGCCCGTCTGGAGCACGATGCACGCCAGAGTGTCGGGCGGTGTCGCAACCCGCTCCCCGGCTGGCAGCTCCAGCAGGTCGGCGAGGCGGGCGGCGATAACCGGTTGGCCATCCAGCAAGACGGCCAACCGGCCTTCGAGGGTGAAGATCTCCTCCTCGCGCACCCGTCGCGAGGTATGGACGAATTCGACCGGCAGTCCGTAGAGGCGGCTCCCCGCGCTTGCCAGCAGGAGCCGTGTGGTGGCGAGGCTCAACGGCAGGCGCAGTTGCACCGTCATTCCCTGGCCGACGGGGGCTTCCAGGCGGATGGTGCCCTTCAGCCGCTCAACATTGACCCGCACCACGTCCAGCCCAACGCCACGCCCGGACAGCTCAGTGACATAGGTGCTGGTGGAAAAGCCGGCCATGAAGATCAGTTGCTGCAATTGCGCCGGGGTCATGGCGGCGAGTGTCGCCTCGTCGTGCAGGCCGCGTTTCTTCGCCTCCTGCCGGATCACCGCCGGGTCCAGCCCGCGGCCGTCGTCCTGCACCTCCAGCCGCAGGTTGGTATTTTCGCGCACCGCCCGCAGCCGCACCGTGCCGCCGCGCTCCTTGCCCAGCCGCTCGCGCTCGGCGGGCGGCTCGATGCCGTGGTCGATGGCGTTGCGGATCAGGTGCATCAGGGGATCCTTCATTTCCTCAAGGATGCGCTTGTCCACGGTGATGTCGCCGCCTTCGAGCGTCAGCTCCGCTTCTTTGCCCTGCTCCCTGACCAAGTCGCGCACCATGCGCGGGAACAGCGTGAACACGGTGGACAGCGGCAGCAGGCGGATGCCGCGCACCTGATCTGCCAGCAGGTTGACGGTGGACTCCAGGCGCGCGCTGTCGTCGAAGAGCGCATCGCGTGCTTCTTTGAGCAGGCCGCCGAAGTGCCCCGGCGATTCGCTTTCCGTCCCGTGCCGCGCGGCTGGGCCTGCGTTGCGGTTGCGGCGGCCGCGTTCCAACGCCACCCACTGCTCCAGCAGTTCCTCCATCAGCGCCAACCGGTGCTGCGCCCGCCCCTGGATTACGGAAAGCTCGCCCACCTGGGTCAGCAGATCATCCAGCTTGCGGGTTTCCACGCGCACGGTCTCGATGCGGAATGGTTCGCCGGCGGCGGTCGGCACGGCAGAAGATGCAGGAGGCGGTGCTGTCGCGCCGGGGGGTGGGGGCGCAGTGGCGATGGGTTCGCCAATGGCCGGAGCAGGCGGCGCCTCGGCACTGGTTACTGCCGGCACGGGTGGCTGCGGCTCGCCGGCGAGCGCCTCCTGCACGCGCTGGCGCAGATCGCCCAGCGCCGCGTTCATGTGTTCGATCATTTCCGGCGTGAGCGGCGCCTCACCTTTGCGCGCCGCGTTGAGGATGCCTTCCAGCCCGTGGGCGGCACCCTCGATCCCGGTGAGGCCCAGCATGCGCGATGCGCCTTTCAGGCTGTGGGACTCGCGGAACATCTCTTCCAGCAGCGCCGGGTCGGCGGGCGTTTTCTCCAGGCGCAGCAGACCGTCGTCGAGGCGGGCGAGATGCTCCGTGCTCTCCGCCTTGAATAGCCGATACAGTTCCGGGTCTTCGATCATGGCTCGCCCCCCGGCCTGTTGGATCACGCGATCGCCTTGAGGTTTCCCGCCGCCTCGTTCAGGCTCTGCACCCCCACCTTGGTTTGGCTGATGCCGGCGGCGGTCTCCTTGGCGCCGGAAGCGATGCTGTTGGTCGCCTCCACCACCTGACTGAAAGCGGCGGATTGTTGTCTGGCGTTCAGCATTACCTGCTGGGCGTTTTCGTTGGCGCTGCCGGCCAAGCTGGCCAGGTTACTGAACAGCTCAGCTACCTTCTGCACCAGTTGGGTCACCTCGGTAACGGTATGGGTGCCTTCTTCCGTCATCATGATGGAGGAATTGGTGGATTTCTGGATGTCGGCCACCAGCACCGCAGTCTGTTCCGCCGATTTCTTGCTCTCGTCGGCGAGCTTGCGTATTTCGCTCGCCACTACGGCGAAACCCTTGCCATGTTCGCCGGCGCGGGCGGCTTCCACCGCAGCGTTCAAGGCCAGCATGTTAATCTGCCCGGCCAAGTCCTTGAGCACCGTGGCGATGCTGCCGATCTGGCCGGTCTGCTCGCCCAGGTGCAGGATCTGCTCGGCCATTGTGCCAATCTTGTCTTTGAGGCCGTCCATCGCCAAGACCGCCTGGCGGGTGGCCTCGTCGCCCTGCACTGTGGCAGCGCCGGCCTTTTCCGTCATCGCCGCCGCGTTCGCCGCCTGCTCGGCCGATTTGCGCGAGGAGGTGGACAGTTCCTCGATGGTGGCCGAGGTCTCGTTGGCTGCGGCCGCCTGCTGGCTGGCGGTGCGCTCGTGCTGGGTGACGGTGGCGGCGATTTCGTTGGCAGCAGCGGAAAGCTGGGCGGCGTTGGCGGTGATCTTGCGGCTCACCGCCGCGGCGAGCCAGATGGCGATGGCGATGGCCAGCCCGATGGCGCCCAACATCCCGTAGATGATCGAATTGGTGACGCTGCGGATGGCCGCCTCGTGGGCTTCCTGGCGCTCCTTTACGATCTCGATCTCCCGCTGTTTGAAAAGATCCCACTGTACGTCCACATCTTTTGATTCCTTAAGGCCCTCGCCGGTACGGAACCGGGTCAAGGCTTCCGCCTGCTTGCCTCCGTCCATCAGGATCAGGTACTGGTGGTCCAGTTTGATCAGATCTTGTCCCTGGTTCAACATGTTGCGCAGATTGTCCTGCTGCTGCGGGTCTTTTACCAGGAGGGTGAGCTTTTCGCCCCGGTCCTTGAAGTCCTTTTCGCTGTCCACGATAGTCTGGCGCGAGGCCGGGTTTTTCATCAGCAGATAACCGCGCGCTGCGCGCTGCATTTTGGTCAGGCTATAGGCGAGGTCCCTGGCTTTATCCATGGTTAGGTGCGAAGCCTCTACCGCCGCCGATGCGTGCGTTGCCTTCTGCAGGTTGACGAACACCAAACCCATGGCGCCCAGCAGCAGCAGGAGTGGAGCCAGATAACCCAGCAAGATGCGTTGGCGCAGCTTCATTTTTGCGAACATGGCATTCCCCTTCGGTCATACGTTTTCGTTGACGAGCCATTCCTCCCGCGCCAGCAGCGCGGGCAGGTCCAGTACGGTCATCATCCTGCCGGCATACGGCGCGGTGCCCGTGATTTCCGCCCCGCACCGCTCGCGCAACGCCGGAGGCGGGGGCTGCAATTTCTCGACCTGCAGGTAGACGACGTCATGCACTGCATCCACGGCGAGCCCCACCGCCTGCTCGCCAAGGCCTGTGCTGAGCGAGGTCGAAACACGGGCGACCACAGCCTTGCCGCCCCTCTTGGCAACAGGTGACAGATTGAGCGCGGCGCGCGGGTCGATCAGGGTGAGCAGGTCGCCGCGCAGGCTCATGGCGCCCAGGATGTGCGGCGGACAGCAGGGGATGGGGCTCAATTGGGCGATGTTGCAGAATTCCTGCACGGCCGCCAGCTCAAGGCCGAAATATTCACCGCCCAGCTCCACCACCGCCAGCCCCAGGCGCGTGCCTTCCTCCTCGACGGCGGCTTGCCGCAGCGCCATGGCCCGGGCGTGAAACAGCGCGCGTTCTTCCGGCGTCGCTTCCGGGCAAAAATGGGTGGAGGGCGTTGGTTGCTCCGCCGTTTCAGAAAGCGCCGGCATATCGGCTAGGTGGGTCAGTCGGACAACATCGAGCAGGGTCACGAGGTCGTCGCCCACGCGCGCCTCGCCCGCCACCAGATGGGCAGAGCCAGGGGTTACGGTATCGAATTGGGGCGGCAGCTGGATGGCTTCATTAAGAATCTCGATCACTTCGCGTATTTCGTTGACAATCAGCCCCATCACCAGGTGGTCGGTTTCCAGCACCACAACCTGATCGCTGGGAGTATAGCGCCGCGCCGGATGGCCGAAGCGCAGATGGAGATCGGCGACGGGCACGATCCGGCCGCGCAGGCTGAAGAGGCCGATGACCCAGGGCGGCGCTTCCTCGACCGGCGTCAGCTCGGGCAGCCAGACGGATTCACGCACCTGCGTCGCGTCCAGACCAAAGCGCGCACCATCAAGATCGAAAATCAGCAGGACCTGGGAATCCATGTCACTATCCTCACAGATAATGATTATGTTAGGCCCAGTGGGAGGGAAAAGTCAATCAATGTCTTTTGGCCGGGTCGGGCAACAAGGAACAGATAGCTATATGCATCGGCCGCACTCTTCGCCTCCCCCTTTTGTAAAGGGGGGTAAAAAGTGCTACGCTCATAATAACAACCTGAGACATGAGCGCGGCTGCTCATTGCGCGAGCCACTGCGCCATCTCTGCCGCGCTGGTTTCATACGGCTCGATTACCGCGTCGCCGGGAAGCGCGCGGACGATCTCCAGGGCTGCGCGCCGCAGGGTCTGCGCCCGCGGTAGGTTTTCGGCGCGTTCGCAAAGCGCCGCCTGTTCCAGGTAGGCGGCCACGTGACGGGGATCGAGGTAAAGGGTCTTGTCCAGCAGTTCCCCGGCCCGCTCGAAATCTCCCCTGAGCTGGGCCAACTGCGCCAGCAGAAAATGCGGCCCCGCCGCGAGCGGGGCGATGGCCAGCGCTTGACGGCAGATCTGTTCGGCCCGGTCATATTCGGCCCGGTCGGCGAATTTCCGTGCCGTCGTAAGCAGTTCTTCGCCGCTCGGCGTGGCCGGTAGCGGCGCGCAAGGAGCGCGTTGCGCCACAGCAGGGGGAGGCGGCGCGATGCGGGCGACCAGAGGGATTTCCGTAGGTATGGGGGCAACTCGCTGATACACCACTCCCTCGGCGAATAATCTGCTCTGCAGACCCTGCGCACGATGGCCGATAAGCTCGGTATGACCGGTCATCAGATAGCCGCCTTCGCTCAAGGCGGCAGCCAGCTTGTTCGCGACGGCGGTCACGGCGTCGGCAGCAAAGTAGATGAAGACGTTGCGGCACAGGATCAGATCCATGTCCTGCCATTCCCCATTGGGGAACGGCTCGCCGATCAGGTCGCCGGCGCGGAAGGTCACCATGCGGCGGATATGCTCCTCTAGCGCCCATTCGTCGCCTTTGCGCCGAAAATAGTGTTGTTGCAGCGTGGGCGCTGCCATGCGGAAAGACCATTGCCCATAGCGTCCGCGCCGCGCCTTTTCCAGCGCAGTCTGGTTGATGTCGCTGCCGAGGATGAGGATGTCCCAGCCGTCGCGCTCCGGCAACAGCATGTCCACCAACATGGCGAGGGAATAGGCTTCCTCGCCGCTGGCGCAACCGGCGCTCCACAGACGCAGGGTTCGTGCACTGCGGCGACGCTCGATCAATAACGGCAGAAGGCGCAGGCGCAGCAAATCGAACTGGCCGTGGTCGCGGAAGAAATATGTCTCGCCGCTGATGCGCGGCGCCGTGTCATTCACGAGGGGCGTCTCCTTGCTCTACGTATCTCGGGAAGAAACAGGTCTCCAATCGTAGGACGGTTTGGCGGTAAAAATAAGGGAAATGGTGGAGCGCAAATTGTTTATCGTAGAATCGCCGTTTACAGGCTGTCGGGACTACACGAAAGTCCGGTGAATCCCCTCATTTTCCAGTGGTTCCCGTTCGTCTTGTCTTCTTATGGCAGCGGGACAATCCGTGCAGGCTATTGCCCCGCAGGCGGCGCGGCGATCACCGGGATCTTGACCGTGAAGGTCGTGCCCTTGCCCTCAACGCTTTCCACCTGGATATCCCCCTTGTGGTTCTTGACCACGATGTCGTAGACAATGCTCAACCCCAACCCCGTGCCCTTGCCCACCGGTTTGCTGGTGTAGAACGGCTCGAAGATCCGCTTGATCTTGTCCTGGGGAATCCCGCTGCCGGTATCGCTGATGCGGGTGTATATCCAGTCCTGGTCAGCCCAGGTCTTGATCCTGATCTCGCCCTTGGTTTCAATGGCCTGGGCCGCGTTGACCAGCAGATTCATGAACATCTGGTTGAGCTGCTGCGGATTGCAGACGGTGGGAGGCAGCTCCCCGTATTCCTTTTTCACCTCGCATTTGTATTTCAGCTCGTTCCAGACAATGTTGATGGTGCTCTCCAGGCATTCGTTGATATCGGCGGCCAACCGCTCGGCCTGGTCGATCCGGGAGAAATTCTTGAGCCCCTGGACGATTTTCTTGACCCGGCCCGCGCCGTCCAGGGATTCCTCCACCAGATGCACGGCGTCTTCCATGATGTAGTCAATTTTGAGTTTTTTGCGCAGGGCGGCAAGCTCCTCGTCCGGTGCATCCTGCTGGAGCTTTTCCTCAAGGGTTCGGATAAACCCGGTGAGGCGCTCCAGGTATTTTGCCAGCGAGCTCAGGTTGCTTGAAATAAAGCCCATGGGGTTGTTGATTTCGTGGGCCACGCCCGCGGCCAGCTGACCCACGGAGGCCATCTTTTCCTGTTGCAGGATCTGGGCCTGGCTCTGCTTGAGGGTGTCGTGGGCCAGGGCAAGTTCGTGCTGCTGGCGGTGCAGCTGGTCGTTGGAGGCGGCCAGCTCCTCGGCAAGCTTGTGGGCGTCCTCGAAGGATTTTTCCATGGCCAGTCCGCTTTCAATCCTTTCGCTGATATCCCGATAGCTTTCCAGGATGCCGACGAACTTGCCGTTGGTGTCGTGGAGCGGGACTCCGATAACCCAGCAGTTCAGGACCTTTCCGGCCGGGCTTTCCTTGACGGATTCATACTCGACCCGTTTTTTCCCGGCCAGTATCTGCCGCATGGTGCAATGTTCGGTATTGCAGAGAGGGGACCAGAACACATCCTGGCATTTTTTGCCCAGGACATCCTTTCTTTTCATTCCCGTCATGGTGAGAAAGGTTTCGTTGACCTGCACGACATTGAAGTTTTTGTCAATAACCCGCATGCCGTCGGCGGCCATGTTCCAGATCTGGGAGAGAAAGAGCTTGGCGGAGTTGGCCTTCTTTTCCGCTTGTTCCCGCTGCCGCAGGAAGACCTCTGTCTGCCGGAAAAGATAGAGCAAGGCGCCGAGCACAAAAAATGTCATCCCGGCGAGAAGTATTCCGGCCTTGCCGAGCAGCATCTGGTAAAGCCGGGCGTCTATCTGGCCGTGTTCAAGGAAGTAGCTGATCTGCCAGTTCGGCGAGGCTGTCAGGGGGGAACGGTAAAAAAGATATTCCCTGCCATCGGGAAAACGGGCTGAGCCATCGGCTTCGGCAAAGGTTATGGGGAGGTGGCTGACCATCCCGGCCATGGGCACTTTTCCCGTGGCGGCCCCCAGCACCTTGAAGAGCCATGCCTGTTTGTTGGTGGCAAAAACGAGGTTGTTTTCGTCGGTGAGGGTGACGACTCCGGTGGAATGGGCAAATATTTTCCCGAGATCGGCCAGCGGTACGGTAAGCAGGGCAACGCCCGCCACCCGTTTCCCGGAGAAAACCGGCTGGCTCAGGTTGATGGCCGGTTCCTTGCTTGCATCCCCTTGACTCAGGGTCATGGAGGGTTTTCCCGCCAGCGCTTTCCGGAAAAAAGGGCGGCGGGAATAATCAGCGCCGATCTGGACAGGGGCTTTTTCTCCGGCGCTGGCGGCGATCACAAGGCCGTTGCGGTCGAGAAGACAACAGCGCGTGGCGCCGTAGGCTTCGAGGAAATCGTTCAGCGCCAATTTCACTTGGCCCAGGGTATCCGGGGTTTGTTTGGTGAAGAATTGCTGAACCGACCACATGTCGGCAAGAACCGCCACTGCCCGCTGGTCGGTCTCCAGAATTGAAGAAATGCCCTTGTCGAGGTGTTCGATGCTCTCCTGGGCCAACTTCCGGCCCTGGTCATGAACCAGGGTGTCGACTGTCTGGAAATATACCGCTCCGCCGGTGATGGTGGCGGCGAGGGCAAGGAGCCCAAGGGCAAGAAAGATGAGCCGGATTTTCATGTGGTGTAATGTCCCAGCGTTTTTCAGGAGGAAAGCGAATCCGAGCTTCATACTAGCACAGGAGTACGGCGGTGTCTAATTACAGTTTTTCTGCGTGCAATCCGGCCTTGCCCCGGCGGTTCTTTTTCTCTTTCCCGCAAGGCTGATTATGATACCATGGATCAGGAGACGGGCGTCCTGTCCGGGCTGCGGATCGATTTTTCCCATCGAAAAAGGTGTTGGCATGCGTGAATTTCTGGAGCAATTTTCCCAATCAACGGACTTCATGCCCCATGGGTATTGTCTTGTCTGGGACCCTGCGCTGCTCTGGCTCCATGTCGGTTCGGATCTTCTCACCGGTCTGTCCTATTTTGTGATTGCCGGGGCGCTCTTCTATCTGGTGTTCAAACGGCGGGATCTGCCATTTTTCTGGATGTTTCTTCTGTTCGGCGCCTTTATTTTTTCCTGCGGCCTCACGCATTTTTTCGCCGCCTGGACGATCTATGTGCCCTCCTACTGGCAGGAGGGGCTGGTCAAGGCGGGAACGGCCCTCATCTCCATCGCCACAGCCCTGTTTTTTGTCCCGCGTTTGCCCAAGATGCTCAACCTGCCCAATCTTTCAAGAACCCTGGAGGAAAACCGCCGCCTGAATCGCGAACTGGAGCATCAGCTCGGTTCCCTGCGGAAATCCGAGGAGCGGTTTCGCTCCCTGATCGAGGCCTCGCATGACGCCATCGTGATAGCAAACGGCCAAGGGGAAATTCTTTTGGTCAACCGCGCGGCGGAAAAGATGTTTGGCTATCGCGAAGGGGAGATCAAAGGCAACTCGCTGACCATGCTCATGCCCGAGCGGTATCAGGAAAGGCATGGTGCGGGAATGAAAAGCGTCATCGCCACCGGCGTATCCCATTACCTCGGCAAGTCCTTCGAGTTTGAGGGCAAACGGAAGGACGGGAGCGAATTCCCACTGGAAGTCAATATTTCCAGCTGGGTTTCGGAAGGGGAAGTGAATTTCGGCGGCGTCATCAGGGATCTAACCGAACGCACCCGTCTGGAAACGGAGACCCGCAATGCCCACCAACGGTTCAAGACCCTGGTGGACAGCCTGGACGCCCTTGTTTACGTTGCCGATTTTAACACCCATGAGCTTCTCTATGTGAACCAGTATGGCCGGGACATCTGGGGGGAAATTCCCGGGCAGATCTGCTGGCAGACCCTGCAGGCGGGTCAGACCGGGCCGTGCGATTTCTGCACCAACGACAAATTGCTGGATGGCGCCGGAAGGCCGACAGGCGCCTACGTGTGGGAGTTTCAGAACACGATGAACAACGAGTGGTATGAATGCCGGGACCAGGCCATCGAATGGACCGACGGCAGATATGTCCGGATGGAGGTTGCCACCAACATCACGGCGCGCAAACGGGCGGAGCAGGAAAAGGCCGACCTGGAGACGCAAATTCGCACGATTCAGAAGATGGAGGCCATCGGCACCCTGGCCGGGGGGATCGCCCACGATTTCAACAACATCCTGGTGCCGATTATTGCCTACACGGATATGGTCATGGCCACGGAGGAGGCAGGCAGCTTAAACTGGCAGAATCTGCAGGAGGTGTACAAGGCCGCCAACCGGGCCAAGGAGCTGGTGAAACAGATCCTGACCTTCAGCCGGGAGCGGGAACATGAGGTAAGTCCGGTCCAGATCGTGCCGGTGGTCAAGGAATCCCTCAAGCTGCTGAAGGCCTCGCTGCCCAGCACCATCGAGGTTATCCAGCGGCTTGAGGCCGAGGGCGTCACCATTCTTGCGGACCCGACCCAGATCCACCAGATTGTCATGAATCTCTGCACCAATGCCTACCATGCCATGCGGGAACAGGGCGGGGTCATGGAGGTGGCCTTGTCCCAGATGAAGATTGGCCCCGGTGACTCCCTGGACCGCAGGCTGCCCCCCGGTCCCTATCTTGTGCTTACGGTAAGCGATACCGGGCCGGGCATGGACAAGGCAACCATGGAGCGGATCTTTGATCCCTATTTCACCACGAAAAAACACGGGGAGGGAACCGGGCTTGGCCTTGCCGTTGTTCTGGGAATCGTGAAAAAATACGGGGGGGACATCCGGGTTTACAGTGAACCTGGACAGGGGGCATCCTTTCAGGTTTATTTCCCCGTGCTTGGCAAAGCCGAGGACGGTTTGGCCGCTATTCTGAGCACGCCGCTGCTCAGAGGTGATGAGCGGATTCTGCTGGTGGATGACGAGTTGCCCATTATCGAATCCATGCAGAAGATGCTGGAATTTCATGGCTACCATATCACCGCGAAAACGAGCAGCGTTGAGGCATTGGAGGCTTTCCGCCTTGCGCCCCATGATTTTGATCTGGTCATCACCGACCAGACCATGCCGTACCTGACCGGCGATCAACTGGTGCGGGAGATGAAAAAAATACGCCCGGATATTCCGCTCATTCTCTGTACAGGATTCAGCACCTTGATAGATGATGCAAAAGCGAAAGCCTTGGGGCTTGACGCCTTTCTCCTGAAGCCCGTGCTGCGAAAAGAGATGAGCGAAACAATCAGAAGCGTGCTCGATAAAGCGCGGGATAAGCGCAGATCGGCTTGAGAGAACACCCCAGTGCCTTGAGGATTCCCGCTTCTTTTCGGGTGGCTGAAATATTTGGAGCCTGTGGACATGAAAGATTTTGGCAGCGCATTATGGTCGCCGGAGGAGGCATTGCGGATTGATGCCGCGATCCTTGCCAGCATTCGCGATGCGGTGATCGTCACCGATATGGCGCTAAAAATCCTTGCCGTCAATCCGGCCTTTACGGAAATCACCGGATATGGCGAGGACGAGGTTCTTGGTAAAAGTCCGCGCATTTTGAGGTCCGGACGCCATGGCCGCGAATTTTACCAGGCCATGTGGGCGAGTTTGCTGGAAAGCGGGCATTGGCAGGGCGAGATATGGAACCGGCGCAAGAACGGTGAAATTTACTCCGAGCGGCTCACACTCAACGCTGTTCGCAACGAACAGGGCAACCCTGCCTATTACGTCGGCGTGGCCACCGACCTCAGCCAACTCAAGTTGAACGAAGAAAGGCTCCGGCATCTTGTCCATTACGACCCGCTTACCGGCCTGCCCAATCGTCTGCTTCTGGAGGCGCGGTTGCAACACACTCTGGAGCGGGCCAGCCGTGAGGAGAATCGGGCTGCCGTGCTGGTTGTCGATCTGGACCAGTTCAAGATCATCAACGACAGTCTCGGGCATGCTGCGGGCGACGATCTGCTGGTGGCGGTGACCCACCGGCTGCGAACCATGCTGCGGGAGGAGGACACCCTGTCGCGGCTGGCCGGGGATCAATTCGTTCTGGTGCTGGAAGCGCTGCATGACTACCAGGAACCGGAAATCCTGGCGCGCAGGATACAGGCATCACTGGAGGCGCCGTTCATACTGCCGGGTGGTGACAAGGCCTATGTCCGGGCCAGTGTCGGCATCAGCGTCTATCCCCAGGATGGAGTCACGGCCCAGGCTTTGCTGATCGGGGCCGATTCGGCGGTACACCGGGCCAAGGAGCGGGGGGGCAAGCAGTTCTGTTACTATACCAGCGAGTTCAATGTTCAGGCCCGTACCATCCTGGCGCTGGAGGACGCGCTGCGCCGAGCCCTGGAGCAGGAGGAGTTTGTCCTCTATTACCAGCCCAAGATCGATCTGCGCAGCGGCCGTATCGCGGGTGCCGAGGCCCTGTTGCGCTGGCAACGGCCTGGTTGTGGCCTGGTGCCGCCGCTGGAGTTCATCCCCGCCGCTGAGAAAAACGGCCTGATCGAGTCCATCGGCGCCTGGGCAATCCGGGAGGCCTGCCGGCAGATGCGCGTCTGGCGGGAGGCAGGACTGGCGGATATTAAGGTGGCTGTCAATGTCTCGGCCCGCCAGTTCCGGGGCGGCGGACTGGAAGAGGTGATCGTCAAGGCCCTGGCGCGTTATGGTGTGGAGCCCCGGCACCTGATGCTGGAACTGACCGAGAGTATGCTTGTGGACGAACCGGAAGATGCGGTGGCGCGCATGACCGCCCTGAAGCGCCTTGGCGTTCGCCTTTCCCTGGATGACTTCGGCACCGGCTATTCCAGTCTTGCCTATCTGAGCCGTTTTCCCATCGACCAGATGAAGATCGACCGTTCCTTTGTAAACGATATCGTCACCGACCCCGGCGCTGCAACCATCGCCACCTCGGTTATCGCGCTGGCCCATCGAATGCGGCTCGGAGTGGTGGCCGAAGGTGTGGAAACCGAGGCCCAGGCCGGTTATCTGCGGCAAAACGGCTGTGATGAAATACAGGGGTATTTCTTCAGCAAACCCGTACCTGCCGAGGAGTTTGCCGAGTTGTTGCGCCAGGGCAAGAACCTTCCGGTGTTGGAAGCCTCCCCGCAATCGCGGACCCTGCTTATCGTTGATGATGAACTTCCTGTGCTTGCCGCTCTTCAGCGGGTGTTGGCGGATGAGGGGTATGGGGTTTTTACTGCGGCCGGCGGTCGCGAGGGGCTTGAACTGTTGGCGAAAAATCCGGCGCAGGTGATTCTTTCCGACCAGCGGATGCCCGGAATGAGCGGCACCGAGTTCCTCAGCCGCGTCAAGGTGCTTTATCCGGAAACCGTGCGCATGGTGCTGTCGGGGTATGCTGAAATGGAAGCGGTTGTCCAGGCGGTCAATGAGGGCGCCATCTATAAATTTTTCAGCAAACCATGGGACGCACAACAGTTGCGCGCCCAGATTCGCGAGGCTTTTCTGTATTACGAAGGAGTCATCAAGCCGAGGAGGGAATCGGCGTCGGGATTGTGACCCATGATGAGCCTCTTGCAAAAATAGAAAAACACCCTTCGACAGGCTCAGGGCGAACGGTAGCCATCTTGAGATCATTATAGTTTCTTCCGTTCATGCTGAGCCTGTCGAAGCACAATAAAGCATTTTGCAAGAGCCTCTGATGGTAAAATAGTTTGTCTTCTGGGGTTTGCCTCCCCTCCCGCAGGTAAGCGTTAGGGATGAAGAAATTGCGGAAATACCTTATTTCCGTCATCGCGAGGCCGCAGGCCGTGGCGATCCATGGCTGGAGCTTAAAGGGACATGGATTGCCGCGCTTCGCTCGCAATGACAAAACTGGTACGTTTGTAATTTCTGCGTCCCTTAGAGCTTGTCCGTAAATAAGCTTTTCAGGGATCGCGTCGGATTTTGAGACGGATTGGTCGGGACGATTGAGCAAAACCACAGGCGTAGCAGCGCTACGGCGAGGATTTTGCGATTGAGGAGCGGCCAAAGACGGCCAAAAGCTGGATGCGAGCACCAAAGATTTATTTACGGACAAGCCCTTAGACTCCGATGGGAGGTGGGACTTGGCAATTTGGATGCAATGGTCAGTGAAGATATTCGGAGCGTGAGTGAATGGGCGAGGATAACCAATTGATATCGGCGCAGCAGGAGCATCAAGCGCTGAAGCAGCTTTTTGCTCAGGTCAAGCGGGCCAAGGACGAATGGACCATGACCATGGATGGGGTTTCCGATCTGGTTCTTCTGGTCGATGCCGCCGGAAAGGTGCAGCGCTGCAACAAGGCGGTGTGCGACTTCCTGGGAAAGACGTATGCCGAGATTCTTGGCCGGAGCTGGGAAGATCTTTTCCGGGAAGCCGGGTTGCGCCAGGATCCGAAGCAGGTCGGCGTTCACCCGGATGAGTTGTTCCATGACGTCAGTAGCAGGGTTTTCCAGGAAACCTGCTATCTCCCTGAAGTCAAAAACGGTGAACAGCTGCGCATTGTCACCCTCCATGATATCTCCGAACGCAAGCGGATTCAGCGGAAGATCGAGCAGGACAGAAAAAGGCTTGAAGACGCCCTGGGCGAGATTTCCACCATGATCCAGCGGGTCACCCAAGGCAATGGTGGGGAGTATTTCTTTTCCCTGCCGCCGGACCATACGCCGTGCTGGCAGATGATGCAATGCAACGAAAAAAAATGCATCTGTTTCGGGCGGGAGCCGTTGCAATGCTGGACCATTGCTGGAACCTGCTGCAAAGGGGCGGTGCAGGGCAGGTTCGCCCAGAAGTTCAACAATTGCATGGCCTGCGAATTTTATCAGGAGGCAGCCGATGATCCGGTGATGCGGATCGGCGTCCAGTTCAGCCAGATGATGCAGATCATAGAAAAAAAGAACAGCGAGTTGCAGCATGCCTACGATGAACTGAAGGCAACCCAGTCCCAGTTTGTCCAGCAGGAGAAAATGGCTTCCATCGGCCAGCTGGCCGCAGGCGTAGCCCACGAGATCAACAACCCCATCGGCTTTGTCACCAGCAACCTGGGCACCTTGCAGAAATACACGGCGAGGGTGGCGGAATTTTTAAAGAGCCAGGCGGAGCTTTTCCCCCAGGAGGCGGGGGACGACCGCGCCCTGCGCCTCGGGGAGATCCGCAGGCAGCTCAAGATCGAGACTATTCTCGAAGATCTGCCCTCCCTGATTGCCGAATCCCTGGACGGCGTTGAACGGGTCCGCAAGATCGTCCAGAACCTGAAAAGTTTTTCCCGGATTGACCAGTCCGACTACAGCTTGGCCGATATCAACCAGTGTCTGGATGATACCCTGAACATCATCTGGAATGAGCTCAAATACAAGTGTATCGTAAAAAAGGAGTATGGCGATCTTCCTCCGACCCGATGCTATCCGCAGCAGCTCAACCAGGTGTTCATGAATCTTCTGGTCAACGCGGCGCAGGCCATCGAGGGTCAGGGCGAGATCGTGATCACCACCAGAGCGAGCGAAACGACTATAACCATTGCCATTGCCGACACAGGCTCCGGCATCCCCCAGGAAAATCTGCACAGGATCTTTGAGCCGTTTTTCACCACCAAGGAGGTGGGCAAGGGAACCGGATTGGGTTTGAGCATAACCTATGATATTGTGACCAAGAAGCATGGGGGCAAGATTGAGGTGGAAAGCGTTGAGGGCAAGGGGACAACCTTTGTCGTGACCTTGCCCATCAAGACGGAGTGAGACAGGCAAAGTTCCCTCTCCCCTCGCGGGAGAGGGCCAGGGTGAGGGGGAGCCTGCTGGATGCGAGGCCGTTGCTGACTTCACCCACCCCCTGACCCCCTCCCGTCCAGGGAGGGGGCTTGTGAAAACAAAGTGAGGGCGGCGGCATGGTAATGGCAGAGAATGTGACAATTCTATGCGTGGATGACGAGGCGAACGTCTTGAAATCCCTGAAACGTCTTTTCCTTGATGAGGAGTATGAAATCCTCACCGCGGAATCAGGCAAGGAGGGACTAATCCTTCTGGAACAACACCAGCCGGTGCAGGTGGTGATCTCCGATTACCGGATGCCGGAGATGGACGGGGTTGCTTTTTTTAAAGAGGTGCATACGCGCTGGCCCGAGACCATCCGCATCGTCCTTTCCGGCTATGCCGACACCGCGGCCGTGGTGGCGGCGATCAACGAGGGCCAGGTCTACCGGTTCATCCCCAAGCCCTGGAACGACGACGAGCTCAAAGTGACCATCGCCAAGGCGGTGGAGCGGTATTTCCTGGTCGAGACGAATAATCAACTCACCATGGAGCTGCAGCGAGCCAATTATGAACTGTCCCGCATTGCCGCGCAGCTTGAAGAGAAGGTGACCGAACGCACGGAAGAGCTTTTGTTCCAGAACAAGGTGCTCAGGCACAGCCAGGTCATCCTGAACATCCTGCCCATGGGAGTGGTTGGTTTTGACCGGGATGGGGTGCTGGTGCAGCGCAATCGCTTTGCCGAAGAGGTGTTGCGGGATTTCCGCCATTCCCCCCTTGGCGCGACGACGGCGGAGGTTTTGCCTCCGGACTGGGGTGCCCTGCTGGAGGCGGTGCAGCCGGGCAAGGTTGTCAGCCGGGTGCTTGCTCTTGCCGGGGAGCAGTTCTGCGTGCGGGGGGCCATGATGGATGAACCAGGTGGCCAGGCCGGAACGGTGTTGGTGTTTGCTTGCGAAAATTGCGGGGAGTTGTGCCGTGAAGCTGGTTCGGCCTCCGCTGTAACGGGAAACGAGGAAAAACAATGAGCGAAACACCAACCCCATCCTCTCTGGAAAAGGGGAATATCCTTTTTGTGGACGATGAGGAAAATATCCTGCGTTCCCTGCAGCGGCTTTTCATGGATGAAGAGGTCGAGGTTTTCACCGCTTCCTCCGGGGCGCAGGGGTTGGAAATCCTTGCCAGGGAAACGGAGGTCGGCGTCATTGTCTCCGACCAGAGGATGCCGGAGATGACCGGCGTTGATTTTCTTGAAAAATCCAAGGCGATTTCTCCCCAGTCCATCCGGATTCTGCTCACCGGTTATGCCGATGTCAATGCGGCCATCGACGCCATCAATCGGGGTGGCGCCTTCCGCTACCTGAACAAGCCATGGAATGATGACGAGCTTGTCCAGGCAGTCAAGGGCGCCTTGCAGATGTATCGGTTGCTCAGTGAAAACAAGCGGTTGGGTGGTATTGTCAAGAAACAGAACGCCGAGTTGAAAAAGTGGAACACGGAACTGGAGATCATGGTCCAGGAACAGACCATGGAACTCAAGAAGAGTTATGATACCCTGCGGGCGATAAACAGCAGGTTGCGGGTCAATTTCAAGAACACTATCGTTGCTTTTTCCGGACTTATGGAGTTACGCGACAAACGGATGCGGACCCATTCCCGTAATGTCGCGGAGGTCTCGGTGAATGTCGCCAAACAATTGGGCATGGAGAGCGAGGAGCGGGAAACAGTCATGGTGGCCGCCCTGCTCCATGATATCGGCAAGATAGGGATTCCCGACCTCATGCGGACGCGAGAGGCCGAGCAGATGAATTTTGCGGAGCGGGAAGAGTATCTCCAGCATCCGGTGCGGGGCCAGGCAGCCATTGACAGGATTGAAGAGCTGCGGGAGGCGGGGCGGATCATCCGCAGCCATCATGAAAATTATGACGGCAGCGGGTTTCCCGATGGATTGAAGAAGGCGGATATTCCTCTGGGTGCCCGGATCATCGCCCTGGCCGATCACATCGATAAGAAAGTCCACAAAGCCATGGGGGCCATAGGTCTTGAGGCCATGCGCAAGGAGGTGGATCTTCTGAAGGGAACACTCTTCGACCCCAAACTTGTCCCCGTGGTTTTTGAGCAGGCCGAGCCATTTTATAAAAAGATCCGGCCCAGAACAGACCATATCGAAATCGAATTGCTGCCCAACGACCTGCAGGAGGGAATGGAGGCGAGCCGGGATGTATACAGCGGCACAGGGATTCTGTTGCTCACCAAGGGGACAGTTCTTGCCAGGCCCAGCATCCTGCTGCTGAAACGGTATTATGAGCTGGACCCGGCAAAACAGGGGGTATTTGTCAGCGTCAAGGAGTGAGGAAAGGCTGAAGACTAAAACTCAGAGATCATATGACCAGGCTTCAAGGCACTGGGCATATTCGTTTTTGATCTGCTGAATAATCTCGGGAAGGGCTTGTTTGTTGATCCCCAGGTTTCGCAAATCTTCCGGCGTCACCTTTGCCATGTGCGGGTCCGTGCTTTCTCCCAGATGCAGGGCCTTGGCGATTTTGTTGCCCAGATACACCGCCATGACCAAAGCCGTAATTTTTGGATTATCACCTGTGGCAGCGGCAGAGGGGACGTGGTGCAGCCTGATGACTGTCTGGTAATCTTCCGGGAAGTTCCAGGAGTCTGCCATGGCCTGTCCGGCCCTTTGGTGAGTGAAGCCGAGGATGTTTTTTTCAATTTCGTATTGGACGGTTGTCCCGTTTCGGGTTTGCTTGAGAATCTCGGCCATTTCGGCAGGCAGATTCTGGGCAAAGGCGATCTTGCCTATGTCATGCAGAAGGCCGCAGATAAAGGCCTGCTCCGGCAGGGCTCTGTCTGCGGCCAGCATCGGACTGTGCAGGGCCAGATGTTTTGCCGCGAGAGCAACTCCGAGGGAATGATACCAGAGGCCTTTCAGGTCAAGGAGTTGCCCGTCCTGGTTTTTGAAAACATGGAAAACGGCGATGGTCAGGGCCAGATTCTTGATGGTGTCAAAGCCCAGGACCGTTACCGCCCGTTCGGTGCTGGTTATCTCCCGGGCCATTCCGTAATAGGCTGAATTGGCGAGCTTGAGCACCGTCGCCGTGAGGGCCGGGTCACGGGTAATAATCGCCCCAAGCGATTTTGCGGTGAGCGCGTCATTCTTGTCGCTGGCATTGATCTCGTTGGCCACCGCGGAAATAGTGGGCAGCTCTTTGACTTTCTTCATGAAATCTCGGAGGTTCATAGAGTACAGAGTACGTGAAACAAGGCAAACAGGCAAAGAAAAATCGCCAACAAGAAAAATTGTCTGCCCCCCCTTGCCATGGTAGAGCGGGCAGTTCTCTGTTTGTCATTGCGCCGGGACTGCCCGTGCTTATTATATTCATGTCCGCAGGGCTTGTGACAACAACGTCTGGAGATTTTAGTGACCAGAAAAAAAATATTTCTTTATCTCCTTCTGTTTCTCTGTGTCGAGACCGTGTTGTCCGGCCTGCTTTTTTGGGCAAGACAGCGCGCTGAACAGCATTATGTGGAGAGCGTGCTTGTCCATCATCAGGGGCAATACGCCTCCACCGTCGCTTCCTTTAGTCGTCTGGCCCGTGTGACGGC
>JAJZRF010000089.1 GCA_021847425.1 Deltaproteobacteria bacterium | reverse complement strand
ACCAGAAACAATATCTGCCGGATTTCATCCGCCTCAATGAGGATTGGATCGCACATTACTTCAGAATCGAAGAAGCAGATCGTGAACTGGCGCGCAACCCAGCCAGAATCATCGCTGACGGCGGTTACATCTTCACGCTGCTGAAAGAGGGGCAAGTCGCCGGCGTGTGCGCACTGTTCAAGGAAGATAATGAGGTGTTCCAGTTGGCCAGAATGGCGGTCCACCCCGCATTTCAGGGCAAGGGCTATGGCGACGCGCTGATTGGTGCCGCCTTCGCAAAGCTGCGTGAAATCAAGGCAAGCCGTGCCTACTTGTTGTCCAACACGACTTTGGTGCCCGCGATCGCACTTTACAAGAAACATGGCTTTAGCGTACTCAGCGAAGGAGTTCATCCGGGTTACGCCAGATGCAATATCGTAATGGAGAAGATATTATAAACGCCCAACCCTGCGCTCATGCCGAAAAAGGGAGGCTACTTTTCTGAGTGGATTTTCATGAGGCAGGTATACCAAGGAGTCATCTTCATGCCCTACAAAACCAATAAAGATTTACCCAAAAATGTAACCCATGTACTTCCTGTCCATGCACAGGATATTTACCGGGAAGCATTTAATCACGCCTGGCAGGAATATGCGAGCCCTGAAGAACGACGGGGTGATGCTTCCCAGGAAGAAACGGCGCATAGGGTGGCTTGGTCAGCGGTGAAGAAAAAATATAAAAAGACCGGTGATGCGTGGACAGCAAAAGAATGATTACTTGATGGATTTTTCAGGCAAAATGTGGGCAGCACACCCAATTCCCACATTTTTTACTTTACGCTGGCCCAACGGGTATGATTATCATGGCACGGTAGCAAGAACCACCACAGGAACTACCATGAATACGATTCTCAAAACTGCACTGACGCTTTCCTTAGTGCTCATCCTGTTGAGCCCTGCCGGGGCCGCCCCAAGGAACGCCGCCGAATCACCCGCGAGCAGCGAACCCGGCGTAGTGGTCAAGGTGGGGAAAGCAATCGAGCACGGCGCACGGACTGCTGCCAGCTGGATCGAGCATGGGGTAAAGGCTGCCGCCAGCGGAATCAAACATGGAGCCAAGGCCGCAGCCCACGGAGTCGAGCATGGCGCGAAGGCAACGGAAAATGCGGCCAGCCATGTTGCCAACAAAATAGACGACCAGCCCCCCGCGTCCTCGCCCGCGAGCGGCAACTAACGGCACATTCGCGTAATTTCAAAAGGTGGAAATGGCATTGACCCGGCGATTAAACAACTCATGCCCGAATGCTTTAGTGGGGCATCCACGACCTATAGATTCCCGCCTTCGCGGGAATGACGGTTTAGATATTTAATCACCGAAGCAATAGCAATGGCCGCCAGCAGATTTTTCACAACCATTGGGAGTGTCAACCGTTCCCTCTCTGCTTCCCTTTTGCAGCTCGCAAAACTCGGCGATTGCATGAACTGCGTATCTATGCTATCTAACAGGAATAATAAGAGAAAAAATTAGTCAACTCCCAGGCTCAACCGGGAAAAACCATCTGCAATGGGCTTCCATGCTAGCGAACCTCTCAGAGACTGACCGGAAGAAAGTGCTGCTGTACAGCGCGCTCATTGTCGCGGTGGTCGGGGCCTGGTCGGTATTCGGGCCTTACGGGGTCTTGAAATACTACGAGGTTAGCAGGGAACTGAATCAAGTCCTGGCCCAGAATGAACAGCTGCGCGAGAGCAATACCGCGCTGAAACAGGAAGTCAACAAGCTGAAAAAAGACCCGGTCTATCTGGAAGAAGTGGCGCGGCGGCAATTCGGCCTCATTAAGAAGAATGAGGTTCTCTACGAATTTCCCGAGAAAAAGAAACGGCACGAATAGCCAGAAGGACAGCGGCCAAACTTACCCCGCCATATCCTGCATAATCCACTGCACCGCTGCATAGAGATCCTCCGCCACATACGCAGGCTGCACCTGCTGCGCCGGACCGATGTACTCGTAATCGCCACGGCCATAGCCGGTGAGGACCAGAACCCCCTTGGCCTGCACCGCCGCCGCCGCCTTGAGATCCGACCAGCGGTCGCCCACCACATAGGAACGGGCAAGATCCAGGCCCAGATCCACCGCCGCCTGGAGAAACAGACCCGGCTTTGGTTTCCGGCAGTTACAGGCAAGGCGGAAACGCTCCTCCTTGGCTTCGGGATGATGGGGGCAGACGTAAATCCCATCCACATGGGCTCCACCCTCGGCCAGCGCCCCGGTCATCTTGGCATGCACCTTTTCCAGCAGGCTCTCCGGGAAATAGCCTCGGGCCAGACCTGACTGGTTGCTGACCACCACCACCGGAATTTTCTGCTCGTTTAAGAGACGGATAGCAGCCGCAGCCCTGGGCAGCATGACAAAACGGGAGATGTGGTTGACGTAGCCCATCTGCTCGTTGATGGTGCCATCCCTGTCGAGAAACACGGCCGGTCGCATGCTCATCCCTCCTTGCTTTCCAAAAGTCTGCAGGTTGCCGCGAACACCTCGTCCACCCCGATCTCCAGCATGCAGGCAAAATCGTTTTGGGGACAATGGGTTTTCAGGCAAGGGCTGCAGGGCAGATTCTTGTTCACCACCTCCACCTTGGGGGAGAACGGGCCGGTGGCCACGCTGTCGGTGGAGCCGAAGATGGCAACCAGCGGGGTTTTCCGGGCGGCAGCCACATGCATGAGCCCGGAATCGTTGGTGACAAAGGCATCGCACATCCCGATCAGGGCCATGGCCTGGGCCAGAGTGGTCTTGCCCGTGAGATCATGCACCTGCCCAACCGCTGCCGCGCCGATCTCCGCAGCGGCCCCGGTATCGGCAAGGGTGCCGAAAACCAGCAGGGTGGCGCCCAACTTTTCGGCCAACTGTTTGGCCAGCCCGGCGTACCTCTCCGCCGGCCAGCGTTTGGCCGGGCCATAGGCCGCGCCGGGATTCAGGCCCACCACCGGCTTTTTCGCCTTGGCATCAAGAAAATCCCTGGCCCACGCATCGGCGGAATCCGGCAGGGCAAGAAACAGCTCCTGGGGGGAGCACATCAGGCCGAGATCCTTGAGCATCTCCTGGTAATAGTAGACCTGATGCCGCGCCCGGATGCTTTTTTTGATGGTGACCCCATGGGTCAGCAAGAAACCGCGGCCATCCCTCCGATACCCGGCCCGGACCGGTATCCCGGCGAGCAGGGCAAGCACTGCGGCGGAAAAGGCATTCTGCAACAGGATAGCCATATCAAACCGCTGGGCAGCAAGCTCGCGCCCCAAACGCCACATCCCTGCCAATCCCTTATGCCTGCCCCTTTTCTCATAGAGCATGACCCGGTCCACATGGGGGCTGGCAGCAAAGATATCCGCCACCCAAGGGTAGGCCAGGATGGTTATCTCGGCGGCGGGAAAATTCTCCCTTATGGTCCGCACCGCCGGGGTGGTCATGATGGCGTCGCCGATCCAGTTGGTGGAACGGATCAGTATCTTTTTGGGCGAAAGCTGACTGATTATTTTCGTCATAGCTGTTCCTGGGATATGTTGCAAAACCGAAGATGGGACCTTTGCTTTTTTTCCGGGAGGCGTCAAGTTTTTTATGCCGCTTTTTCTGCCGATTCTTCCGTCACCTTAACCCCCAGATAGGTTCCGGAGCTTATCCCCATCAGGACGAGAAGGGAAGAATTGAACTCCGGCATCGTCAAATATGCAGTTACCTGTCGTACGAATACCGCGACCAAGACGATTGTCCAGGCGAAGATCTGGAACCGGTGAAAACTGACTCCGTAGTCGTCTGAAACGATATCCCTTATGAAACCCTGCGATTGCTTCGCAGGTCTCGACCTGTTCGTATCGATAGCCACACCTCCGATCCCAGTACCTGCACTGATGCCCATCAGGAGAACAAGCGTGTCGGAAATTGTGTTAAAGCTGTGCCTTACGACGTAGAGCAGCAGCCATGACGTCATGATGGCAAAGAACCAGACGGCCATCTGCACGAGCGCGAGGCTGTAAGGCTTTCTCCCGACATCGGGATTCGGACCGACATCGCGGAGGATATTGGTCTTTGCGGCGAGAAGCAGGAAAAGAACAACAAGCGCCACGATAATAACGATGCTGACGGTGAACCATGTCTTATTTATCAGGACAAGAGTGAATGATTTTTCGTTCTCCACCAACGTCGGGATCGGCGTTTGGTCTTCGAGTCCAACGCTGACTGAAACCCTGCGGCTAAAAAACTGTCCTGCCTTGCGCGAGGAGATAAAATGGTCCCACAGCGCAATCGGGGCTGCGGTGTGGCCGATGAAAAAACGCAGATCGTCTCTGTCGCTGTTGATGACATATGATTGGGGATACACCTCCTTCAACGGCATTCGATCAAAAAAAAGAATGATATTCTTGTTAGTTTGCCGCGCCTCATCAATCAGTTCTTCTCCATTGACGATTGTCACGCGGATCTCTTCCGCAAGCCCTGCCGAATTCGCGTGGCCGGTGTTGCCGGAAACGACGGAGAGAACGTAAGGCTTGGCCGTGTCCAGCGGCATGGCGGACAAAGAAGGAACGAACGCCATGAATCCTATAAAAACAATCAGGGCGTTGAGTTTTCTGACCAGTTTGAATCCGTGCGACTTCATGTAACCCACCCCTTCCCCTGTTGTATAATTCCGGACGACACAAAAGGCAGAGACTCAATAAAAAGCGCATACGGTGATTGTGAATAGCAGGGCAAAAAGACAAGGCCAGAAACAGAGTCTTGGGATCAAGTTTTCCTGGTACTGGACCAGACGGATCTTCGCGTTCGCGGAATACAAAACCGAATTTAACGAGACCAGCAGGATGGTGAAATAGGTAAGAAAGAAAAAATATTCCAGGTAAAAGACCTGTTCCACCACTATCGTTCGCCTGATATTGACATGACTGAAGACTATGACCAAAAACATCGAAGCGCAGATATTGAGTATCCTGCCGCTTCCGGCCTGCATGACGCTCAAATGCTGTTCATC
>JAJZRF010000037.1 GCA_021847425.1 Deltaproteobacteria bacterium | reverse complement strand
GGGCATGGGCGCCGGGGTTCTGGGCCTGGCCGGAAAGACCGGTTGCCTCACCCCCGGCCTGCGGGCGGACTGTATCATCATCGACACCAGACAGCCCCATCTGACACCCTTTCATAATCCGGAGACCGTGGTCTACGCGGGAAGGGGCAGCGATGTCTCCACGGTACTCATTAATGGCAGGGTGGTCATGCAGGAAAGGCGGATTCGTTCCTTTGACCTGGCGGAAACCATGCATGAAGTCCGGCGTCTGGCCCAACGGGTGAGAGCAGGGGGGTGAGAACAGGGTGAGGGGCTTGAAGCAGCACCAGGAAAAAACCCAGGAACGAGATCACAGGGTGCGCAAAACCCCAGAGTAAGCGGTCACAGGGTGCCGCAGATGCGGAGCCTTGTGGCCGCTTACAGGTTCAGGCCGCCTTCCAGCCGTGGGTGCCGACCAGCTTGACAAAGCGGACGCTTTCCACCTCGGTGGTTGTCACCTCGCCGCCTTCTTTTCTTACCACCATAAGGGTCTGGCCTTCCAGATCACCCACCGGCAGAACCATGACGCCAGGGTCGGCCAGTTGATCCACCAGGGGCTGCGGAATCCGCGGCCCGGCGGCGGTGACAATGATCGCCGCAAAGGGGGCATTGTCCGGCCAGCCTTCGGTGCCATCCGCCACCTTGCTCATGATGTTGTAAATCTGAAGCTGGTCAAAGGTCCGCCGGGCGCGGGCCAGGAGGGGCTTGAGCCGTTCAACCGTATAGACCCGCTGGCAAAGCGCGGCGAGAATGGCGGACTGATAACCGCAGCCGGTACCGATCTCCAGCACCGTTTCCTGCCCGGTGAGCTGGAGCAGCTGGGTCATGAGAGCCACCACATAGGGTTGGGAGATGGTCTGGCCGTGCCCGATGGGCAGGGGGAAATCGCCATAAGCCTGGGCATGCAGGGCGTCGGCGACAAAAAGATGGCGGGGGACCACAGCCATGGCGTGGAGCACCGCCTGATCCTCAATGCCTCTCGGGAGCAGCTGCTCCTCAATCATGCGGGTCCGGAATTTTTCGTATTTGTTAATCCTCACGCGGCCCACTGGTCTTAATGCCGCTTTTTTTGAATTCCTCTTCGCTATAGGAGCGATAGAGGCAGGTGGCCACAGTGTCGCCGACAAAGGTGACGGTCACCACATCATAATTCTCCGAGCCCAATTTTTCTCCGATATAAGGGGTCTTCCGCAGGAAGCTTTTATTCACCGTATCATAAATCCAGACCTCTCCTTGCTCTCCCTGCTGTTTTTGATCCGGAGGCCCGAGAGTGGCAAGCACCTCCTTCTGGGTGAGGTTGGGGGTAATCAGGCAGACATCCGAAGAAAGATGGCGCACCGGCTCACCATGGTAAAAACACCCTGAACCGACAAGGCCCAGCAGGCAAAGGCAGACAACAAAACGTGAGGGAAAGGCAAATCTCATTTTTCTCTCCTCCGAGAAAAGGGGTTGGCGCAAACGCACGGGCAGGGAAAGGTAACGCTATTCGCCGTATTTTGCAAGAAACCGTATGCCGGGTTTTTCCCGGCCGAGCAAACTGCGGTTGCTTTTTTGCTGCGGATACAGGAGAATGTCTTGACCATCTGTAAAGATATATAATAAACTTGTAGTGTTATCCATATTTTTTTCTTGGCGGGCCAGCGGTTTCGCGTCGGCACCACTGTGCAAAGGGAGATCCATAATGCGTTGCCCAAAATGCGGCTACATCTCGTTTGACCGGCAAAGATCCTGCGGCAAGTGCAGCAATGATTTAACGGCCGTGGCCGAACAGCTTCAAGGCACGGTGGGCAAGGCTGCTGCTCCTTTTTTCCTTGGCGCGATCCTCGGTGAGCAAGCCCCAGCCGATGCCGAGCCTGCTCCTGTTCCCTGCGAGGCAGAAGAGACCTTTACCCTGGACGAGCTGGAGGCCGAAGCTCCGCCGGCGGACGAGGATGATCTCGATTTCGCCGGGGCGCCGCTGGGGGAGGACGACATGGAAGGCCAGGCTCTGCCATCTCTTGGCCTCGAAGATCTTGATGTTTCAGACCTTATGTCTCCGCAGGAAGAGGAAGAAGAGCCGGTGCTCTCCTTGGAAGACGAGCAAAAAGAACCGCTCCAGGGAATCGAGTTTCCCGGCTTTGCTTCCGATGCGACGCTGAACATTGAAGAGACAGAGCAGGCCCTCGGCGGTTTTAAGGAGGAGACGGCAACTCCTCCTCCCGATGCGGAGGAGGATGAAATTATCGATCTCTCCTCCCTGATGAGTTTTGACGAGCCGCCGGCAAAACCGGCGAACCGGGAAGAAGACCACGATATTCTGGAACTTTCCCTTGAAGAGGACATGGCCGCCCCAGCCCCGGACGATAAGCCCAAACAACCGGCAACCGCCATGGCCGACATCCCGGATCTCGACCTGACCCTAGAAAACGATGACCAGTAAGGGGATGGATACGCCCACAAATGGGGAATCCGCCCCCCAGCCCCGATACGCCGGTTTCCTGGCGCGCGGGGTGGCCATGGGCATCGATATCCTCATTATCCACCTGCTCTATTTCTCTTGCCTCTGCGCGGTGATGACGACCCTGTGGGCGCATTCTTCCCACTGGCTCGTCCTGCTTTCCTCGATCCTGTTCTGCCTTCTTCTCTTCCTGCTCACCTTTCCCCTGTTCGTCGCGGCATATTTTCTGGCGTTGCATGCCTGGCAAGGGCAAACCCTCGGCAAGATGTTCCTGGGGCTTAAAGTGGTGCGGGCCGACGGCGGAGAAATAACCCCGGGCCTCGCTTTCCTGCGCTTTATCGGCTACGGCCTCTCGATTCTCCCCTTGGGTCTTGGCCTTTTCTGGAGTATCATCGACCGGGAAAAATGCGCCTGGCATGACCGTATGGCCGCCACGCGGGTGGTTATGAAGGTCTCTTCGTGAAATAGGTTGACAAGCAGGGCAGATTTCAATATATGATAGCTACTTTTTTGCCGGGATAGCTCAGTCGGTAGAGCATCGGACTGAAAATCCGAGTGTCCCTGGTTCGAATCCTGGTCCCGGCACCAGTAAATCAAATGGGTTGCAGCTAATACGCTGCAACCCATTTTTTATTGTTGAGTAATTTCTGTGTAATTGTGCCAAAAGAAGCCATCTTTTTCAACAACACGGCGGAACGGCTTACGAATATCCATTGCATGCCCGGATTTTGCGCCAAGCGCTGGGAAAAGCCAGGGTGAGCCAGGCGGAAGAACCGAAACATACCCCGCTAAAAATTCTGCAAGGTCTTTCGTGATCGGTTGCTCACGAGCACCCGCTTTTGCCTTCGGTATGAATATGGCACGGCGCTGTAGATCGATGTATTCCCTCCGGATCGAGAGAATCTCCATTTTACGCATGGAAGTGCTGAGTCCGATAATGATGAATGGGTAACTAATCGGGCTTGCGTCCGTTTTTGCGCATTCCACCAATCTGTCTATCTGTTCCGTGGTTAAATAGGTGATGCGCCCCTGGTCTTCTTGAAAACGGTTGATCTTGGCCGGGCGCCGATCCATCCATCCCCATTCAATAGCCATGTTGAACAGGTGTGATAACACGGCAAGTTCGCGGTTGATTGTTCCCGGCTTGGCTGCGGAAACCTGGTCGAGATTGCGAGCAAGCATTTTCCCTCGGGGTCGAACAATGATTGGCTCCTGGAGACGTTGGCGCTTGTAGCGTTCAATGTCAAAACTGCTGATCTTGGCAAGCGGGGTGTCGCCGAAAAACGGGGCCAGATGATGTTTCAAACGCAGCTCTTTCATTTTCATATCTTTCCCCCCGGACTCCTTGAGCCGGGCAAGATATTGGGTCGCGGCTTCAGCGAAACCTAGTGCAACGTAACAGCTACAACTTCTGATAAAGATGGCGCAGCTTGATACGAGCATCTGATGTTTTGAGCTGCCAGACAATTTTTCTCGCGCTGTTGTTTCTGGCTTTCTCCCAGGCAGCTACATGGGCCTGCATGGCCGCCATCTCGGGAATGCGGCGGTCGAGGCACTGCCCCTTGAGAACACTGAGTTCGATTTCCGCCATATTGAGCCAGCTCCCGTGCTTGGGCGTGTGGTGGATTTTATGAGCTGTCCGCCACCTGGAGGCTCCCGTTTTCTCTACTTATCTATTCAAACATAATAAAAAACCGAAAGAAACACGATGAAAAGCCAAAATTTTTCCGGAAATTTTCAGGATCGTTGCCCGGCAGAGGGAATTGCCCCATAATCCGCTTCGCCATCATTTCACTTTACTTTTGTCACCAAGGTCTCCTACGATTGGGGACCGTCTCCGATGATTTCGGACTAACCTTCCAACAGGTAATATTAGCTTGATTCCTAGGGGGGGTCCCGGGTATGCAACTTGAGATAATTTTTTTTCTGAACTTTATACGCCTCCAGCCCCTGGCGTAAGGCTGTATCTCGAAACAAGGACTCTGATATGAATGGCGAAACTCACCGGCAAATAGCCAATTTCATCTGGTCCATCTGCAATCTGCTTCGTGGCCCCTACAAGCGTAATGAGTACCGCAAGGTGATCCTGCCGCTCACGGTTCTGCGCCGTTTTGATTGCCTGCTGGCCCCAACCAAGGCTGCGGTTCTCGACGCGCACCAGGAATTGAAGACCAAGCCGGATCGGGTGATTCAGGCACGCCTGGAAAGCATCACCGGCCACAGGTTCTACAACCTTTCCCGAATGCAGTTTGCCAAGGATGCAGATCACTCCCTGCTCGATGACCCCAACAACCTGGCACCCAACCTCAACAGCTACATCAACGGCTTCTCCCCCAACGTGCGAGCCATCATGGAGAAGTTCAAGTTCAGCGAACAGATCGCCCACATGGCGGAGAAGAACATTCTCTTCGAGGTGGTCAAGGCCTTTGCCTCCAAGATCGATCTCTCCCCGGATAAGGTCGATAACGTCCAGATGGGCTACGTGTTCGAGGAACTGATCCGTATCGGCGCCGAGCAAGCAAACGAGGAGGCAGGAGAGCACTTCACCCCCCGCGAGGTGATCAAGCTGATGGTCAACCTGCTGCTGGCTCCGGAAGAAGATCTGGCCCGCAGCCATGTGGTCAAAACCATCTATGACCCAGCCTGCGGCACCGGCGGCATGCTGTCGGTGGCCGAGGAGTATATTCGTAACCTCAACAGCAAGGCGCAGCCCAAGCTTTTCGGCCAGGACTGGAACGACGAGGCCTGGGCGGTGTGCAAGTCCGACATGCTGATCAAGGGGGAGGACGCCGACAACATCATCCGCGATGACACCTTCACCAAGGACGGCTTTGATCACGACGCGGAAGGCAACAAGTGGACCTTCGATTACATGCTGGCCAACCCGCCCTTTGGCGTGGAGTGGAAGCAACAACAGAAGGAGATCCAGCAAGAGGCCGACACCTTGGGCTACGATGGCCGCTTCGGCGCCGGGACTCCCCGCATCAATGACGGCGCCTTGCTCTTCTTGCAGCACATGATTTCCAAGATGCGACCGACCGGCAAGGGCGGCAGCCGCATCGGCATCGTCTTCAACGGTTCGCCCCTCTTTACCGGCGATGCGGGCAGCGGCGAGTCCGAAATCCGCCGGTGGATCATCGAAAACGACTGGCTAGAGGTCATCGTCGCCCTGCCCGAACAGCTTTTTTACAACACCGGCATCTCCACCTATGTCTGGGTGGTCACCAACCGCAAGGAGCCCAAGCGAAAGGGCAAGGTGCAGCTCATCGACGCCCGCAACTTCTGGGTGCAGATGGAGAAATCCCTGGGCAACAAGCGGCGCCGCATCGGCGACCCATCCGACAAGCCCAAGGACCCGGATCACATCACCGAAATCACCCGCATCTATGCACACTTCACCGATGGCGAAACCCGTGCCTTCACTCTGGACGGTCAGGAAAAGAACTTGGTGGTGAGCAAGGTCTTTGACAACGACGATTTCGGGTATCATAAGATCACGGTGGAGCGCCCCTTGCGCCTCAACTTCCAGGCAAGCCCGGAGCGGATTGCCCGGCTGGAGGGACAACCCGCTTTCAAGAATCTCGCCGGCAGCGCCAAGAAGAATGAGGCCGCGCGCCAACAGGAGATCGAAACCGGAAAGGCCCGGCAGCAGCAACTTCGTGATTTTCTGGCCGCCTGTGCCGAGGAACACGGCGAAACCCTGTTCAAGGATCGCAAGCAATTTTTGATCACCTTGCGCGATCTGGACCATGCCCGTGGTGTCAAGCTCGCCGCCCCCGAGGTCAAGATGGTGCTAACCTCCTTAAGCGAACGGGACGAAACCGCCGAAATCTGCCTGGACAAACACGGCAACCCGGAGCCGGATGCTGATTTACGCGACACCGAAACCGTGCCGCTCAAGGAGAGTATCGAGGAGTACTTCCAGCGCGAGGTGCTGCCCCATGTGCCCGATGCCTGGATCGACCACGCCAAGACCAAGATCGGCTATGAAATCCCGCTGAACCGCCACTTCTACCGCTACGAACCGCCGCGCCCCCTCGCAATCATCGAGGCAGAGATCAAGGAGCTGGAAGGGGAGATTCTCGATTTGCTCAAAGAGGTGACGGCATGAGCATTGACCGGCCAGAGCAAGAGCTTCTCGGCATTTTGACCGAACTGCGAAAACTACCCCGCGAAACCGAATGGGTAGAATTCAAGCACAACAATGCCGAACCGGAGGAGATCGGGGAGTATCTGTCCGCCCTGGCCAACGCCGCCGCCTTGACAGGAAAGGTTCATGCGTATCTCGTTTGGGGCATAAAAAACGACACCCATGAGATCGTCGGCACCACCTTCAACCCCGTAACCGCCAAAGTCGGCTATGAAGAGCTGGAAAGCTGGCTGCTGCGCCTCCTCTCTCCAAAAATCAACTTCCGCTTCTCTTCATTTCCCGCCGATGGCAAACCGGTCGTCCTGCTGGAAATCGGCGCTGCTTTCCGCCACTCCGTGCAGTTCAAGGGCGCCGAATTCATCCGCGTCGGCTCCTACAAAAAGAAGCTGAAAGATTTCCCGGAAAAGGAGCGGGAGCTGTGGCGGGTGTTCGACTGCATTCCCTTTGAAAAGGAGATTGCCGCCGAAAACGTAACTGCCGAGGACGCGCTCAAGCTACTTGACTACCCAGCCTATTTCGATCTCCTCTCCCTGCCGCTCCCCGAAAGCCGGGACGGCATTCTCGCCGCCCTGGCTGCCGACGACATGATTGTCCAGGGCAAAGGTGGCAAATGGAATATCACCAATCTGGGGGCCGTGCTGTTCGCCAAGCGATTGGCCGATTTCCGCACCCTCACGCGCAAGGCGGTCCGGGTGGTGCTGTACAAGGGCGAAAGTCGGGTGGAAACGGTACGCGAGCAGGAGGGCAGCAAAGGGTACGCCGCCGGTTTCGAAGGGCTGATCGGTTCTGTCACCAATCTTTTGCCCAGCAACGAGGTGATCGGCCAGGCCCTGCGCAAACAGGTGCCCATGTTCCCGGAACTGGCCATCCGCGAGTTGGTCGCCAATGCCATCATCCACCAGGATTTCCACCTCACCGGCACGGCGCCCATGGTAGAGATCTTTGCAAGCCGCATGGAGATCACCAACCCCGGCCTGCCGCTGGTGCAGACCGACCGCTTTCTCGACAGCCCGCCAAAGTCCCGCAATGAAGCCCTGGCCTCGTTCATGCGCCGTATCGGCGTCTGCGAAGAGCGGGGCAGCGGCGTGGACAAGGTGGTCTTTCAGACCGAGCTGTATCAGCTCCCCGCTCCGCTGTTTGAAACCACGGAAGAGCATACCCGCGCCGTCCTCTTTGCCCATCGTGATCTGAAGGAGATGGACAAGGCTGATCGCATCCGCGCCTGCTACCTGCATGCCTGCCTGCGCTATGTGCAGCGGGACTCTATGACCAATACCACCCTCCGGGAACGCTTTGGGATTGACGAGAAGAATAGCGCCACCGCCTCGCGGCTGATCAAAGAAGCGTTGGATGCTGGCTTGATTGTTCCCTATGACGCAAATGCTGGACGTAAATATATGAAATACCTGCCATGGTGGGCCAAGTGAGCACGCGGCTTTTATTTGACGGTCATTTGATGGAAGGCCCCTTGCATGGGGGCAAAGACTCATTGAATTTCAGTGAAGTCAATGAGTTACAACCATTCTTTTTCATTGATGGGTATTTGATGGCAACCACCTTCCGTGGACAAAAAAGGGGGCTGACATGAGGCCCACGGCCTATCCAGCATACAAGGAGAGCGGCGTGGCCTGGCTGGGCGAGGTGCCGGAGCATTGGGAGGTGAAGCGGCTGAAGACTTCCGCAGCCTATCGTGTCAGCAATGTTGACAAGCTCACCAAAGAAGATGAGTTCCCTGTGCGACTATGCAACTACACCGATGTATACTACCATGACCACATAAATCCAGATATGGAACTTATGGAGGCAACGGCGACATCTGAAGAAATACAGCGCTTCGGTCTGAAGGTAGATGACATCGTAATCACAAAAGATTCAGAGGATTGGCGTGACATTGCTGTGCCCGCTCATGTCGAAGCCACCAAACCAAATCTTGTCTGTGGTTATCATCTGGCAATCATTACGCCTAGCGCGGCCTTATTGAATGGCAAGTTCCTTCTACGATCCTTTCAATCATGTGCGATTAATCAACAGTTTCAGATAGCCGCAAGTGGTGTCACTCGTTATGGATTGCCCAAGTCGTCGATCGGAGAGGCTGTAATCCCTATTCCCCCTCTTTCCGAACAAACCAGAATCGCCGATTTCCTCGACCGCGAAACCGGACGCATCGATACCCTGGTGGCCAAGAAGAGGGCCTTGATCGGGTTGCTCAAGGAGAAACGCAGCGCGTTGATCTCCCGCACCGTCACCCGTGGCCTGCCCGCCGAGGTGGCACACGGGTTCGGCCTCGAACCCCACACCCGTTTCAAGGACTCCGGCATCGAATGGCTGGGCGAGGTGCCGGAGGGGTGGGAGGTGAAGCGGCTTAAGTACTTGTTTCGCTGTTTTGGTGGCGGAACTCCTTCAAAAGCAAATCCGGCATTTTGGGAAGGAGACATCCCTTGGGTTTCCCCTAAAGATATGTCTAAAAAAACAGTTTCAGATACCGAAGATCATATTTCAAAAGAGGCCGTATTTGAGAGTGCAACGCGGATGGTTTCTATAGGGGCCACATTAGTTGTGGTGCGCTCGGGCATTCTGAAACATACGATACCTGTCGCAACGAATCTTGTCCCCGTAACAATAAATCAAGACATGAAGGCTTTGGTCTCCACTGGCGCGGTAGAAAACAGCTATTTATCGTACTTCATTGAGGGTCACAACAAGTCCTTGCTGGATGTCTGGTCTAAAAATAGCTGTACCGTTGAAAGTATCGAAAGCAATTGCATGCTTGATTCGATGCTGCCAGTCCCTTCCCTCCCCGAACAAACCGCCATCGCCGCCTTTCTCGACCGCGAGACCGCCAGGATCGACCGGCTGGAGGAAAAGGTCGAAGCGGCCATCGAACGGCTGCGGGAGTACCGCACCGCCCTGATCACCGCCGCCGTTACCGGCAAGATTGATGTGCGGGAGGAGGTTCCATGAGCAAGGCCCATCCCATTGATCCCGTTGACATCCTCACGCTTCTTGACTGGACGGAGTATGGGGAGCTGGAGTTCAAATCCGCCAAGGGCGGCGTGCCCAAAAGCCTGTGGGAAACCTACAGCGCCATGGCCAACACCCATGGCGGCGTCATCCTGCTCGGCGTTGAAAACGATGGCACGGTCAGCGGGGTTGCCGACCCCGCCCGGTTGAAAAAATCCTTCTGGGACACGATCAACAATCGCGGCAAGGTAAGCGCCAACCTGCTCTCCGATGCGGACTTGGCCGAGGTTCCGCACGAGCAGGGCACCATCCTGGCCATCCGGGTACCGCAGGCTTCCCGCTATCAACGTCCGGTCTTTCTGGAACAGAATCCGCTCACCGGCGCCTATCGTCGAAACTTCGAAGGGGATTATCACTGCACCGAACAGGAAGTGAGTCGCATGCTTTCCGATCGGGCCGAGGAAGCCGCCGACAGCCGCATCCTGGCGCATTTCACCCTGGACGATCTGGATCGGCAGAGTCTCCAGCAATACCGGCAACGCTTCGCCTCCCATAAACCCACGCATCCCTGGCTGAGCGAGGATGATACCGGCCTGCTCGCCAAGCTTGGCGGCTGGCGGCGGGACCGGCAGAGTGGCCAGGAAGGGCTGACCATGGCCGGGCTCCTGATGTTCGGCACGGACGAGGCAATCCGTGAAGCCAACCCCCAATACCAGGTGGACTATCGCGAAAAGCTCTCCAGTGATCCGGCAATCCGTTGGACCGACCGGTTGACCATGGATGGAACCTGGACCGCCAATCTTTTTCAGTTTTACTTGCGGGTGATCCAGCGCCTCGGGCAGGACCTCAAATTGCCCTTTCAGCTTGACAGTACCCTGTTTCGCCGAGGCGAAGCCGTGGTGCATGAGGCGATCCGCGAGGCGCTGGCCAATGCCATTATCCATGCCGACTACCAGGGCCAGGGCGGCATCGTGGTGGAGAAATATTCTGATCGTTTCGAATTTTCCAACCCCGGCTCGCTGTTGGTCTCCTTCGACCAGTTGCTGCGCGGCAACATCAGCGAATGCCGCAACAAATCCTTGCAGCTCATGTTCATGATGATCGGCACAGCAGAAAAAGCCGGGTCCGGGGTGGACAAAATCCGGCGAGGATGGGAGTCCCAGCATTGGCGAACGCCTGCGGTGCGCGAGCAGTTCCAGCCGGACCGGGTACAGTGGATGCTGCCCATGGTCAGCCTGATCCCCGAAGAGTCGTTGGCCCGTTTAACGGAGCTGTTTGGCGCGAAGTTTTCGCGATTCACCAAGCTCGAAGTGCAGGCCCTGGTCACGGCGGATATAGAAGGCACTGTGGACAACGCCCGCATGCGGCAGATCACCGGGGGACATGCCGCCGACATGACAAGGCTGTTACAAACCCTTGTTGCCAAAGGCGCCATAACCCAAGAGGGGCAAGGCCGCTGGACCAGGTATCGATTGCCTGCCCCCTCGGACTCCATACATATGGGCAGTGACTCCATACATATGAGCGTTGACTCCATACATATGGGCAGTGACTCCATACGTAACGGATCACCATCCGCGCAGGGGCTGGACACTCTTTTGCAGATCGCCACCCCGGCACGCCAGCAAAAACGGCTGCTTCCCAAGGAGATGGAACGTATCTTGTTGGCCCTTTGTCATGAAAAATGGCTAACGCGGAATCAGATCGCCGAGATTGTTGACCGAAATCCGGAAAGTCTCCGTCAGCGGTTTCTCAATCCCATGGTTGAGCATGGCCTCTTGCGCTTGCGCTACCCCGACAAGCCGAATCGCACCGATCAAGCCTATACCGCAGCGGCAAAAGGAGAATAAGGATGGCCCAGACCAACGAAAAGGCCTTCGAAACCTACGTCGAACAGATGTTGCTGGCCAAGGGCTGGCAGCAAGGCTCAGTGGCGGAATGGGACAAGGAGCAGGCATTCTTTCCGGAAGAGATCACCGGCTTTATCGCCGCCACTCAAGCCCCGCTCTGGAAAGCGATGCGCACCCAACATGGCGACAATCTGGAGCCAATGCTGCTGGCTGCGCTGGTGAAGGAGTTGGCCATCAAGGGCTCGCTCCATGTGCTGCGCCATGGCTTTAAATTCTACGGCAAGACCTTTCGCCTCGCCTATTTCAAACCGGCCCACAGCCTGAATGCCGAAGTGCTGGCACAGTACGAAAAGAACCGCCTCACCGTCACCCGGCAGGTGCCTTGTCATCCCGGCGACCACTCCACCATGGACCTGGTGTTTGCCGTCAACGGCCTGCCGGTGGCCACCTGCGAGCTGAAGAATCCCGGCACTGGCCAGAGCTGGCGCAACGCGGTCAAGCAATACAAGGAAGACCGCAACTCGCGCGCGCCCCTGTTCGCCTTCAAGGAGCGGGCGTTGGTCCACTTTGCCGCCGATCCGGACGAAGTGCATATGACCACCCGGCTGGCCGGGGGCAAAACCTTTTTTCTCCCCTGCAACCGGGGCAGCCACCCCGGTGATATTCAGTGTGGGGCAGGTAATCCGCAGCATCCTTCCGGCTACCGCACCGGTTATCTGTGGGAAGAAGTATTGGAGCGCGAGAGCTTTCTCGACATCCTCGGCCACTTCCTCTTCATTGAGAAGAAGGATGAAAAGGTGGACGACACCAAGGGCGGCAGCCGGATGGTCACTCGCGAGACGATGATCTTCCCGCGCTATCACCAGCTCGATGCAACCCGCAAGCTGATCATGGCGGCCCGTAGTGAAGGGCCAGGGCAAAATTATCTGATCCAGCATTCGGCGGGCAGCGGCAAGACCAACTCCATCTCCTGGCTCTCCCACCGCTTGGCCAGTCTGCACAACGAGGCGGACCAGAAGGTCTTCGACTGCGTCATCGTCATCACCGATCGGCAGGTGCTCGACCGCCAATTGCAGGACGCCATCTACCAGATCGAACACGCCCAGGGCGTGGTCAAGGCCATTGATCAGGACTCCAAGCAACTGGCCGAGGCACTCATCGACGGCACCAAAATCGTGGTGACCACCCTGCAAAAGTTCCCCTTTGTGCTGAAAGGCCTGCTGCGCGCCGCCGGAGCGGACAACTTGGACAATCCCGGCGAGGAAGAGCGAGCCAAGGCCAAGGCGTGGGAGGCGGAGATCGGCAAGCGCCGCTATGCGGTGATCGTGGACGAGGCGCATTCTTCGCAGACCGGAGAGACCGCCCGCGAATTAAAGGGGATTCTCGGAGCCAATGCAGATCAAGAGAATGGCGAAGATGAACCGGACTGGGAAGACCGGCTGAATCAGGTAATGGTCTCACGGGGACGCCAGCCCAATCTGAGCTTCTTTGCCTACACTGCCACCCCCAAGGGCAAGACCCTGGAGCTGTTTGGCCGCGTAGGCAGAAGCGGCAAGCCGGAGCCGTTCCACCTGTACAGCATGCGCCAGGCCATCGAAGAACGCTTTATCCTTGATGTGGTAAAGAACTACACCACCTACAAAACCTACTTCAAACTGGTGAAGTCGGTGGAGGATGACCCCGATCTGCCCAAGAAAAAGGCGGCACGGGCACTGGCCAAGTTCCTGGTGTTGCACCCCACCAACATCGAGCAGAAGATCGAGGTGATCGTCGAACATTTCCGCAGCCGTGTGCGTCATCATCTGGACAAGCGGGCCAAGGCCATGGTGGTGACCTCTTCACGGCTGCATGCCGTGAAGTACATGGAGGCATTCCATCGATACATCAAAAGGCATGGCTATGATGATGTGCGGCCACTGGTGGCATTCAGCGGCACGGTGCGCGACCAGGAAACCGGCCTGGAATACACCGAGCCGGGCATGAATATCGATGTGGTGAGCGGCAAGCCGATCAGTGAAAAGCAGTTGCCCGAGCGCTTTGCCTCGCCGGATTATCAGGTACTGCTGGTGGCCAACAAATACCAGACCGGCTTTGACCAGCCTTTGCTGATGTCCATGTATGTGGACAAGCGGTTGGACGGCGTGCAAGCGGTGCAGACCCTCTCGCGCCTCAACCGCATGGTGCCGGGCAAGGAGACGCCCTTTGTCCTGGATTTTGTCAACGAGGCCGATGACATCTACAGGGCATTCAAGCCCTACTACGATGCCACCAGCTTGCAGGAGACCTCGGACCCCACACAGCTCAACCAGTTGAAGCACGAGCTGGATGGTATGCAGGTGTACCACTGGAACGAAGTAGAGGGATTCGCCCGCATCTTCTACAGGGCGCCGGGCAAGCAGAACCCGGCGGACCACGCCCACCTGCAACGCCATTTGCAACCGGCGGTGGACCGCTACAAGACGCTGGAAGACGACGAGGCGCAGACAGCGTTTCGCGACAAGCTGAGCGGCTATGTGAAAGTGTACGCCTTCCTGAGCCAGATCATCCCCTACGGTGATCCGGACCTGGAGATGCTTTACAGCTATGGCCGATTTCTGCTTCCGCATCTGCCGCTGGACCGCGATAACGAGACCTTGAAGCTGGGCGACGAGGTGGGGTTGCAGTACTATCGTTTGCAACGGGTCTTTTCCGGCGCCATCGAATTGCGTGAGGGGGAGGGGGAATATGGCGTGAAGAGTCCCACCGATGTGGGCACCGGCAAGGCCAAGGAGGAAAAGGCGCCGCTCTCGGAAATTATCGAGGTGCTCAACGAGCGGTTCGGGACCGACTTCACCGAAGAAGACCGGCTGTTCTTCGAACAGATCAAAGAAAAAGCCACCAATTCGCCCCAGGTGATTCAGCTTCGACAGGCCAACCCCTTCGACAAATTCCAGCTTGGGCTGCGCAAGATGCTCGAAGACCTGATGATCCAGCGGATGAACGAAAACGACAAGATCGTCACCCGCTACATGGATGACAAGGCCTTTGAGGCTGCCGCCTTTGGCGTCCTCTCACGGGTGATATATGAAGCCATTCCTGCCCTGGCGAATAGCCGCACCGAAGAGACACACGGATCAGAGGCCGAGTAATTATGAGCGACATCAAATTGTTCCGGTTAGCGGATGGCCGTGTGGAAGAGATTGAGGGCCACTCCGTCTCTGTGGAGAAATCCTTGCAAACGCTGATCGAAAAGCACCTCGACGCATTTCTTGGGGTGCGCTTTCTTGCCTCGGAGTACTCCACGGGCAAGACCCATGCTGGCCGGATTGACACCCTTGGAATCGACGAAAACGGTTGTCCTGTGATCATCGAATACAAAAGGACGCTCAACGAAAACGTCATCAACCAGGGACTGTTTTATCTGGACTGGCTCATGGACCACAAGGCGGAATTTAAGTTGCTGGTCCTGGAACGCTTCGACAAGGCGATGGCCGAGGGGATTGAGTGGTCGAGCCCAAGGCTGCTCTGTATTGCCGGAGACTTCACCAAATACGACGCGCATGCTGTCCAGCAAATCAATCGTAACATCGAACTGCTCCGCTACCGACGCTATGGCGCCGATTTGTTATTGCTGGAATTGGTCAATGCCACCACTGCTCCGGTCCCCGAAGGGCAGTCGTCCATAACCAAGAACGGCGCCAAAAGCGGCAACCAGTACAAGACCGTCAGCGAATATCTTGCGCAGTCCCCGCAACCGCTCAAGGAGCTCTATGAAGAGTTGAAGACGTTTCTCGTGGCAATGGGCGACGATGTGCAGTTCAAAACGTTGAAATTCTACTTCGCCTTCAAGCGGATCAAGAACTTCGCCTGTGTCGAGGTGCATCCGGGTAACGGCAAGATTCTGGTATACGTCAAGGTCGATCCCACGACCATCAGCCTGGAAAAAGGGTTTACCCGCAATGTCGCCGAGCTCGGCCACTTCGGGACTGGTAACCTGGAAATAACTATCGACTCGCTACAAGCCTTGGAGCGGGCCAAGCCGTTGCTCCTTAAAAGCTATGAGGTAAGTTGACGAAAAGTCAATCCACATGGCCAGAACAGGCATAATGAAACAGCTCTTTTTTTGTGTAATTTTGGTGTAATTGTGCAGGGAAAATTACACCAAAACCGGGAAATTGACAGAACTTCGAAATGGGATCTGACGCTGTGATTTTCAATGAAATTGAATGGTTCGGAACTATCCAGACTTTTTTGGACCGTTCCTTCCGCATACTGAAAATCCGAGTGTCCCTGGTTCGAATCCTGGTCCCTCTATAATCCGGCAACATCCGGAGATGTACTGAACGCCCTGAGAAATCAGGGCTTTTTCTTTTTCTGTTGTCCGCAGATATCCGTATTGGTATGCTGGAATCCGGAACGTTTGGGGGGAGCTTTGGGGGTATTTCTCAAACGAAAAACCGGATACCCCCAAAATATTCTGCGACGGAGAAACCCCATGACCAAGCGGACAACCCCTCTGATCCACTGCAAATCACCAACGCCAAGCCAAGAAGATACAAACTGTCTGACGATGGGGGCATTTCCCGCAGTTTCGCTTGCCGAGGCACGCAAGAAACGTGACAAGGCCCGTGCGCAGATTGCGCAAAAAAAACTCTCCCCGGATTTTTTAATAAAATCGTTTTAAAACAACCAATGCCTCCGCCTACGGACCAGACAAAAAAAATCAGTTCCTTGCCGCGGGCGCCGGACCTTGATGCGCTGGTCCAGGCCTTTGACGGGCTTATTTACATCTGTTCCCAGGATTGCCGTATCCAGTACATGAACGACAAGCTGCGGGAACGGACGGGTTATGACGCCACGGGAGAATACTGCTACAAAATCCTGCATGGCTGCGAAGAGGTCTGCCCATGGTGTAACAACGACAAATTGTTCCGGGAGCAGAAAACCATCCGCTGGCAAATGAAAAGCCCCAAGGATGAGCGCTGGTACGATATCATCAATACCCCCATCCGCAATGCCGACGGCACCATCTCCAGCCAGTCCCTGATCATGGACATCACCGAGAGCTATCTTGCCAAGGAAGAGCTCGCCCTGTTTCAAACCCTTATCAACCAAAGCAATGACGCCATCTTTGTGGTCGACACCGAGACCAGTGCCTTCCTCTACGTCAACGACAAGGCCTGCTCCAGCCTCGGTTACAGTACTGCGGAACTCTTGGCCCTCAGAGTTCTCGATATTGCAACGCATATTGTGGACATGCCCGGCTGGCACAGTTTTGTGACCCGCGTCCAGGAACAAAGCCGTCTCTTGGAAAGCGAACAAATTCGCAAGGATGGCAGTCGCATCCCTGTTGAGATAAATGCCCGCTTTGTTCTTCGCCCGGAGAAAAACTTCATCGTCTCGATAGTGCGCGATATCAGCGAACGCAAGGATCAGAACCGCGCGCTCCTTGAAGAAAAAAATAAACTTGAATCGTTACTCGCCACCCTGGCGGACGGGATCACCGTTCAAACGCCCGACTTCAAAATTCTTTATCAGAACAAGGCCCACGCGGACAAACAGGGCGTTCATACGGGCGAATACTGTTATCAGGCGTATCAACACCGGACAACAATATGTGACGGCTGCCTCCTCGCTCAATCCTTTGCCGACGGCGAGGTTCATCGCCGCGAGACCACTGCCCCTTCGGAAAATGGCGTCATCCATCTGGAGGTCACCGCCAGCCCGATGAAAGACGCGGATGGAAATATTATCGCCGGGATTGAAAGTGTCCGCGATATCACGGCCCAGAAAAAATTGGAAAAACAGCTCAGGCAAGCCCAGAAAATGGAGGCCATGGGCACTTTGGCGGGGGGCATTGCCCACGACTTCAACAACATGCTGGCCCCGATTCTCGGATATTCCGAACTGGCCTTGACCAGACTTTCCCCAAGCGATCCCCTGGCTGCCGACCTGCAACAAATCGCCAAAGCCGCCGAGCGGGCCAAGGATCTGGTGCAGCAGATTCTCGCCTTCAGCCGCCGGGCTCCCCAAGAGAAAAAGCCGTTCCAGCCGCATCTGGTGGTGAAGGAGGCGCTCAAGCTTCTCCGGGCCTCCTTGCCCTCGACCATTGAAATCCGCGAGGAGATTTCCGCGGATTGTGGCGCAATCCTGGCCGATCCAACCCAGATTCACCAGATCATCATGAATCTTTGCACCAATGCCTACCATGCCATGCGGGAGACCGGCGGGGTGCTGGGGGTAAGCCTTGCCAAAGTTACCATTGCGGATGCCGGCAGGGCGCCCGGCTCCGAGCTCGCCCCGGGAAACTATATGTTGCTCGAGGTCAGCGATACCGGCTGCGGCATGGATCAAAAAACGCTTTCCCATATTTTTGAGCCCTACTTTACCACCAAGACCAAGGGGGAGGGCACCGGCCTTGGTCTTTCCGTGGTCCACGGCATTGTCGAAAGTTACCAGGGGCACATCAGTGTTTACAGTGAGCCTGGCAAGGGGACGAGCTTTCATGTCTATCTGCCCAGGTTGGCGGAAACGCCTTCCTTTGCCGCGGCTGTCTGCAGCGAGATAATTCCCCTTGGCACGGAACGGCTGCTGGTCGTGGACGATGAGGAGATGATTTCCATGATGCTGCAATTGATCCTGCAGAGTCTCGGCTATCAGGTGACTCTTTCCTCCGACAGCCTGGAGGCGTTAGCCCTGATCACCCAAAATCCCATGGCCTTTGATTTACTCATTACGGATATGACCATGCCGCGCCTGACAGGCTTTGAGCTGGCCCAAAAGGCGCTGCGCCTCCGGCCGGACCTGCCTATCATTCTCTGCACCGGTTTCAGCGAGTTGATCAACAAAGAACAGGCCCAGGCCCTGGGTATCCGGGCGTATCTGTTAAAACCTGTTTCGGTGCGGGAGCTGGGCCAGGCAGTGCGGAATGTACTGGATGCAAAAAGAGAATCATTGTAAAGGCCCCGGCAAAAACGGGGAAATGCCTCGGAAGCAAAGGGGTTAGTCGATTTCGGCTAGACCCTTTTTTTGTTTCCCTCTTCCGTGGGGCACCATGACAGATTGCGGGACAACGCCATGAAAACACACCACTCCGCGAATTTTCGCCAGATCTTCAGCCTGCCGGTCATTGTCGCGGCCCTGGGCTATTTTGTGGATATCTACGACCTGGTGCTGTTCAGCATCGTCAGGGTACCGAGCCTCAAATCTCTGGGGTTTTCCGGCCAGGGGCTCATCGATAACGGCGTCTTTCTTCTGAATATGCAGATGGCGGGGATGCTGGCTGGCGGGATTCTCTGGGGTATCCTCGGGGATCGCAAGGGGAGGCTCACGATCATGTTCGCCTCGATCTTTATCTATTCCCTTGCCAACTTGGCCAACGGCATGGCCACTTCGCTCCCGGCCTACGCGGGGCTCCGGTTCATTGCCGGCATCGGCCTGGCCGGGGAGTTGGGGGCAGGCATCACCCTGGTTTCCGAAATCCTGCATCGAAGCCTCCGGGGGTACGGCACCATGCTGGTCGCCTCGGTGGGCGTTTCCGGAGCCATCCTGGCCAACCTAGTGGCCAGCACCTTTGACTGGCGCACGGCCTTTGTGATCGGCGGCGTCCTTGGCTTGCTGCTGCTTGTCACCCGGATCAGGGTGGCCGAGTCGGGCATGTTCCGGGCCATGGGGGAACAAGCCGGAGTCCGCAAGGGGAACTTCCTGGCCCTGTTCACCGGCCGGCAGCGCTTCCGCCGCTACCTCAACTCGATTATGATCGGCATCCCCATCTGGTTCGTGGTCGGGATCCTGATCACCTTTTCCCCGGAGTTTGCCATCTCCCTAGGCATCAGCGGTCCGGTCTCGGCGGGAAATGGGGTGATGTTCTGTTATCTGGGGTTGATTTTCGGCGATTTCAGCAGCGGCGTCCTGAGTCAGATTCTGAAGAGCCGGAAAAAGGCCATCCTCATCTTCATGCTCATGAATCTGGCGGGCATCACCCTCTATTTTCTTCAAAAAAATCAAAGCCCCGCCTTCTTTTACGGGGTCTGCACCTTCCTCGGCTTTGCCGGGGGCTACTGGGCCATTTTTGTCACGGTGGCGGCGGAACAGTTCGGCACCAACCTGCGGGCCACGGTGGCCACAACCGTTCCCAACTTCGTCCGGGGCATGGTCGTGCCCATCACCTTGCTTTTTCAGCTTGGCCGCAATTATCTCGGCCTGGAATCCAGTGCGCTGGCAGTGGGAGGAGTCTGTTTGGCGGCAGCCTTCATCGCCCTGGCCGGTCTGGAGGAAACCTTTCACAAGGATCTGGATTATTTTGAGGAGTATCTTTAGCCAACTATTGAAAAAAAACCACCCATCAGCCGGAGAAAACTGTGCCGGCGCCAACCCCGCGACGGGAATTCTCTGGTCGGCTGACAAAACGCTGCACACGCTTCCGATCTATCAGCTTTCCCATACTGTGTCGCCCACAGAATATCTGACACCTCCGTCCCCACCAAAGTCCTGGCCCCCCTGTTTATTGAAGTTTCAGCACGCCCCGGCCTGAAAATCCTTACCGCACTAAACACTTCAGGTTTCAACTTATTAACTAACAACTTAACATGTTGTTTTTACAAGAAAATACTGTTGACAAATTGTCGCAGCTGCAAGACAAGAAATATAAGAGTTCTTTTAAAATCTTTTTTCAGGATAGGGAGGAGAGGAAATGTTTAAATTTGTGCCGCTAGAGGCAAGGAGGAACGCCAATGTATAAATTCTTTCCAAAACTGTTGTTACCCTCTTGTTGTGCTCTGATGCTCATCGGCGGCGGAGCGTTAAGCCCATTTTTTCCTCCGGCAGCTCAGGCGGCCGAATTCGGTGCCGCATGTGTCAGTTGCCACGAAAAACCCGTGGCAACCTTCAAGGCCTCATTCCATGCAAAGATCTGGCAAGGCAAAAATGACTGCCAGTCCTGCCATGGGGCAACGGACAAACATGAAACCGAGCCGTCCAGACAAACCATCATTTCCTTTAGCAAAGGCGGCGGCCGCACCGCCGAGGAACTCAGCAAGCAGTGCCTGGGCTGCCACAAGAAATCAGAGCACCTTACCAACTGGGATATGGGTGCACACAAAAAGAATGATGTCTCCTGCGTTGCCTGCCACACCATCCACACCCCGCGCTTTACCGTAAACCAGCCAGAGGTGTGCTTCAACTGCCACAAGGATGTCCGCTCCGACGCCAACAAGATGTCGCATCATCCCATCATCGAGGGCAAGGTGATGTGCTCCGACTGCCATAACACCCATGGCACCCTGACAAAACACATGATCAACGCGGAAAACAACAACCAGCTCTGCTACAAGTGCCATGCCGAGAAGCGCGGCCCCTGGCTCTTTGAGCATCCGCCGGTGGAGGAAAACTGCGCCATCTGCCACACCCCGCACGGCAGCCGCCATGAGAATTTGCTGGTGGAAAGGGTCTCGACCCTCTGCCAGGACTGCCATACCCCACATGGCACCTATGATAACCGGTCTGCCTTCAGCGGAACCGCCAGTAATGATAGGCACTTTGCTGCTCGAGCCTGTATGAATTGCCATCACGCCGTGCACGGCACCTCAAACTTCAAAGAAACTTTCACCCGATAAGGAGGGCAAGCAATGAAAAAGAAAGTCTATTCTGTTGTAGTCTTCTTGTCACTTGCAACTCCTGCGCTGGCCGTTGCGGAAGATAATAATACGACGGTGCATGGCACCATCGATATGGGCGTGCAAGCGTCTTCCCTCAATGGCGACAAGGCCCGCTTCCAGGAATTTCGTCCCATGGATGACGCTGTTCTCGGCAACATCCAGCTCGATGCCCTGAAGGACGCCTATTATTTCCAGTTTGATGCGGCGACCTCAGGCGCGGATGATCAGTCCTTCCAGCTCAAAGGAGGAGAATACGAGAATTTTAAGTACAAGTTTAACTATAACGAGATGGTCCACAACTATCTCTTTGATGCCATAACGCCATATACGGGCTTAGGCACACAACATGTTGACCCTGTCGCCACCAAAACAAACCCCGCCACCTGGACAAAATTTGATTATTCAGTCGAGCACAAGACGTATGGCGGTGAAGTGGAAGTCTCCATGCATTCGCCGTACTTTGTCAAGTTCGGCGTCGATAGGCACGAACAAACAGGACTGCGGCCATTGGGCAATTATCACTCTCTTCTCGCGGAAGTGCCTGAACCGATTTCAAACTCCACCGACAACCTGCATCTGCAGGCCGGCTATCGGGGAGAGAGTCTTACCACTTCGGTGACCGGCATTTTGAGCTCTTTCAACAATGACAACCATTATATGTCCACGCTTACCCCGGACACGGTGGATGACTATGTCACCTTTGCACCGGACAACAACTACAAAAAGCTTTCCGGTGATCTCGCCTTGCGTGACCTGCCCCTGAGTTCGGTGCTTTCCGCAGCGGCAACCTATTCCAACCTGGAGAACAGCTATTCGCTCAGCGATCTCAATTTAAACGCGTCAAATTTAAGCGCAGCTGATTGGGCCGCCGTGAAGGATACTCCCCGTTTCGACGGGGAGGTCGACTATAAATCCTTGTCCCTTGCCCTCAGCTCCAACCCGATGGACAAGCTGGACACCAAGCTGTATTACAACTACCTGGATCGAAAGAATAAATCGACCATCATTAACGGCAATGACGGGGGGTTGTTGAGCTACAATAAGGACACGGCCGGCATCGACCTTGGCTACCGGTTGCCCGAGAAGACCAAACTCACGGCCGGCTATGAATACCTGAAAATGGACCGCTCGACGCCGGCTGGTGGGACCGATGTCCCCAACGGGTCAACAAAGGACAACAGCGAGTATGTGCAACTCAAGAACAGCTCGCTTGACTGGGTGACCGCCAAACTCCGCTACAAGCATGTCTCAAGCAAATCCGATCATGGCGATGTTGATCCAGCCATCTTGGTCGCAATACCTTTAAATTTCCAAAATCATAAAAGTGATGAATGGAAACTGGGGTTCGATCTCTCTCCCATGGATCGCCTGGACCTGGGCCTTGATTACACCTACAAAAAGACCGACTATGACAATACTGTTCAGAGCCGCACCGGAGACACTCGCCAGAACGTCTACCTGGATGCGACCTGGCATGTGATTGGCAAGGCGACCCTCAGCGGCTCTGTCGGCCATGAAACTGTTAAGACTGAGAACAACGGCATCGACGATCCTCAGGATTACACCCAGAAAACCGATGATCACTTTTGGTCCTATGGCCTGGTTGCCAATGTGCCTGGCCTGCTCGACGACAAGCTGACCCTGAATCTCTCTTGGCAGTATCAGAAATCCGATGGCGAGATTGATTTTGGTAATGACACGACCGGAAACAATTTGCAGAATATCACCCAATCGGACGACTATACCAAGAAGACCTTGCAAGCCAAGGCGATCTATGCCATTAATCGCAACTTGGGGCTGACGGTCGGTTATCTCTATGAGAAGCTGGAATATTCCGACATCGCCTATCAAAATTACAGCAATTATTATGTGTTCGACGCAACCCACAGTGGCTATTTCAGCGGGTTGAATGCTAACCCGAATTACGAGGCCAATATTGGTTACCTGATGCTCAAGTACGGCTTCTAACCTGAACCAATCAATAAATGTTGGCTGTAAAAAAAGGGGTGCCCACGTGGGCATCCCTTTTTTTACTTCACTTGCTGGTTTTTCCCATTCTGCCAAGGTGCCCATGAGCGCGGTCCGCGGAAATTGCATACATCCAACTCAAGACCTACGCATTATGAGCAAATGAGCTTCTTGCTCTAGTTCTGCCTCGCCCCATCTTCCCCTTGTCCGACCCCACTGACTTTCTCCCTGGCCGCCACGAGTAACTGCGTGCGAATGCGCCGAATTTTTCCCTTGACAGCAACAGGGCTTAGGGGTAAAAGTGCCGGTTCTGAAAAAGACTGTCCATACGGCCCAGGCACGGGCCGTTTTTTTAGTAGCCGTTACAAAAACAACCTGCACTTTCTTGGCCTTTCGTTACGGCTACTTACGCCACCAGCGTTGCTGCCGTTTACGGGATCACAATTGTTCAGGTTATTTTTTAACGACGGCTTAATGCCGGTTTACCAAGGTATGGTGCCTTGACCGGCGCCAGGCGTAACCGCGTACACGCACGAATGGAGTGGAAAACTTATCATGAGAGACATTACGAAAGTCCGCAATATTGGCATCAGCGCCCATATCGATTCGGGAAAAACCACCCTGACCGAACGCATTCTTTTTTATACCCAGCGTATCCATGCGATCCATGAAGTGCGCGGCAAGGATGGCGTCGGCGCCAAGATGGACTCCATGGAGCTGGAGCGGGAACGGGGCATCACCATCTGTTCCGCCGCGACCTATTGCGACTGGAAGGACCATGCCATCAACATCATCGACACCCCCGGCCACGTGGATTTCACCATCGAGGTTGAGCGTGCCCTGCGCGTGCTCGACGGCGCGGTGCTGATCCTCTGCTCGGTCGGCGGCGTACAATCGCAGTCCATCACGGTAAACCGGCAGATGACCCGCTACCGGGTTCCCCGCGTGGCCTTTATCAATAAATGCGACCGCACCGGCGCCAATCCGGACAGGGTTATCAAGCAGCTGCGCGAAAAGCTGGGCCTCAACGCCGTGCCCATCCAGGTGCCCATGGGGCTCGAAGGCGAGATGCAGGGGCTCATCGATCTGGTCCGGATGAAGGCCGTCTATTTTGACGGGGAAAACGGCGACAAGATCCGCGAAGAGGAGATTCCCGCCCAGTACCAGGAAGAGTGCGACATCAAGCGGGAAGAGATGCTGGACGCGGTTTCCATGTTCTCCGATGAATTGATGGAGGCGGTGCTTGAAGGCACACCCACCGAGGAAATGATCATGGCCGCGATCCGCAAGGGCACCCTGGCCCTTGAATTCACCCCGGTAATGATGGGCACCGCCTACAAAAACAAAGGGGTGCAGCTCCTGCTGGACGCGGTAGTCTCCTATCTGCCCTGCCCGACCGATGTTGAAAACTTCGCCCTGGATCTGGATCATGAGGAAGCCGAGGTCAAGGTGAGCAACATATCGAGCGACCCCTTGCTCGCCTTGGCCTTCAAGCTTGAGGACGGCCGATACGGACAGCTTACCTATGTCCGCACCTACCAGGGCACCCTGAAAAAAGGCGACTCCATCGTCAATGTCCGCACCGGCAAGAAGGCCAAGGTCGGCCGGTTGGTGCGGATGCATTCCGACGATATGGAAGAGATTGATGAAGCAGGCGCCGGCGATATCGTGGCCCTGTTCGGCATTGATTGCGCCTCCGGCGACACCTTCACCAGCGGCGGGGATTACAACTTCTCCATGACCTCCATGCATGTGCCGGCGCCGGTTATCTCGCTCTCCATCACCCCGATAGACAACAAGGCCCAGGACAACATGTCCAAGGCCCTGAACCGCTTTACCAAGGAAGACCCCACCTTCAAGACCTACGTGGACGCCGAGACCATGGAAACCATCATCTCCGGCATGGGCGAGCTGCATCTTGACGTGTACGTCGAACGGATGAAGCGCGAATACAAGGCCGAGGTAACGGTGGGCGCGCCCCAGGTTGCTTACCGCGAGACCATCACCCAGCGGGCCGACTTCAACTACACCCACAAGAAGCAGACCGGCGGCTCCGGCCAGTTCGGCCGGGTTGCCGGATTCATCGAGCCCCTGGAAGAAGGCGAATATGAATTTGTCGACCAGATTGTCGGCGGCTCGGTTCCCCGTGAGTATATCCCCTCCTGCGACAAGGGCTTCCAGAAATGCCTGGACAAAGGCGCTCTCGTCGGCGCCCATGTCACCGGGGTGCGCTGCGCCATCAATGACGGCGCCTCCCATGCCGTGGACTCCTCGGATATCGCCTTCCAGCTGGCCGCCATGGGCGGATTCAAGGAGGCATACATGAAGGCCAAGCCGGTGATCATGGAACCCATCATGAAGGTCGCGGTCGAGGGCCCCACCGAGTTTCAGGGTTCGATCATGGGCAGTCTGAACCAGCGGCGCGGCATGATCATCGGCACCAACGAGGAAGACGCCTACACGGTGATCGAGGCCGAGGTCCCCCTTTCCGAGATGTTTGGCTATTCAACCGATCTTCGTTCCTTGACCCAGGGCAAGGCAGAGTTTACCATGGAATTCGCCACCTACAGACAGGTGCCCAAGAGCGTTGCCGAAGAGTTGATCGCCAAGGCCCTGAAAAATAAAAAATAGGATACCGCCATGCAGAAACAAGATCTGATAGAAAAGAATCCCATCCGCAACCTGAAGGGTGAAAGCGACGCCAAGGAATCCAGCCGGATGGGGTTGGTCATGGCGCGGGCCGGCTTGGGCAAAACCGCGCTGCTGGTGCAGATCGCCCTGGACAGCCTGTTGAACGACAAGCAGGTGGTACATGTCAGTGTCGGTCAGAGCCTGGACAAAACCAAGCTCTGGTACGACGACATGTTCAAGGATCTTGCCGAAGGCTGCAAGCTCAACAATGCCGGAGAAATCCATGACTCGATCATGCATAACCGGATGATCATCACCTTCAACGAATCCAAGTTCAGCCTGGCCAAACTGGAAGAGCGGCTGCACGACCTTGTGCAGCAGAACGTCATCAAGCCGAGCTGCATGGTGGTTGACGGCTTTGATTTTGCCCAAACCGGCCGCGCGGTGCTGGAAGGGATGCGGGAGTTGGCCAAGACCATGGACCTGCAGATCTGGTTTTCCGCGGTATGCGACGAGGGCGCCGGGAGCCAAGCCGGGGTGCCGGCACCCTGCAATGGCATGGAGGATCTTTTCAATACCGTTGTTCTCCTTCAGCCCGTGCCGGAAAGCGACTGCATAGACCTGAAGATCATCAAGGGGTCCGCGGCGGTGAGCAAATGCGGCAAACTCCTCAAGCTTGATCCAAGAACCTTCATGATCAGGGCAGACTGCAAGTAAACGTTTGCGGGAGCAGTAAAGGATGGATCTGCACAAGGTGGACGGCGCAAGCTGTCCGCCTTTTTTATTGTTGAAATCGCAGATAAGCGCAGACTTCGACAAGCCGCGATTACAACTGTTATTCCTTCGCCGCTTCGCGGCTGCAACGCTTTGTTTTTGTATTACGGACCTGTGCCTTTTTTCCCTTTTGGCGAGTCCATTCTTATTGACCTTTTCCCAAAAAAAAGGCTACTCTTGCCAGGAAAATAGCCACTTACCCCAGGACGGATGATATCCCATGAAATTCCGACCGTGCATTGACCTCCACCAAGGGCGGGTAAAGCAGATTGTCGGTTCCTCCCTCTCCGACGGAGAGCAGGGGAGCCTGACCACCAACTTTGCCTCGGACCGGCCGGCCGCCCATTATGCCGCCATGTATCAGCATGACGGGCTGTCCGGCGGCCATGTGATTATGCTGGGCCCGGGCAACGAAGCCGCGGCGACCGGGGCCTTGCAGGCCTTTCCCGGAGGGTTGCAGGTGGGCGGCGGGATTACGGCGGACAATGCCGGTCATTGGCTGGATCTGGGGGCAAGCGCGGTTATCGTCACCTCGGCGGTGTTCAGGGACGGGATGGTGCATGAAGACCGGCTTAAAGAGCTGATCCGGGCCGTGGGCCGGGAACGGCTGGTCCTGGACCTGAGCTGCCGCAAGCGGGGAAATGCCTATTATATCGTCACCGACCGGTGGCAGAAGTTCACCCAGGTGACCATTTCCGAGGACTCCCTTGCCTATTTTGCCAAGCACTGCGGCGAGTTTCTGATCCACGCCGTTGACGTGGAAGGCAAATGCGCAGGCATTGAAGAGGAGCTGACCGAAATGCTCGGCCGTTTGAGCCCCATTCCCACCACCTATGCGGGCGGGGTGAAAAATCTTGCCGATCTCTACCGGGTCAAGGAGTTGGGGCAAAACCGGTTGGATGCCACCATCGGCAGCGCCCTCGATATCTTCGGCGGCGCCGGCGTCACCTACGCCGAAGCGGTTGCCTTTAACAGACAGGAAGGATGCTGACCGTGGAGATGGACACCGATCCGCACCAGAGCGCCGATCCTGTCGAGGCAACGGAACGGTTGCTCCTCCAGGTGGACCACGATCTTTTTCGGGCCTTTCACCGCTGCGTCTGGATCATTGTCCATGAAACCGGCAGGCCCAGAATCGAGATCATGAACGAGATGGTTCGCGATTTCCTGATAAAACACGACTGTTGACCGGACCCCTCCTTGACCG
>JAJZRF010000088.1 GCA_021847425.1 Deltaproteobacteria bacterium | reverse complement strand
ACCATGTCTTACGTTACCATGAAGGAAATGCTGGAGGCCGGTATGCATTTCGGCCATCAGACCCGCCGCTGGAACCCGAAAATGAAGCCGTACATCTTCGGCGCCCGCAACAAGATCTACATCATCAACCTCGACAAAACCCTGCCGCTGTTCAACAAGGCCTACGAATTTATTGCCAAGACCACGGCCAAGGGCGGCACCGTGCTTTTTGTCGGCACCAAACGCCAGGGCCAGGACATCATCAAGGAAGAAGCCGAGCGTTGCGGCATGTACTACATCAACAACCGCTGGCTGGGCGGCATGCTGACCAACCACCAGACCATCAAGAACAGTGTCGACAAGCTGAAGAAATACGAGACCATGCAGGAAGACGGCACCATCAACCATTACCACAAGAAAGAAGCCCTCCAGATCCAGAAAGATGCGGTCAAGCTGGACCGCAACCTGGGCGGCATCAAGAACATGAAGGGGCTGCCCGCCGCCATCTTCCTTATCGATCCGAAGCGGGAGAAGATCGCCATCGAAGAGGCCAACCGCCTCGGCATTCCGGTGGTCGCCCTGATCGACACCAACTGTGATCCCCGGGGCATCGACTATCTCATTCCCGGCAATGACGACGCCATCCGCGCCATCAAGCTGATCGCCTCGAAAATGGCCGACGCCGTGTTGAGCGGCCAGGAAAAACTTGCCACGGCCCATCAGGCTGCCACCGACAAGGACGCCGAGGCCAAGGCTGTAGAAGCAAAAGGCGACGCATGAACCAGCCTCTCTAACAGATGCCCCGATCGGATTCCTCTGAACCCGGTCGGGAATTTCGCTTACGAGACGCTTTCAGATTATACGAGAACATGAAGGTAGAACCGTGAATATTACAAGTCAGATGGTAAAAGAACTCCGCGACAAAACCAACGCGGGCATGATGGATTGCAAGAAAGCCCTGACCGAAACCAGCGGCGACATGGAAAAGGCCATTGATCTGCTCCGGCAGAAAGGATTGGCTGTTGCCCAGAAGCGCGCTGGACGGGCAACCAGCGAAGGCGTGGTGGAAACGTACATCCATTCCGGCGGCAAACTTGGCGTCATGGTGGAAGTGAACTGCGAGACCGATTTTGTCGCCAAAAGTGACGCCTTTATCGAGTTTGCCAAGAATGTCGCCATGCATATTGCCGCGGCCAACCCGGTTTCCATCAGACGCGAAGACGTGCCTGCGGACCTGGCGGAACGTGAGCGCAACATCTTCATCCAGCAGGCCATCGATTCGGGCAAGCCCGCGAACATCGCCGAAAAGATGGTGGGCGGCAAGATGGACCGGTTCTTTGCCGAAAGCTGCCTCCTGGAGCAGAAGTTCGTCAAGAACCCCGACCTCTCCATCCAGGATCTGCTGAACGAACTGGTGGCCAAGCTTGGCGAAAACATCGGCGTCAAACGCTTTGCCCGTTTTCAGGTTGGCGCATAACGCTGTTTCCACCCCCCTCGGGTAAACTGACCGTGACCAAAGCCAAATACCAGAGAGTCCTCCTGAAACTGAGCGGCGAAGCCCTGATGGGCGACGCCGCTTTCGGCATCAGCACCAAGGTTCTTGATTATCTCGCCTCCGAGATTCAGACCCTGGTAGCCCTCAAGGTTCAAACCAGTCTGGTCATCGGCGCAGGCAACATTTTCCGTGGGGTATCCGGCGCCTCTGCCGGCATGGAGCGGGCCGCCGCCGACAATATGGGCATGCTGGCCACGGTCATCAATGCCCTGGCCCTGCAGGACGCCCTGGAAGGAAAAGGCATCCCGGCCAGGGTTCTCTCCGCCATTCCCATGCTCACGGTCTGCGAATCCTATTCCCGGCAAAAGGCTGTGCATCATCTCCGAAAGGGAAGGGTCGTGATCTTCGGAGCAGGCACCGCCAACCCATACTTCACCACCGATACGGCCGCAGTGCTCCGCGGACTGGAGATCAATGCCGATCTGGTCTGCAAGGCCACCAGGGTCGATGGCGTCTATGACAAGGATCCGCTCAAACACAAGGATGCGGTCAGGTTTTCCCACCTCAGCTTCAGCGAGGTTCTGCAACGACGCCTCAAGGTCATGGACTCGGCGGCAATCTCCCTGGCCATGGACAACAACACCTCCATCATGGTTTTTGACATGAACATCCCCGGCAATATGAAGAAAGCCATCTGCGGCGAACAGATCGGCACGTTGATACAGGGAGAGGACAATGAATGAAATTATCGACGCCTTGCGCGAAAAAATGACAGCAAATATCGAGGCCTTCAGGCGCGATCTCACCAAAATCAGGACCGGCCGGGCCACCACCTCCCTGCTCGATGGGGTAAAGGTAATGGCCTACGGCTCGCCAATGCCCCTCAATCAGGTCGGCGCCGTGACCATCCCGGAAAGCCGGATGCTGGTTATCCAGCCTTGGGACGCCAAGCTTCTTCCCGCCATCGAAAAGGCCATCTTCTCCTCGGACCTGGACCTCAACCCCTCAAACGACGGCAAGATGATCCGGATCAGCATCCCCCAGCTCACCGAAGAGCGGCGCAAGGAGCTGGTGAAAAACGTCAAGAAAATCAGCGAGGAGCACCGGGTTGCCATGCGCAATCTGCGGCGCGAGGCCATCGACACCCTGAAAAAACAGAAAAACAACAAGGAAATCCCGGAGGACGACTTCTTCAGGATGCAGGAGGAGGCGCAACACGCCACCGACAGGTTCATCAAACAGATTGATGAAATCCTGGCTGAAAAAGAAAAAGAGGTCATGGCGGTTTGAAGATTAACGCCCTGCCTACGGGGTGGTTACTGTAACTGGCTGAAAACCGAGATTCCTCCATGCCAAAACCCAACCCTGCATCCCTGCCCCGTCATATCGCCATCATCATGGATGGCAATGGCCGCTGGGCCGAACAGCAGGGAAAACCCCGCATCATGGGCCACCGGGCCGGGGTCGAATCCGTGCAGGACATCGTCCGCGCCTCCCGGGAACTTGGCATCGGCGTGCTTACCTTGTACGCCTTTTCCACGGAAAACTGGAAACGCCCTCCCCTTGAAGTGCAAGCCCTCATGGGGCTGCTCAAAGCCTTTCTGGAAAGCGAGCTGGCCACCATGGTGCACAACAATGTGAGCCTGCGCTGCCTCGGGCAAAAAGACCGTATCCCCCCCGAAGTCCGTAAGGTCATGGAACGGGTAATCCGCGAAACCGCAGGCAATTCAGGGCTGATCCTCAATCTTGCCTTGAGCTATGGCGGCAGGAACGAAATCACCCAGGCCGCTCAGGCAATCGCCCGCGAATGTCGGGATGGATTATTGCGCCCCGAGGCCATTGACCAGGCCGTTCTGGAGCAGCATCTGTACACGGCGGGTTTGCCGGACCCGGACCTGTTGATCCGCACCGGGGGAGAAACGAGGTTGAGCAACTTTCTTCTGTGGCAGGCATCGTATGCGGAACTTTATTTCACGGAGACCCTCTGGCCGGATTTCAGAAAACAGGATCTGCTGCATGCCATCCTGGACTTTCAGAAACGGCAGCGGCGTTTTGGCAAAACAGGCGAACAGGCGAAACAGTCATCCTCCCATTGATGATGGTCTCGCATAAGGGAACGATGACACAGGTCCGCAACATACATGTAAAGGGTTACAAAGCGACCATTGTTGTAATCGCGGTTTTTCGAAATCGTGCGCTTATCTGCGAGTTCAACAATTGATCATACGCCGAAGAGCTGGGCTTATGACAGGATCAGCATGAAACGACTTATTACCGGGGTTATGGCAAGCGCGGCCTGGCTGCTCCTTCTTTTCCTGGGGCCATTCCCGCTATTCTGGCTGTTTATCACCGGTCTGGCCGGTGTTGGAATAGCCGAATACCTGACCCTTGTCCTGCCTGCCCTTAGCCAACGGGCTCGACTACCCCTTATTTTTTTCGGTCTGTTGCCTTTGATCGGCGCATATTCCGGCGAACCCACCGGCCTGCTCTGCGGCCTGAGCCTTGCCCTGATCGCTCTTCTGCTCCATACCCTGTCCAGGTACGCCAATCTTGCCCAACCCTACGAAGTTATCAGCCGCGCCGGCTTTGGCTACCTCTACCTCGGCCTGTGCAGCGCCCATCTGGTCTTGCTCATGGCCCTGCCGCAGGGCCGTGCCTGGCTGCTGCTGCTCACCGCCATTACTGTCGCCTCCGACACCGCCGCTTTCTACACCGGCAGCAAATTCGGCAAACACAAGCTCTGCCCCGCCATCAGCCCCGGTAAAACCTGGGAAGGCTTTTGGGGCGGTCTGGCCGGCAGCCTTGGCGCGGCCCTCCTTGTCCGGTATTTTTTCCTGCCGGAACAAGGGCTGCTCTGGATATGCGGCATCGTCCTCCTGCTGGGCTGCCTCGGCGCAGCCGGGGATCTTTCGGAGTCGGCCATCAAGCGGGCTTTCGGGGTGAAGGATTCCGGCAGCCTCCTCCCTGGTCACGGCGGATTGCTGGACCGCATCGACTCCCTGCTGCTCACCGCGCCGGTGCTCTATTATCTGCTCTATTTTCAGGCAGGACTGTATTTGCCGTGAACCAGGTGGTTGCACTCTCCTGCTGACCGTCTTTTTTTAAGAGAACAGAAAAACCCATGAAAAACATCTCTCTGCTTGGCTCGACAGGTTCAATCGGCTGCAATGTCTTGGAAGTGGTCCGCCAGTTTCCCGGACGCTTCCGCATTGTTGGGCTGGCCGCCGGCACCAATGGCCGTCTGTTGCGTGAACAAATCGAGGCTTTTAATCCGGAAAAAGTCTCCATCGGCGATGCGAAACTGGCCGGCGAACTGGCCCAGAGCCTGCCCCCCGGCTGGTCTGAGAAAATAGTGACCGGAACGGAGGGCAATATTGCCGTTGCCACCCTGGCCGGCGCTGATACGGTTGTTTCCGCCATTGTCGGCGGTGCCGGACTCACCCCCACCATGGCCGCCATCGAGGCAGGGAAAAACATCGCTCTGGCCAACAAGGAAACCCTGGTCATGGCCGGCCACCTGGTCATGGCTGCGGTAAAACGGAGCAAAGTTACCCTGCTGCCCATTGACAGCGAACACAGCGCCATTGCCCAGGCGCTGGAAGCCGGGAAAAAAGCGGATGTCAGCAAGCTCAT
>JAJZRF010000036.1 GCA_021847425.1 Deltaproteobacteria bacterium | reverse complement strand
GGTCAACGGCCTCTTCGCTGAAAACAACCCGGATTCCGCATTTTTCGCTGATCTCCGCCTCGGAGTCGTGTATAGCCTGAACCAGCCGGATAAAGGCATCACAAACATCCCGGGGATCCACATCCTGATCCTGGCTCTCCCTGGCCATGAGTTGCAGACGCTTTGGGGTGGTGAGCACCTGATGGTCCTCAAGATAATTCCCCATCCGCTTCAGGATGAAACCAGTCAACCGCTCATACTCCGCGGCCTGCAATGCCGCAAAACGAGTCCGGTGCTCCGCCTGCACCCCTCCATCCGCCAACAGCCGTTCAAGCACGACGGCGGGGAAATGCACCATCTCCACATCCACCACAAGATGGCGGATGCTGGTGGAGGGCAGCTTCTTTTCATAGTGGAGCAGGACTTTTTCCATGACGCTAACCAGCCCACGGGCTCCGGTGCGTTCCAGCTTGGACAATTTGGCGATTTCGCGCAGCGCCGCGTCTTCAAACTGCAGATTGATGCCGTACACCCGGAAATCCTGTTTCTTGGCCACCACGATGGAGCTGTTGGGATTGGCCAGAATCTCGTAAAAATCATCTTCGCTCAGTTCATCGAGCACGGCGATGACCGGCAACCGTCCGACAAACTCGCTTTCAAAGCCAAATTCGACAAGATCCTCGGCCTTGACCTGCTTGAGAAAACGTCCCCCGGTTTTCACCGAGGACACCGAACTCTCAAAGCCCATGGATTGCTGCTGCACCCGCTTCTTGATGATATCCTCAAGCCCGGCAAAGGCGCCGCTCATGATAAAAAGGATATTCTTGGTGTTGATCAGGCTCCTTTCCCTCTTGCCCGTTGCCCGGTACTGCTCGATGGCTTCGATCTGCGAAACCGGATCGTGGGGCACCTTGAGTTCGACCTCGGTTTCCTCCATGGGTTTGAGCAAGGCGCGCTGCACCCCGGTCCGGGAAACATCGGCCCCGATCCTGTATGGACTGGCGGCTATCTTGTCAATCTCATCCAGGTAAATAATGCCATACTGGGCACGCTCGATATCCCCATCCGCCTGCCGGACCAGATCGCGGACCAGATCCTCGACATCCCCGCCCACATAGCCTGTTTCGCTGAACTTGGTGGCGTCGCCCTTAATGAAGGGCACCCCCAGATGACGGGCGATGAGCTTTATGAGAAAGGTCTTGCCAACCCCGGTCGGCCCCATCAACAGGACGTTGCTCTTGATCTGTCCCATGTTGCGCCTTGCCTGCCGAGGCTTGGCCAGGGCATAGCTGATCCGGTTGAAATGGGTGCAGATCTTGGTGGCGAGAATGGCCTTGGCCTCATCCTGCCTCACCACATACTCGTCGAGATAGGCAATGAGCTCTTCCGGATTGGTATCGAAGTAAAAATCAGCCGCGCCACCGGCACCAGGCTTTCCTGGCTCGCTTGCCTCGCTCTGGGCCATGGGCAGCATGCCGCTGGAGATGATCTTCACCTTCTGCCCGTATTTTTTCGTGAGATACTCTCCGATTTCCTTTTCCAGCTCCTTCTGGTCGGGAAGGCTGGTGTCCTGTTTGCCCATGGCGCACCTCTCAAGTATCAAGGGAAACAACAGCTACTCATCATCCAGGGACAAGGCTTTCATCTTCCTGTGCAGATGACTCCGCTCCAGGCCGATTTGTTCCGCGGTCTGCGAAATATTCCCGTCATTGCCGGCAAGACGGGCCTTCAGAAAATCCCGTTCGAAAATCTTCTTGGCCTCTTTATAGCTCAAGGAGTGGTACGTTGCGCCCAGATTGGCGGCCGCCGGCACGAAATCGCCCAAAGCAATACCGAGCAGCTGTCCGACCTTTGCCTCGTCAACCGTTTCCGCCGGGCACATGATCATGACCCGCTCCACGAAATTGCGCAGTTCGCGAACATTCCCCGGCCAGCCATGCTGCATCATGGCCTGCAAAGCCCCTGGGGTGAACTCCTTTTCCCCCAACCCCTTTCGTGCGTTGTCCGCCACGAAATCGGCAACCAGCAAGGGAATATCCTCCCGTCGCTCCCGAAGCGGCGGCACCTGAAGGGGCACCACATTGAGCCGGTAGAAGAGATCCGCCCGAAAGGTGCCGTTTTCGATCTCCAGCTCAAGATCCTTGTTGGTGGCGGCCAGCACCCGCACCTCAACCTGGATGGTTTTCGAGCCGCCCACCCGCTCAAATTTCTGTTCCTGCAGGATGCGCAGCACCTTGGCCTGGGTCTTGAGGCTCATGTCGCCGATTTCATCCAGAAAAAGCGTGGTGCCGTCCGCCAGATCGAACTTGCCCCGCCGGCTGGCGGTGGCTCCGGTGAATGAGCCTTTCTCATGCCCGAACAACTCGGACTCGATCAGCTCTTCCGGGATGGCGGCGCAGTTCAGCTCGATCATCGGCTTCTGGGCATTTTTTGACAGACGATGAATACTCTGGGCCACCAGCTCCTTGCCGGTGCCATGCTCCCCCCGGATCAAAACCCAGGCCTCGGTGGGGGCCACCCGCTCCACCAGCTGCCTGAGCTCCACCATGGCCGGGGAGTTGCCGGTGAGCTGACTGGCGCGGTGGGTCTGCTGGCGTAAAATCAGGTTCTCTTTTTTAAGCCGGGCGAGATCCAGGGCATTGTTGATGGAAAGGATGATCTTGTCGTAGGAGGGCGGCTTCTCGATAAAATCGTAGGCCCCCATCTTGGTGGCCTGCACCGCGGTTTCGATGGTGCCGTGCCCCGAGATCATGATCACCGGCAATTCGGCATGGGTCTCCTTGATTCTTTTAAGCACCTCCAGGCCATCGAGCCCCGGCATCCAGATATCGAGCAGCACCAGATCAACCCGTTCCTCCTCCAGCAGGGAAAGGCCCTGCTGCCCGTCCTCGACGGAAAGCGCCTGAAACCCCTCATCCGACAGAATGCCGGACAGGGAATCACGGATACTCGCTTCATCGTCAATTATCAGAATTGTCTTCGCCATCGCCGTTTCACTGAATTTTTCTTGCCCGCATATTCAATATACCATGGCCCGCCAGGCAGGCGACACGGTTTTCTAACCATTATCCAGGGGAAGCTCAACAATGAAACGGGCGCCCTGGGGCTCGTTGTCCTTGACCCTGATGTAGCCGTGATGATCCGCGACCACCGTGCTGGCAATGGCCAACCCCAGGCCGGTGCCGGTCTTTTTCCGCGAAAAATAAGGCTCAAAAAGACGCGGCTTATCCTCGTCGCTGACCCCCGGACCATTATCGCGCACCTCGAGACTGACCACATTGCGCTCTTCCTCGCAGGCAAGAATAATTTCGATCAGTCCGGCATTGGCGGTGGCGGCCACGGCATTGTTGAGAAGATTGATGAGCACCCGTTTCATCTGCTTGACGTCAAAGGCAAACAACGGGACCGGCCCCTCCACCCGCAACCTGAACTGCCTGTCCTTGTGGGCCTCCTGGTAGAGGACAAAAACCTCGTTGGCCATTTCGGCAAGGCTGCCTGTGGCTTTATGCACCGCAGGCATCCGGGCGAAGTTGGAAAATTCGCTGACCAGTTTTTTCAGCTCGTCAACCTGATTGACAATGGTTTTGGTGCAGACATCAAAAACTTCCTGATCCCCGGACAGCCGGTCAAGGTATCTCTTGCGGAGCCGCTGGGCCGAAAGCTGGATCGGGGTCAGGGGATTCTTCACCTCATGGGCGATCCGCCGCGCCACCTCACGCCAGGCCGCCATCCGTTGCGCCTTTTCCAGCTCGGTGAGGTTGTCAAACACCAGGACCACGCCAAGGGACTGATTGTTCTCATCTTCCAACCGGGTTATGTTCACCCGCAGGGAAAAGGTATCATCTCCCACCGTGAGGCGCAGCGGCCTTTCCAGGGAAGGCTTGCCGCTGCGCCTCAGTTCGGCAAGAAAACCTTCCAGAACCGCCTGGTGCTCCGGCCTGAGAACCGTGCGATACTCCTTGCCTTCAAAGGCCAGGCGGTCAATGCGAAGCAGTTCCTCGGCAAACCGGTTGATCGTGGTGATCCTCCCCTGCTCATCCAGGGAAATAACCCCGGCCGCCACGTTTTGCAGAACAATCTCCATGTAGCGCCGCCTGGTCTCGGCATCGAGATTGCCCTGGCGCAGGGCGACGTTTGCCTCTTCGAGCTGCTTTTTGCTGGCGGAAAGATCGCTGGTCATCCGGTTGAAGGAATCAACCAGGGTTCCCATCTCGTCACCCGAGGTCTTTTCCAACACAAAGTCCAATTCGCCCTCGGCCACCCGCCGCGTGGCTTCGGCCAGCCTGCCGATGGGCCCGGTCAAGCCGCCAGCCACATAAAAAGCGAACCAGATCGCGCAAAACACGATCAACAGGGTGACAATCAGCAGCATGACCAGCAGGCTGGCTTTAATCGGGGCCTTAAGAATCATCAACTGTTTGTACCCCTCATACCCGGCGGAGATGATCTGCATCCGCCGCACCCGCTCCTGGGGAATAAGCAGGGAAACGACCAGCACCCCCTGCCGGGCATCGGTTCCGCCGATCCTTACCGGACTGATGCCGCGCACCAGCTCCCCGGCCGCCACCGGTTGAATGGTCAGCTGTTCCTGCTTGTCGGCCAGAGCATTACGGAGCATGTTCAGCGGAATCTCCGGGACCCCTTCCCCGCCGGCTATCTCCGGCCGGTAGGCGCGGGCCAGCACCTCCCTTTGCCCTGAGATCAGCTCGATTCCGGCCAGACCATGGGTTTTCATAATGCCTTGCAGCACAGGAGTCATATTTTCCACGGCAATATCGCCGTACCGTTTCGACTCCAACTGTTCCGCGACCAGACGGGCCTGGCGGTCAACCTGATCCTGGGTCTCCAGGTAAACATTCTTGGCAATGGAGATCGATTCCTCAAGGGACCGGGCGACATTGATATTGAACCAATAATCCATGCTGGTGGAGACAAACTGCAAAGCAATAAAAAAAAGCAGCCCGGTAGGAAAAAAGGACATGGAAACAAAGGCGATCACCAGCTTGGAGCGGAGCTTTGTGCCCAGGAAGCGGCGCCGCCGTTCAAAAACAAGCTGCGCCAGATTGCGAAGCACCAGAAAAACCATCAACAGCAGCAGGAGGATATTGAAATTGATGAGGACGAAGATCAGGACATTGCCGCTGACCGGAAAGGGAATGGCCCCCAGCTGCACGATCCTGGTTTCAAAATAGGTCAGCAGGGGGATCAGAACGAGACAGGCGAGAATGACCAGACGAATGCGCTTTTTGCGGCGCTGCCGGTCTTTCCAGAGAACCTCCTCGTGGGCGGCATCCATGCTAATACCGGAATTCCACGGTGTACCATTCGGTTTCAAAATCCCAGAGACTCCAGAAGGGAATCACATAGTGCAAATAGAGCGGCAGGGTTTTTTCCGCAAGCCTGGCCTTAACCATGAGCAGATATCCCGCCTCCGGTTGCAGGAGCTTCAACGGCAACACCGTAAGACCATTGAGCTGGACCATGTTTTTTTTCGCCTCGGCCAGGGACTTGGTGCGGAATATCTGGCCGGGCAGCTCGGAACGGACAATGCTGTACTCCTCTTTCAGGGTGTCATAACTCAGGGTATGGTCAACCTTCTGTGAAACAAGCTCCTGATTCAGCCACCTGCGTTTGCGTTCCAGCCTCACGTAAAAAGTAAAGGTCACCGGGATGCCGTTTCTGATTCCCTCCTCCATCTGTTTGGTAAAGGCATTGTTGACCGTCAAAAACAAAAGCAGATCCGTGCTGGAATTGGTAACAATCAACTCCTCGATGGTCGCGTTCTGGGCAAACACGGCCTCCCCGCTGCCAAAGAAAAAGGCCAGGGCGAGCAAAAAAGAAAAAAATCCGCGAAATTTTCGTTTATGGAAGAGTGTCAAAGGTCAAAGGCCAAAAGGGTAAAGGTTACAGGCTGAAGCTGAAGGTCAAAGAACTGGTTTAAACATCAAGTCTTCTTCCTTTCGCCTCTCCTCTTATCTGCCATTTTTTCAGGACCAGGCTCCTGGCCCTGTCCAGAAAAGAACCAAAGGTTGCGGCATCGCGGGCGTTTAAGACTACCGCCCCTCCATGCAGCCGCAGCTGTTCGGCAACAACCTCCGGCGTCACCAGGTCAATTTTGTTAAAAACCTTGAGACAGGGAAGGGTATCCAGCTCAAGCTCCCGCAGCAACTCCTCCACCACCTGGATATGATCGGCGCAGCGCGGATTGCTGATATCGATCACATGCACGAGCACATCCGCCTCGTGCAATTCCTCCAGGGTTGCCTTGAAAGCCTTGAGCAGCTCCTCCGGAAGATGGCGGATAAAGCCCACCGTGTCCGTGATGATAACCTCCACATCCTCCGGGAACCGCAGCCTCCGGCTGGTCGGGTCCAGGGTGGCGAACAGCTTGTCCTCCGCGACAATGGCGCTGTTGGTCAAGGTGTTGAGCAGGGTTGACTTTCCGGCATTGGTATAGCCGACCAGGGAGAGAACCGGCAAGTCCTTTTTGCGGCGCCGCGCCCGCCGTTGCTCCCGCTCGCGGCCGACCTCCTTCAATTTTTTGGCCAGCTTGCTCAGCCGGTCATTGATCCGGCGGCGGTCCACCTCAAGGCGGGTCTCGCCTGGGCCGCGGCCGCCGATGCCGCCGGTAAGCCGGGACAGGGCGTCGTCCCGGGTGGTCAGCCGGGGCAGCATGTATTTGAGCTGGGCCATCTCGATCTGCAGCTTGCCTTCCCGGCTCAAGGCCCGCCTGGCAAAGATATCAAGAATCAGCTGGGTGCGGTCGATGACCCTCAGTTCGGTGTGGTCGGTTATGGAGCGCACCTGGGAGGGGTTCAGCTCCTGGTCGAAGATCAGCAGATTGGCATTGAGCCTCAGCGCGGTCAGCATGATCTCGCCGAGTTTGCCCTTGCCCAGGATCAACCGGGGATTGATCTTTTCCCGCCGCTGCACCACGGTGTCGAGAACGATCACCTCGGCGGAGCGCGCCAGCTCGCTGAGCTCGTCCATGGACTCCTGGGCCTTAGCCTTGGAGAGCGGGGTCACGCTGATCAGGATCGCCCGATCCCTGCCCGCATCAATCTCCCGCACCGGGCGGGCCCTGGCAAACTCATCCTCAAGTCCGGCAATGAATTCGCGGCAGGAACGGGGTTGCTGGCTGGGAATCTCCGGCGGCAACAAAACCCAGTTCCTCCCCTCCACGGCCTGGGGCACCAGATGGGCGGAATAGAGCCGCGTTGCAATTCCCTGCTCCATCTTGACCACGGTCATCATATCCAGCCGCAGGAAGAGCAGATCCATCAAATCGTCTTCGCTGATATCCTCGCCCGCAAGATGGGTGTGCACACAGCGCAGCCCCTTGAGACGCCCGCCCGAGGTCCGGAACTGCTTCAAGGCCGGAATCATGATGGAGCGATGATCCCCGACCATAACCGCCTCGACCTGTCCCCCCCGGCTAAGCAAAACCCCAACCTGCCGCCCGAGATCAAAGGCGGCCGCGCAGAGCTCCTTTGCCAGCTCCGGACTGATGACCATATCCGGGGAAACCCGGCGGCTGGCAATGCGCTCAAGCCCCTTCAGCTGGGCGGTTTTCAAGCCGCCAATATTGCCGGTTATCGTGCCGATGGTCGCGCCTCCGGGGAAAATATACTCAACTGCTCCGCTCCCGAAGCAACCGCCGGTCGCCAACCCGGATAGTCACCTTGATTCTATCAAAGTATTCCAGCAGAGGGATGGAAAATTTCCTGGTCAGACCGGTGAGGTTCTTAAAACGCGGCGCGTCGATCTCCCCTTCCTTGCGGATGAAGGCCACCATCTGTTCCTGCAAGGCTGCCAGTGCTCTCCCCTGAAAATAGAGATCCTCGCTGATCTTGACCAGAACCTGCTCGCGGACCAGCAGTTCAAGCACCTCTCGGACCAGGGGGGCGGGATACTTGGCAAACCGCTCCTGCACCTCCCGCACGGTGGGCGGGGTCAACCCTGCCTCGGTGTAAAAGGCCTCCATTTCCGCGCGGATGCTTATGGCGTCCGCCTTGAGCGATACCCGATGGTCCGCCAGCCTGACCACCGATTCATCGACCACAATCGCCCCCTGCTTGACCAGGGTATTGAGCAGCAGCTGAAAAAACCGCTGATCCATGTCGCCGGGCAGCCGGGAGCGCAGCTCCTCCTTGGAAAGCCCCGGCTTCATCGAATTATCCCGGTGAAAATCAGCCAGGATCTTGGTGAGCGACCCGCTCATGGATTCGAAGATTTCCGCCGCGACCATGCGCTGGCGCTCCGAATCCACCATGATGATCTTGCGGCTGGAGATGGGGGAGTCCAGCTGCTTGCGGAAACGCTTGCCGAACTGGCCCATCTTCACGCAGAGCGCTTCGAAGGTGAGCCCGCTCACCCCGGCCTCCCGGAGATGGAGCAGCGAGATATCCTCGGCGGAACCCTCCTGGTACAGGGCAAAGACCTGGCTGTTCGCCTCCTTGAAGCGCCGCCGCTTGGGCGGAGATCCGTTCCAGATAGTGCCGCCGCCGATGGTGGCAACGGGCGAATAACTCCGCACCACGTAGCGGTCCCCGGGCCAGGCGCCGAACGGCTCCTCAAGCAGGATCTGCACGTTGGCCCGGCTGCCCGGGGCAAGCTCTTCGTCCTCCAGCAGCACGAGGCGGGCAAAAATTTCGGCAGTGCCGATGTGCACCCTCACCCTGCTCCGGTTTTTGAGGGGTTTGGCGTTACCGGAAAGATAGAAGAAATCGGTGTCCAGCAGAAAGGAGGGAGCCAGGGTCCCTGGGGTGGCGAGCATGTTGCCCCGGCTGATCATCCCGGTGTCCAACCCCTGGATGTTGATGGCGGTGCGCTTGCCCGCCTCGACCAGCTCCACATCCTGGCCGTGCACCTGGATGCCGCGGATCTTGGCGGTATGATTCTGGGGATAGACAGTGATATCCTCGCCCACCCCGATTCGGCCCGAGATGGAGGTGCCGGTCACCACCACGCCGAACCCCTTCATGGTGAAAACCCGGTCCACCGGCAACCGGAACGGGCCATGGGGTTCGGAAAACTCGCTGGTCCGCACCAGGGTGTCAAGCACCTCCCGGACCTCGTCCAGCCCCTCGCCGGTGGTGGAGGAAACCGCGACCATGGGCGCGGTTTCCAGAAAACTGCCGGCCAGGAACTGGCGCACATCCTCCTGCACCAGAGCCAGCCATTCTTCGTCCACCATATCCTTCTTGGTGAGGATCACCAGCCCCCGCTTCACCCCGAGCAACCGGCAGATCTCGAAATGCTCCCGGGTCTGGGGCATGATCCCCTCGTCCGCCGCGATGACAAAGGCCAAGAGATCGATGCCGGTGGCGCCGGCCACCATGTTTTTCACAAAGCGTTCATGGCCGGGCACGTCGATGATGCCGAGGCGATGGCCGCAGGGCAGATCGAGAAAGGCAAAGCCGAGTTCGATGGTGATGCCCCGCTTCTTCTCTTCTTTAAGCCGGTCGGTGTCAATGCCGGTAAGGGCCTTGACCAGACTGGTCTTGCCGTGATCCACATGGCCGGCCGTGCCGAGGACAATCTCCCGCATCTGCTACCAGGCCCCTTGCAGGTAGGGGTTGTTCCGGGCCTCATCACCCACGGTGGACCTGGCCCCGCCGTACCCATGCCCCGGCCAGACCACGGTCTCGGCGGGCAGGGTCAGGATTTTCTCCTTGATGGCAGTGAGCATCTGTTTGGTGTCGCCGCCGGGAAAATCAGTACGCCCAAGCCCCTCGACAAACAGGGTGTCGCCGGTGAAAAGATGGGGCGCACCATAGAGGCAGATTCCGCCAGGGGTATGCCCGGGGGTATGGAGCACCGTCAGGATGAGGTTGCCGATGATGATCTCCTCGCCATCGGTGACACACCTGTTCACCGGCGGCGAGGGGGTAAGGCCGAGCATGGAGAAATAGTCGATAACCTCCGGCCTGGCGAAAAACTCGGCATCGGCCGCATGCATGAGAATGGGCGCGCCGGTTGCCTGCTGGATCACCGCGTTGCCGCAGACATGATCCGGATGGCCGTGGGTGCAGACAATCGCCTCCACACTGAGCCCTTCTCCCCGGCAGAAGCCGAGAATCTTCTCCTCGTTGCCGCCAGGATCAATGATGCAGCACTTTCTGGTTTCTTCGCAGCCCACCACATAGCAGCACACAGCCATGGAGCCCACGGTCAGCTGTTTTACGATCATCCCCGCATCCTCAGCAGTCGCAGGTGTTTGGATTGCAGGGCCCGCCGCCGCAGCCGCAGCTCGACGGAGCCTTGGCCATGGGAATGGAAACAGCCGCAACGTGGACAGGCAGCTCTTTCTCGACCTTGGCCAAAAACGATTCAAACGCCTGGACAGCCGGGCTCGTACCCCCGGAAGAGAGATAGGGCTTGCCGTCATCCCCGGCGATAACCACCCTGGGGTCCACGGGAATCCTGCCCAGAAACGGTATGGAAAACTCACGAGCCAGCTGCTCGCCGCCGCCGGTCTTGAAGATGTCCACCTGCTTGTCGCAGTGCGGGCAGATAAAACCGCTCATGTTCTCCACGATCCCGACGATCTTCATGGAAACGTGCTTGCAGAAGTTGATGGACTTGCGCACATCAGCCAGGGCGATATTCTGGGGGGTGGTCACGACCAGGGCCTTGGCGTCCTTGATGGTGTGGGCCACGGTCATGGGCTCGTCCCCGGTGCCGGGGGGCGCGTCGATGACCAGATAGTCCAGATCGCCCCAATTCACATCCGCGATAAACTGGCGGATCGCCTGATTTTTAAGAGGGCCGCGCCAGATGACCGGATCATCCCGGTTCTCCATCATGCTCTCCAGAGAGATGACCTTGAGATGATCATTGTATTGCAGGGGCGGCATCTTGCCGTCCTTGGTGAGCTCGCCGTCCATGCGGCCAGGCATGCCGAGCATGCGGACGATATCCGGGCCGTGGAGATCAACATCCATGAGGCCGACCTTGTAGCCCTTTTGCGCAAGACCCAAGGCCAGATTCACCGAAACGGTGGACTTGCCCACCCCGCCCTTGCCGCTCATCACCAGGATCTTGTTCTTGATCCGGTCCAGAGAGGCGGCGATTGCCGTATTCTGCTGGGCCACCGCCGCATCGGCGGAGCCGCAGCCGCTCGCTTTTTTACTGCCACAGGTACCGCTGCTGCACTTCGACATGACCTACCTCCAAATAATATAAAAAATCAAAAAATGAACGAATTCAGGTGGGGAAACTTTAACTTATACTGCATGATGGGCTGTTTTGAAAGGCAAAAGCCAGGTTGCCCTCCAGGACGGCCAGGGCTTCCCTTGCTTCTCGACGATGGCGGGACAAGGGGTGGCGCGCATGCAAACCTGGGAAATTTCCGGCGAGTTTTTGGCATTGATGGAACAAAACAGATGAGCTCTCAATTCCCCGGCAAACCATTTTCACCCCGCATACATCGCCGCCATCTCCAATGTGTACGCCCCTCCCTTCGCCTGACAAATAAAGAACGGCGGCAGAACCGCCAACGCCTTCTCCCCGTCCCTCACCGCCTCCACCAGCACCAGCCCGGCCTCCGCGCCAAGATAGGGATGCACCATCCGCAACCGTTTCGGTTCAAGCCTGTTTTCCCGCAAGACGCCGAGCAGGGTTTCACCCCGCGCCGCCGGATAGACAAAGGCAGCCCTGCCTCCGGATTTCAAGGCAAAGGCCGCAGCCTGGACCATCTCGCCAATCCCGCCCAGAATCTCGTGCCGGGCCTTTGCCCGTTCGGTTTCCGGATTATGGCGGCCGCTTCCGGTCGGGTGGTAGGGGGGATTTGCCGTCACCCAGTCGAAACTGCCTTGGTCCAGCAGGGTTGCAATCCGGCGGCAATCGCCTTCGATAACCGTAATCCGGTCCCCAAGGGTATTGATGGCCACGTTCCGGCGGATGATCCCGGCCAGGCGCGGCTGCACCTCAAGGGCGGCGAGGCGCGCCGTGGGGTAGCGGTGGGAAAGGATCAGGGAGACGACCCCGCATCCGGCGCCGAGGTCGAGCATCCGGGCGCCCGGTTCCGGGGTGATAAAATGGGCCAGAAGAACGGCATCCACGGAAAACCGGTAGCCCTGCCGGGGTTGCAGGCAGCGCAGCTTGCCAGCAAACAGACTCTCTTCGCTGAGTTCCTCGGCAATGGCCATCCGGCTATGGTCAGGAGGGAATATTTTCTTCGGGCACGATCTTGTTGAGCAGCAACCCGGTGAGCAGCTTCGGGTAAAAATAGGTGGACTTGTGCGGCATGACCAGCCCCTCGTCCGCCACCCGTTTCACCTGGGAAACCAGGGTCGGATTCATCAAAAAGAGAAGGGGGCTGCGGTCGGTCCGGCTCTCGCCCTCCTTGATCGCGATATCCAGAGCGGTATCCGGATCGCTGTAATAGTCCACCAGGCTCTCCTTTACACACCGATCATGATCAAGCTGCAGCAGCCGCTCGATGATGAGGTCGGAAAGGATAACCACGTCCAGCTCGCGCAGGGCCGGGGGCTGCTTACCGCCGAGGGCCTCGTCGATAACCCCTTCCCGCAGGGTCAGGAGCAGACAGCGATCCTCCTGGGGATGGTACAGACCAAACATCGTGGCCGCGCCGGAGTTTTCCGCCATGCGGGCCAGAACCTCGGCCACCAGGAACTCGCGGGAGGAGCCGATGATCTCCTCAATGATAAAGCTCTGCGCCAGTTTGGCCATCAACCCGGCCAGCGCCACACCCTCGGGCATCCGGACCAGACGGTGGGTGGGCAACACGGACAACCCCGGGTCTTCCATGCCGCAGAGATACATCATCGTGTGATTGTAGGGGCTGTCCGCAGGGAGCTCGCCCAAGCGTTCCCGCATCAGGGCGCGGAACTGGAGGGCGGTGGTGTAGCGGTGGTGGCCGTCGGCAATGTAGAGGGATTTTTCGCGAAACAGCGCGCGGACCTGGGCGATGATTGCCGGGTCGGCAACCGCCCAGATGGTATGACGGCAACCGTCGTGATCCGTGGCGCCGGCCAGGGGCTCGGCAGAGCGGCCGCCTTCCAGCAGAGCCAAAATCCGGCCATCCGCATCGGGGTACAGGGAAAAAATCGGGCTGAACTGGGCATGGCAGGTGTCCAGCAGGCTGAGCCGGTCGAAGGTGACGCCGGAGAAGGTTTTCTCGTGGGGCTTGACAACCCCCTCGGCAAACTCGGCCAGCCGCACCAGGCAGAGCAGACCCTTGCGGGTAAGCCGCCGGCCGGAAGGCAGGGAATACTCGGTATGGTAGAGATAGATGGCCGGCTCGCTGTCCCGAACCAGCACCCCTTCCTGCTGCCACTTGGCAAAGGTCTCCTTGGCCTGGCGATACCTCGCCTCGGTCAACTGCTCGGCGCTGAAATTCTTGCTCAGATCCAGATGGATCATGTTGTAGGGATTCTTGGCGGCAAAGGCGGCCTGGGCCTGAAGATCGATCACGTCATAGGGCGGGGTGACCACCTCTTCCAGGTGCTGGATCTTGGCCGGGTTATATCGAAGGGCGCGAAAGGGCGCGATCAAAGCCATTGTTCTGTCTCCTTGCCCGTCCAGGCAGGGCTTGCGCCCGAACCTGGAGGCAAATTCTCCCGGCGCTCATGAACCGGTTGACTTCCCCAGGGGGAATAGATATGTTTCAAAAAACTGTGCAACTACATAGTCAAAAAATGCCCTTTTTTCAAGTGGACATTGTACCTGGACCACAATCTTTTACAAACGAACTTTTCCCCTACCTCAAGAGGTTTTGAAATGTACGATATCTTCACCCGCACCCATTTTTCCTCGGGCCACCATCTGCGCAACTACCCCGGCAACTGCGAAAGGCCGCACGGCCATAACTGGCAGGTGGAGGTGACGGTGCGCGCCACCGAGCTTGACGAACTGGGCATGGGCATCGACTTCAAGAACCTGAAAAAAGCGGTGAACGTGATCATGGAGGAGTTGGACCACCAGAACCTCAACGAACTTCCGGCCTTTCAGAAGAAGAACCCCTCTTCCGAAAACATCGCCGCCTATATCTTCAACCGCCTCAGGGATTCGCTGACCAGCGAACGCTACCGGCCCTACAGCGTCACGGTCTGCGAAACGGAGAACTGCTGCGTGACCTACCGTGAGGGATGAGCCCTTCCTGCAGCTTTCCGAGATTTTTTACAGCATCCAGGGGGAGTCTTCCTTTGCAGGCTACCCCTGCCTTTTCTTCCGGCTCTCCGGCTGCAACCTGCGCTGCTCGTACTGTGACGCCAAATACACCTACGAGGAGCCGGCCACCGCAACCCCGCTCAGCGCCCTGCTGAGCGAAGCGACGCGATACCCCAACGCCCTCATCGAGATCACCGGCGGCGAGCCCCTGCTCCAGGAAGGGGTCTATCCGCTCATGGCCGGACTGCTTGCCGCGGGCCGCACCGTGCTGCTCGAAACCAACGGCAGCCTCAGCATTGCCCGGGTGCCGCAGGAGGTGGTAAAGATCGTTGATCTCAAATGCCCGGACAGCACCATGGCCGGGAAGATGGACCCAGCCAACCTTGCCCTGCTCGCGCCCCACGACGAGATCAAGTTTGTGGTAAGCTCCCGGGCCGATTACGACTGGGCCAAGGCAATGATGGGGCAACACCGGTTGGCCGAAAAAGCGAAGGTGATCCTCTCTCCGGTGATCGGCCGCCTTGCGCCCGCCCTGCTGGCCCAGTGGCTCATGGCCGACGCGCTTCCGGCCAGGCTCCAGCTCCAGCTGCACACCCTGCTTTGGCCGGGGATGAAGCGGGGGGTTTGATGGAGGCTGCGGTCCAGCCTGCCCCAATTTTGCCGGGCAACTCTGCATTTTTCAAAATTGAGAAATTGACGGAAAAAGAAAAAGATATTGTAACTATCCAGCTTGATGCCGGAATTGAACGAAAACCACGGAATGTAACTGTTCAGCAGTACCACAGATGCGCGAAAGAGGCCTGCGAAGTGTGCTATTGCACATGAGCAGGCCGATGACAAAACAGATGGGGTACTGCTGGACAGTTACAAGATATTTTTCAAGACGGTATCCGACCCCAACCCCAACCCATGCGACCCCAACCTTATGATGCCAACCCGCCACCCCGACCGAACCCCCAGCCTGGTCTTTGCCAACGCCGCCGGCGAGATCACGGATTATCCCGAGCTCGACATGGCCGGCCGCAGCGGCAGCCATTTTTCCCGGCCCAGCCTCGAAGACCTTATCCCCCTGCCCGAGGGCAGCGACATCTTCGTGCTGCCGGGCCGGATGCCGGTGGGGATCGACCCGGAAACCGGCGAGCCGCTTCTGGTGGCGGAAAACCCGCTGGACCCGGCTGCCGGTCTCCAGGCAGTGGCGGCCTTCATGTCCCCGGCCCATACCGCCATCCACTGGGCCGGATTTGAGAAACCAAAACCCGACCTGCCCAATCTACCGCTTTTTGCCTACACCGCCGTGGGCTGGCTCGACGGCCGGTTCTGGGTCAGCGCTTTTCGCAGCGACCCGGACCAGCGCCAGGAGATGAACCGCTTCCATCCGGAAAAACTTGCCCTGCGCACCGAGCAATGGCTGAGGCAACACGAGCAGAACCGGCTCATCCAGCACCTGGGCAAATGCTGCCTCACCTACCGCTGCCCGGCCGCGATCAACTACTTCCTGCGCAAATTCGAGGCGCCGCTGCCCTGTTCGCCGGTGTGCAACGCCCAATGCCTCGGCTGCATTTCGCTTCAGCCCTCGGGTTGCTGCCCCTCCACCCAGGATCGGATCACCTTTGTCCCAAGCCCCAAGGAGATTGCCGAGATCGCGGTGCCGCACCTCAAGGCGGTCAAGGGCGGGGTCGCAAGCTTCGGCCAGGGCTGCGAGGGCGAACCCCTGCTCCAGGCCGACACCATCGAACAGGCCATCCTCCTGATCCGCAAACAGACCGGCCAGGGCACCGTCAATCTCAACAGCAACGCCTCCCTGCCCGAGGCCATAGCCCGCCTGGCCCATGCGGGCCTCGACAGCCTGCGGGTCAGCATGAACAGCGCGCAAGGCCTTTACCACCAGCGCTATTACCGGCCCAAGGGGTTCAGCCTAGATTCGGTCAAACAGTCGATCCGGGTCATGAAGCAGCATGGCCGCTTTGTCTCGCTCAACTATTTCATCCTGCCCGGCTTCACCGACGACCCGGCGGAATTCGCCGCCCTGTGCGAGCTGATCGCCGAATACCAGCCTGATTTTCTCCAGCTCCGCAACCTCAACATGGACCCGGACTGGTATTTTGAGGTCCTGGAATTTGAGGAAGGCGGCGCGCCCATGGGCATCCGCAACTGGCTCAGGCAGCTGAAACTTCGCTTTCCCAGGCTGCGCTTCGGCTATTTCAACCCCCCCTTGCGCTGAACACGCAGATGACCGACGCCATCAAGATCCTTTGCTTTCTTTTCTGGGGCAACCTGCTGCCGCCCCTGGCCAGCCTGGCCCTGGGCGATCGGTTGGCCCGCCCCCTGGACCACGGGGCAACCTGGTTCGACGGCAGGCCGCTGTTCGGCCCCCATAAAACCATCCGGGGCATCCTGGCCAGCCTTGCGGGCTGCACCCTGGCCTTCCCGCTGTTTGGGGTTTCCTGGCAGACCGCGATGTGTGCCGCCGGATTGCTCATGGCGGGCGATCTGCTTTCCAGCTTTATCAAGCGGAGGTTGCGCCTGGCCAGCGGCGAATCCGTTTTCGGGCTGGACCAGATTTTCGAAGCGCTGCTGCCCGCCCTCTATCTGGGCGCCCGGATGCAGGCCCCTCTCTGGCAAGCGCTCCTGGCCCTGGCCGCCTTCCTGCCCGTGGCCCATGCCGGAGCCCGGTTCTGGAAATATATCATCATCCGGCCGCCCATGGAAAACTATCCGCGTTTTGTCCGCTCCACGGTGCGGCTGCGCGAATGGCGCTCCTGCCACCAGCCCCTGGCCCGCTGGCATGTCTGGTTCAATCTTTCCTCCCTCCTTTACAACCGGGGACTGGTGTCCACCGTTTTCCGGCTGCTGGGCCGCTACGATGAGGGCATTGCCAACGCCCTCCGGCCGGAGCTGACCGGATACGAGATCGTCTGCCCCACCCTGCCCAAATCCTTTGACGGCTTTACCATCCTGCTGCTCACCGACCTGCACCTGGACGGATTGCCGGGGTTGGTCGATCTCGTCCTCGCCCGGATTGGCCAGCGGCACTTCGACCTTTGCCTGATCGGCGGCGATATCCGCATGGAAACCTACGGCCCCATCGCCCCAAGCCTTAGGGCGCTGCGGCGGCTGCTGCCCCATATCCAGGCCAGGCACGGGATCTTCGGGGTGCTGGGCAACCACGACTGCATCGAGATGGTCCCGGACTTCGAGGAGGCGGGGATGCTGATGCTGGTCAACGACGCGACCCGGATCGAACAAAACGACGAAAGCGTCTGGCTGGCGGGCATCGACGACCCCAACTATTACAAAACCCACGATCCGGCCAAGGCATTTTCCCCCGTGGCGCCTGGCGGTTTCAGCATCCTGCTCGCCCATTCCCCCGAAGCCTACCAGGAGGCGGCCAGGCATCAGGCGGCCCTGTACCTCTGCGGCCATACCCACGGCGGCCAGATCTGCCTTGGTTCGGGCACGCCCATCTACACCAACAGCCGCGCCCCCCGCTTCACCGCCAAGGGGCGCTGGCAATACCTCGGCATGCAGGGCTTTACCAGCCGGGGGGTCGGGGCTTCCGGCGCGCCGCTGCGCTTCAACTGCCCCGGCGAGATCGCCGTCCTCACCCTGCGCACCCAAAGCCTTGAAGGAAAAGAGACCCCATGAACCACCTCCACTTCCGCCTCCGCTTTTTCCTGGCCGCCCTTGTGCTGGTCATGGTCTCCGGCACCTTTGCCTTCATGCGGGTCGAGAATCTCTCGCTGGCCGATTCCTTGTACTTCAACATCGTCACCATCGCCACCGTGGGCTACGGTGACATCCACCCGGTTACCCTGGCAGGCAAGATACTGGCCGTTGGCCTCATCCTTCTGGGCACCGGCGCTTTTCTGGGCGTGGTTGCCAATGCCACGGAGATTATGCTCAGCCGGCACGAACACCAGGCCCGCCACAAAAAACTGCATCTGATCATCGGCGTTTATTTCAGCGAGGTGGGCACCCGTCTGCTGGCCACCTGCGCCCAGGCGGACCCGAACCTGGCCCGGTTCCGGGCCCAGCTGGCCATCGGGGACCACTGGACGGAACGCGATTTTCAGCAGGCAGGCAAGGAGATCCGGTCCCAGGTGTTCAAGGTTGACGAGGCCAGGGTTGACCTGGCGCGGCTGCACGATTTTCTTGCCTCCCGGCGCCAATCCCTGGTTGCCCTGCTGGAAAACCCCATCACTCTGGAACAGGAAAATTTCACCGAACATCTCCAGGCGGTGTTCCACCTCACCGAGGAACTTTCCGCGCGGGATGATCTGGTCAACATTCCCCCGCCGGATCACAGGCATCTGGGCGGAGACCTCAACCGGGCCTACAATTCATTGGTCCGCCAATGGCTGCCTTACATGGCCTACCTCCGGCACAACTATCCCTATCTCTACTCCCTATCGGTGCGCACCAACCCCTTTAACCCGGAAGCCTCGCCCAGAGTGCAATAAGGAGAGCCGCCATGCCGGCCCAGCCCCAGGTATTCATTGCCAACCGCAGCGTCACGGTAACGGTCAACCCGGCCTTCAGCCTGCTCAACAACTACCTGATGCAGAATATCCCCATCCAGACACTCTGCGGCGGCAAAGGTGCGTGCGGCCGCTGCCGGTTCCGGGTAATCGAGGGCGCACCCCACCTGAGTCCGGTGCGGCCCGCCGAGATAGCCCGCCTCGGGGAAACACGCATCGCCGAAGGCTGGCGGCTTTCCTGCCAGAGCCATGCCCTGCGTGATCTGACCATCGAGCTGCCGGGCCTGCATGAGGAATTCGGGCCATAAGCCAGACGCTGAAAAAAGTGATCCGCTGCGGATTGACATTGTCCCGGCCTCTATGCCATCATGGTGACATGAAGCCATCTCCCCTCCTGCCCAGTCACCGGGAACCGATTCCCTTTCAGCTCCTGATTCGCATCTGCGCCCTGTTGGCGGCGGTTACCGGAGGCACCGTTCTTCTCGGCTGGAGTATTGGCTTGCCGTTTCTCTTAAATCCTGGTGCCGGCAGCATCCCGATGGCGCCGAGCACGGCCATCCTGTTCGTGCTGTATGCAGTGGCGCTCCATCTCCGCACCCGCCCTCCGCGCCGCGGAACATATTGGGCCGGCCTGGCCATCGCCTCCACAGGGGCAGCGGCCGCGTTGCTGCTCTTCATCCTCTCCTCCAAGGGCGTATATCTGGAGGCGGAACACCTCGGCATAACACTCGTTCATCCCGCCGGAGAAATACCCATCGGACATATGTCTCCGGCCACTGCCTTCGGGTTCCTGCTTGCCGCCTCATCCCTGCTCTTGCCTGCAAACCGGTCCCGCCTGGCCGCTGTCTCGGGTTTGCTCGCCGGTTTTCTGGCCGTAAGCGGTTTTGTGTTCGTCCTGGCCTATGGGTATGGGGCGCCATTGCTCTACGGCAGTTCCTACATCCCGCCGGCGGCCTTGACCAGCATGGCCTTCCTGTTTCTGGGAAGCGGCCTGCTCGCCCTTGCCCTGTCGCCTGCCTGGCTGACCCGCCTGCAAGCCGGCCCTGCTCCCCGCCTCTCGTATCCCCATTTTATCCTTTTTTCCTTTCTCGCGGCGGGCATCGTTACTGCCGGTTTTTTCACCTTCCAGGACCACATCCAGAACCATCGCGTCGAGGTGGAGCGCCAGCTTTCGGCCATCGCCGAGCTGAAGGCAAACGAGCTCATGCAATATCGGAAGGAACGGCTGGAGGATGCCTATTTCCTATTCGACAACGCCTTTTTTGCCGCCCTTGTCCGCCGCCACCAGGAACACCCCGAGGACCCGGCCGCCGGCCAAGAGCTCCAGGAATGGCTGGACCGCCTTCGGATGCACTTTCAGTATGATCAGGCCCGCCTCCTCGACCCCGATGGCATAACCCGCCTGTCGGCGCCAAAAAATCTGCACCCTGCCAGTCCCGGCGAGCTGAAAAGGCTGTCCGAAATCCTGCAATCGGGCCAGCCGGCACTTTCTGATTTTTACCGCAGTGACAACGATCATCGCGTCCATCTTGCCCTCAGTATCCCCATCCTCGACCGGCTAAACGGCAACCGGCCGCTGGGGCTTATCTCCCTGCGCATCGATCCGGCACAGTATCTCTATCCCTTTCTCCAGCGCTGGCCCATCCCCAGCCGAACGGCGGAAACCCTCCTGGTCCGCCGGGAAGGGGGGGAGGTCGTCTTTTTAAATGAGCTCCGCTTCCAAAAAAACACCGCCCTGACCCTGCGATTCCCGGCGACCCGGACCACTCTCCCCGCCGCCCGGGCGGCGCTGCTGGGCCAGACAGGGGTCGCGGAAGGCAGGGATTACCGCGGCGTGCGGGTAATCGCCGACATGCGCCCCATCCCGGATTCCCCGTGGTTTCTGGTGAGCAAGATAGACACCTCCGAAGCCTACGCGCCACTGCGGGAACATCTGTGGCTCATGGGCGGGTTTGTCCTGGTCCTGCTCTTCGGTCTCGGCACAATCATGGCCCTGGTCTGGCAACGCCAGCGCGGGGCCTTCTTCCAGGAACGGGCTGAAACCGCGGCAGCGCTCAAGAATCTGAACCGCGTTTATGCGGTGTTGAGCAACATCAACCAGGCCATCATCCGGGAACGCGATCCCCAAGAGCTGTTTCGGACGGCCTGTCGCATCGCCGTGGAGGACGGCGGGTTTCGCCTGGCCTGGATCGGGTTGCTGGACAAGGCCACAGGGGAGGTCTCCCCTGCGGCCAAGGCCGGGATGGACAACGGCTATGTCGATATGCTCTGCATCACCCTGGGAAACCTCCCCTCCGATCAGGGGCCGACAGGATTAGCCATCAGGGAAGGGCATTACAGTATCGCCAACGACATCGAACACGACCCCCACATGGCCCCTTGGCAGGCCGAGGCGCTACAACGCGGCTACCGCTCCTCGGCGGCTTTCCCACTTGTCGTCTTCGGCTCGGTCCGGGGCGCCATCAGCCTCTATGCCGCCGCGCCCCATTTTTTCAATACAAACGAAGTCAAATTGCTTGATGAGCTGGCGCGCGACATCTCCTTTGCCCTGGAATTCTCCGAACAGGAAGAGGGCCGCCGTAGGGCCGACTCGGCCTTGCGCGAGTCGCAACAGCTCTTCGCCACCGTTGCCAACACCTCGCCCGCCCTGATCTGGATGTCCGGCCTCGACAAGGGGTGCACCTGGTTCAATGAGCCCTGGCTTGCCTTCACCGGCCGCGCCATGGCGGAAGAGCTGGGCGACGGCTGGGCCAAGGGAGTGCATCCGGATGATCTGACCCGTTGCCTGCAAATCTACACCGAAGCCTTCGACGCCAGGCAGCCCTTCGCCATGGAATACCGCCTGCGCCGGCACGACGGCGAATACCGCTGGCTCCTCGATCAGGGCCACCCCCGCCATGACGCCTCCGGCGCTTTTGCCGGCTATATCGGCTCCTGCCTGGACATCAGCGAACACCGGAATCTGGAAAACAGGATGCGCCATGCCGTGAAGATGGAATCCATCGGCACCCTGGCCGGCGGCGTGGCCCACGACTTCAACAACATCCTCATGGCCATCATCGGCTACGGCCAGCTGGCCCTGATGTCCATGCCCACGGACGACCCCCAGCGCCTGAACATCGAACACATACTGGAAGGCGCCGACCGGGCCGCCCGCCTCACCAAGGATCTCCTCCTGTTCAGCCGGAAGCAGATCAGCGAACGCAAGCCCGTGGACCTGATCGGGATCATCAAAACGGTGGAAAAATTCATCGTTCGGGTAATCGGCGAAGACATCGTCTGCGAAACCACCCTTCCGGATCAGCCGCTCATTGTGCTTGCCGACAGCCACCAGCTGGAACAGGTGTTGATGAACTTCGCCACCAATGCCCGGGACGCCATGCCCAAGGGCGGCACCTTCAGCATCACTGCGGAACAATCAATCCTGCACCAGGATTTCATCACCGCCCATGGGTTCGGCAGGCCCGGCCCCTATGCGTTGATTACCGTCTCGGACAGCGGTTGCGGCATGGACGAACAGACCCGCAACCGGATCTTCGAGCCCTTCTTCACCACCAAGGAAGTGGGCAAGGGCACCGGGCTGGGGCTGGCCGTGGCCTATGGGATCATCAAGCAGCACGAGGGGTACATCAATGTGTACAGCGAGCCGGGCAGGGGCGCCACCTTCCGGTTTTATCTGCCGCTGGTCGTCGCCGAAGCGCGGGAAGACCTCCCCGTGGAGAAGGAAGAAATTTCCCCCCATGGCACCGAGACAATCCTGCTGGCCGAGGACGATGAATCCCTGAGAAAGCTCACCCAAACAACGCTTGCCCGGTGCGGCTACACCGTGATCGAGGCGGTTGACGGTGAGGAGGCGGTGCGGAAATTCAGGGAAAACCAGAACGGTATCCAGCTGCTTCTGCTCGACATCATCATGCCGAGGATGAACGGCAAGGAAGCCTATGAAGCGATCAGCAAGATCCGGCCAGGGATAAAGACAATCTTCATGAGCGGCTACGCGCCGGAGATGATCCGCGAGAAGGCCGCGCTGGAAAAGACCGCGTCCCTGCTGGCCAAACCCATCTCGCCCACCGAGCTTTTGCGGAAGGTGCGGGAGACCCTGGACCGGTAAGGCCAGTAAGCAGGAAAGACGAAAAACCACGGCGGGGAACTGTCCCGAAGTGCCGCAGATGCGCGGAAGAGGCCTGCGAAGTGTGCTATTGCACACGAGCAGGCCGATGACAGCTAAGCGAACGCAGTGAGACTGCGAAGCAGATGTGGTGCTACGGGACAGTTACCGGATTTCAATGGCGCTGACCGGGCATGAGGCCACGGCCTCTTCGCAGTCGCAGGTATGGCACTGGTCCGGGCCGATCACCCATGATTTATCATCCCGCAGCTCAAACACCGCCGGGCACAACTCCACACATACCCCGCAGCCGATACACAAATCCTGGTCCACCGTTGGCGCAGCCATGATGCTCTCCTTTGTATTTGTATTGTACAATGCGGGCTATTTGCCCTGGTCCTTGAACCCTTCCCGGATCACCCGGTGCGCGCCGGTTGCCGGATTCAGATCATAGATGTTGAAGTTGGTCCGGATATCAAAACCGTCGTAATGCACGGCGAAATTGAGCGAGGCCGAGCCTTCCGGCCCGCTGACTATCCGGTGAAACACCTTGCAGGGCCAGACCAGCATGGCGGGTTCGTCCAGCAACACCGTCCCGCCCTGCATGATCCGGTTGGCACCGACGCTGAAATGCAACAACCCGTGCTCCTTCACATAGATATCCACCTGCCGCGTGCCATGCAACACTATCAGATTGTCCGCCTGATGGGGATGCATGTACCAGGGTCGGGCCACCTCGCCCACCGGGCCGGGGGAGACAGCGCTCTTCTCATGCAGCACCCGGTCGATGGCGTCGATGCGAGGCAGGCAAGCCATGGGCACGTTGTCGAAAAACACCCCCGGGGTGCGCCGCAGCATCTGCAGGGGGATGATCCGGTAAAAATCCTTCACTTCCTTGAATATTTCAAAATCAGCCATGGCGTTGCTCCTTGTGGTTTTCAGCTCTCCCCCCAGTCTCTGGCAAAATGGCCTCGTGCTGACATCCCGGAATGACCAGAAACAGAAACAAAAAAAGCCGGGATGGACTTTTTCAATATCCTTGTTATATTATGACAGTTTTTGCGGCTTCCGGCAAGAGCCCAACAGAGCTCATCGAAGGGTGCCAGCTATTGGCATTGCCTGCAATACAGAGGAGCGCACCATGGGAAAAAAAAGCGGCACGGGGTTTACCCGCCTTCGTAAGGCCTTCGGCTGGTCCATGGCAGGACTTGCCGCCGCCCTGAAACACGAAAAGGCCTTTCAGCAGGAGCTTGTGCTCTGCCTTATCCTGACGCCCCTCGGACTCTGGTTTGGCCGGACCGGGGTGGAAAAAGCCCTGCTCCTCGGCTCGCTCCTGCTGGTGCTGATCGTCGAGATCATAAACAGCGCCGTCGAGGCGGTGGTGGACCGCTTTGGCGGCGAGCACCACACCCTGTCCGGACGGGCAAAAGACATGGGTTCGGCCGCCGTGTTCCTCGCCCTGGTCAACGTCACCATCTGCTGGCTGTGCATCCTTTTTTTCTAACAGGTACCCCATGAACAACGCCCCCATCCACCCCGCCGACTGCTTCAAACACTATACCCTGGACCAGGACAAGGTCTGCAGCCCCATGGAGACGGTAAACCGCTTCAAGGCCCGCCTTGCCGAGGTGAAGCTGGACATCCTCCAGGAGGTGCGCCGCATCGACAATGGCCGGCTCGACATCCCGGTCTATTTCAGCGTCTGCGGCAAGGATGCCCAGGCGGTGATCGGCAACAAGAAGCAGATGGGCAAGGGGAGCTCGCCGGAGCAATCCCAGGCCAGCGCCTGCATGGAACTGGCCGAGCGGTTCAGCTTCTTTTCCTTCAAGCAGAACGAGGTAAACTTCATCACCGACACCTACGCCAATCTCAAACAATCCGGCCAGCCGCTTTTGCCCCTGGTGCGCCTCCTGCTCTCGGTCCATGACGAGAACACCGACATCGCCACCCTGGAGCGACTCATCGAGGACATCCCAATCCAGTGGACCTGGGCCACCAATCTCAACAGCGGCGAGATGCTGCTGGTCCCTTTCAGCTGGTTTTACGCGATCAACGAGTTCAACGGGCCGTCTGCTGGCAACACCTTTGAGGAGGCGATCCTCCAGGGGATCAGCGAACTGGTGGAGCGGCATGTCTGCTCGCTGGTCAACCACCACCAGCTCCCTACCCCGGCCATCGACCCGGACTCCGTCACCGATCCGGTGGCCCGCGAGCTGCTCGACAAGTTCAGCAAAAACAACATCGAACTCTACCTCAACGACTTCACCCTGGATACCGGCATCCCCACCGTGGCGGCCCTGGCCATCGACCGCGCCACCTTCCCGGCCACCAGCGAGATCGTCTATACCGCAGGCACCACCCCGGACCCGGAAAAGGCCCTGATCCGGGCGATCACCGAGGTGGCCCAACTGGCCGGGGACTTCAATTCCCAGGCAAACTACGTGGCCAGCGGGCTGCCCAAGCCCCTGTCCATGGAGGAGGTGCGCTACCTCACCGAGGTGGAAGCGGCCATCTCCATCCACGAGATGGTGCAACTTGCCGACAACAACATGCGGGTGGAAATCGAACGCTGCCTGGCCGCCCTGTCCCGCCTCGGCCTTGAGGTGCTGGTGGTCAACACCATGCACGAAAAGCTGCAGGTGCCGGCCATCTACACCATCATCCCCGGCTGCCATTTCCGGGAGCGCTCCAGGATCAACAACGTGGGGCTGTTTGCGGCAAAGCTGGTGACCGAGCGGATCTGCGATGCGGACGAGCAGCTCGTCCAGCTCCTCAAGATGCAGCAATACCTGCCGGAAGCCTATTATCTGGAGTATTACCTCGGCAAGAACATGCAGGGACAGGGCGACCTTGCCACGGCGGTGGCCCATCTGGAACGGGCTCTGACCCTGCAGCCGGAAGAGGAGGATCTCCCCTACATCTATTCCCATCTGGGCGACTGCCTGAAGGATCTGGGGGAATACGCCCGGGCCATTGGCGCCCTGCACAAGGGGATAGACTACGACGAGGAACGGCCGGACATCCACAACCTGCTGGGTTTCTGCCATTTCAAGCGGAATGAGTACGAGACGGCCATCACCCATTTCCACCGGGCCGTGGAGCTGAACCCGGCCTCGGCCATCGACTACGCCAATCTGGGAGTCAATTATCGCAGGCTTGGCAACAACGAAGAGGCGATCCGCTACTTCGAGCTGGCCCTTGCTCTGGACCCGGCCATCGAGTTTGCCCGGACCCATCTGGCGGAGTTGCGCGCAACCAACTGATTAGAAGGAAATGAACCTGTCGCTCTCGACAATGAGCTGGTAGAGGTCGCTCTGCTTTGCCCGCTGATGGTATCCTCCCTCCACGCCGTGGAGGTCAAGAAGCTTACCTCAGGCCAGCAACGCCCCTTCCGAAAGGGTGAAGATCTTGGCCAGCTCGGTGAGGGGATATTGCTCCGTAGCCAGCGAGGCATAGTCAACCGCTGGTCCGTTCAGAAAGATGGAGACATCATCCATCTTCTCAAGCATCATATTGCCCAGCCGAAAGGCGTTCCACAAAATCTCCGGGGTCGCGCTGCATGCCATGATCGTGATCTTCATCGTTGTCCTCCGGTTTTCGTTTTATTTGCAAATCAAAAGCAAAAACGGAATAAGGCAGCCTTTATCTAGAGATCAACCGGAACAAAAATCACAGGGCGACAAACTCCGTCCGCTCCAGGGCCATTTCCATATAAAACCGGTGGGTATCCAAACTGAACACCAGCCGCCGGTTGTCCTGAAAATCCAGGTCCGGGGTGAGGGTGATGGCGGTGTTCAGGGACAAGGCCTTGGGCTGGCCGATATAGGAGGTGAGGTCAAACCTGCCTTCCACCATCTGCATGGCCTTGCCCATGAACTGGTTGGTCATCTCCCCCATGGTGTCAACCACCTCGGCGGAGGTCGAATCCTGGGCCAGATCGCTCTCCGACATCCCCATGGCAAGCATGTAGCTCCGGTAGAGCTCCATGGCGGCGCCCGCGGAAAAATTCACCACAACCAAGCCGTTATAATCCCCGGTGAACTGAACAAAACAGCCGATTTCCGGCCGCAGGCTCACCTTGGGAATCACCTGGATGGTCTTTGAATACTTGATGGACTTTCGGGTGCTCTTATCCAGGGTCTTCTTGACAGCCTGGCAGAAAATCTCGGCGATTATGTCAATGGTTGCCTGCTGTTCGCTCATCGCTCTCCTCCCCATGGCCAAGGCCAGAAAAGCCCTTATCATCAATGTGGTACCTAGGACGAGAATCGAACTCGTACGGCCCGAAGGCCTCGGGATTTTAAGTCCCGTGCGTCTACCAGTTCCGCCACCCAGGCATGGTGTTCAAATCAAACGGCGGTGTACCATATCACCCTGCAAAAATCAACAGCCAACCAGCGCCATCATGCACAGCTGCCTTTGCCGAGGTGTTCAGCCGTGCTCTTCAAAATACTGCACCCGGTAGGTGGACACCTCAAGGGTTCCGGATTGCCAGGCATCGGCGGGCAACCCGGCCTTGCGGCAAAGGTGGCTTAGAAAATCCTTGGGATCGGGCAACTGCTCCCAAACCTGGGGGAGAAAGGTGGCGCCCTGCATCCCTTTTCGGATGATGACCCCATCAAGCCCCACTTGCAAGGCACGAAGCAGCTCCTCCGCGTTTGCATAGGCCAAGCGGGCAGGCTCGGTGAGGATACTGACCTCCACCTCGATTGCAGAGAGTTCATTTTTCCCCACCGGATTGAAGCGGGAATCCTCAAAAGCGGCATGGCGGGCGTTGCGCTTCACCCCTTCGACAATGGGGTCCATGGCGGCAAGGCTGCCGATGCAGCCGCGCAAATCGCCATGCTCCTTCAGGGTGACAAAGGTTCCCCGCTTCTCTTGGAGCTCTGCATCCCGCAAGCGGGCCGCGATCTCAGTCCCCGGCTCGTGCGCCTCCATGCCAAGCTGCCGGGCGATGGTCTCCCGCGCCAGCCAGAGCAGCGCTTTCCCCTGTTCCTCTGTCAACCCTGCGTCCTGTGCGCCTTCATGCCTTGCCATGATCCGCTCCTTGGTTCTTTCTTTATCCCCTTGCTCCTTTTCTATAGTACAGTATGTTTGAAAACGAAAAAAAGCATAGTTCTTTTCTGCGAAAAGATGTGCGGAGAACTTAGAGCTTGTCCGTAAATAAATCTTTGGTGCTCGCATCCAGCTTTTGGCCGTCTTTGGCCGCGCCTCAATCGCAAAATCCTCGCCGTAGCGCTGCTACGCCTGTGGTTTTGCTCAATCGTCCCGACCAAATCCGTCTCAAAATCCGGCGCGATCCCTGAAAACCTTATTTACGGACAAGCTCTTAAGCTATTCAGGGAGGAAACTACACAACATGAAAACGATCACCACTCTCCTGGCTGTATTCACTCTCTTTCTTGCCACCACCAGCAGCTGTCTTGGGGCAGATGCCCAACACGGGAAACTGCTTTTTGGAAGCCCTTCCCTCGGGGGCGGCACCTCTGGCAAGACCTGCCTTACCTGCCATGAACACGGCCGGGATCTCAGCCCGGAAACCCTGAACAGAAAGAGCTATCTTGTCATGGGCAATCCCGTTGCCTCCCTTGCCGGGGTGATCAATTTTTGCATCGAGGTGGCCTTGCGCGGACAGGCGATTGCTGAAAACGGCGAGGAGATGAACGATCTCATCGCTTACCTGCCTGTCTTCATTAAGAATAACAGCGGTAGCCCCCAATAAAAAACCCCGGCCAAGGCCGGGGTTTTTTACAACAATTTCAAAACGATTCAATCAGCAGCCGCAAGAGCTCCCACCCCCGCTGCCGCAGGAGCTGCCGCAGCTCCCGCCACCGCCACCGAGAGGCTTGGCCGAGGAGATGCCGAAACCGGAACGGGGTCCTGCCTCGATGAAGTCTACCTTGATGACTCCACACTGGTTGCTGAGGTTATTGTCCAGGAGGAATTTAATTCCGTCATGTTCAAACGTCGCATCATTTCCCTTTGGCTCATCCAGAGCCAATCCCAAAGAGGGGCCTGCTCAGCCACCCTGCATCAACGCAACACGTACGGCAGAATCGATATTATTATCGGCCAGGTACGC
>JAJZRF010000087.1 GCA_021847425.1 Deltaproteobacteria bacterium | reverse complement strand
TACTATGCCAACTACCTGCGCTACTTTGAGGCGGCACGGACTGAGTTCATGCGGGAGCGGGCGCTCTCTTACAAGGAGATCGAACAACAGGGCTTTATTTTGCCGGTGGTGGAATGTCATGTGCGCTATAAGGCCTCAGCCCGGTATGACGATCTGTTGCTGATTGAGACCTGCCTTCTTGAAGTGACCCCCCGGACCTGTCGTTTTAATTACCGGATTATCCGGGAAAATGACGGCAAAATGCTGACCCAGGGATACACCACCCATGCGGTTGTCGATCTTGAGGGGAGATTGACAAAATTTCCGGACAGGTTGCTTGGCGCTTTGCGGGAAGAGTCGGCGGATACGCCTTAATCCCTTTATTTTCCTTGACATTCTCCCAATAAATAGTATGATTCCAAAACTGACGCGGGGTGGAGCAGTTCGGTAGCTCGTCGGGCTCATAACCCGAAGGTCGTAGGTTCAAATCCTGCCCCCGCTACCATGTAAATCTTAAGGACTTGGCGTAGTTGCCGAGTCCTTTTTTTTGGTGCAGCGTCCGCGGGGAGTTGAGGCTGGATGCTGTTTGTTGTAGACCCGTTTGGGTGACCGGTAAGCCGTTGCTTGTAGCAGGGATGCTCGTCTTTTGGGGGCGAGAACGGCAGTGTCTATAATGAGTCATAACTAAAAGCAGGAGGGGATATGGCGGCAACCGTTGATGAGGTAACAATCAATTATGAAGAAGACGGGGTCTTGGTCGTCAAGGAAATTGAAAAGGTCGTCCTGTCCAAGGGCGCCTGGGCGACTATTCTTTTTCGTTACCAGCAGTGGGATCCCAAAAAAAATGAATACAGCCCGGATAAGTATTCCATCCGCCGCTATCGCAAGGTAAACGGGGAATACAGTCAGCAGTCAAAATTCAATATTTCAAGTCCTGACCAGGCGCAGAAAATTGTTGAGGCCTTGCGCGGCTGGCTTTGAAAAGAGGGGGGTGGTTGTATGCTCTGCCTGGAAAATTCCAGGTAGCGTTCCTTTTTTCCGGGAGCATCCATAGCGTGTTAATCCTTCGTCTGTATTCCATTATGCTTGGCGGTTTCTGCTGAAAGAAGCTATACTTTTAAAAAGTATCACTCTTGATTTTGGCGTACAGGCGGGTTGAGCGCATGAATATTGCGATCACGACACAACGCCTCGGCAACACAGCGATGGTGTTTGCAGCCGCCATCCGCCGTTTGCACCCGGTTACGCCCTTTGCTAAAAAGTTGCGTCGTCTTTAGGTCAAGGGATGAATATTCCTCCTGCAAGCACCCCCAAACAAAAACGTGTCTCCGTCGCTGTCCTGCTACTCTTCATCCTTTTTGGCTGGTTGTTTTTTTTCATTTACCAGCGACCGGGCTCCGCGCCTGACGTCAAGCCCATCCCGGTGACGGCGCGGGGAGATCTCGCGGCCGATGAGCAAAGCACCATTGCCTTGTTTCGTGCCGCTTCGCCGGCGGTTGTCTATATCACCAACATCGAGGTCCGGCGGAACATCTTCAGTCTCAATATTCAGGAAATTCCCAAGGGGACCGGTTCCGGTTTCATCTGGGACAAGCAGGGCCGGATCGTTACCAACTATCATGTCATTGAATCCGCCAGCCGGCTTGAGGTCACTTTGGCGGATCGTTCTACCTGGCAGGCCACCCTGGTGGGCGTTGCCCCGGACAAGGATCTGGCGGTGCTGCAGATCTCTGCTCCTCCCGAGAAGCTCACGCCGCTTCCCCTGGGGGAATCCCATACCCTGCAGGTGGGCCAGAAGGTTTTTGCAATCGGCAACCCTTTCGGTCTTGATCAGAGCCTCACCTCCGGCATAGTCAGCGCTTTGGGCCGGGAGATCCAGTCGGCCACCAGCAGAACCATTCAGGGGGTTATCCAGACGGACGCCGCTATCAACCCCGGCAACTCGGGGGGGCCTCTCCTTGACAGCGCCGGACGTCTTATCGGGGTGAATACCGCCATCTACAGCCCGTCCGGCGGCAGCGCAGGGATCGGTTTTGCGGTCCCGGTGGACGTGGTGGCCAAGGTGATTCCGGAAATTATCCGGTATGGGCGGTTGACCCATCCCGGGCTTGGTATCTCCGTGGCGGATGACCAGATTGCCAGGCGGGTGGGGGTGGCAGGGGTTTTGATCATGAACGTGCAGCCGGGCAGCTCCGCCGAGGGTGCCGGACTTCGGGGAACACGCCGGATTGGCGGGGAGATAGTCTTTGGGGATGTCATCCTGGCTATCGATGGGAACAAGGTCTCCACGTACGACGACTTGAGCAATGCCATGGATCGCTATAAAGTCGGGGATACGGTCACTCTGACCCTGGAGCGGGAGGGTCGGCGGATACAACTGCGGGTGGTACTGGAAGAGGTAGGATAGCCTTGTGACCTGGTGGACCCGCGCCCTTAAAAGTCTTATCTCCATAAACGAGCAGCGGCTGGATCTGTTTCGGGTGTTTCCCGGAATCAGAAGGTTTCTGTCCGCCCGGCATCATTATGCGTATCTGCGGACAGCCGGTGATCTTCTCTTTGTCCTGGTGGTTATTTCCGGGCTTTTCGGCCCCAGGGACGCACGCAGTAATGTCGCGGTCTTCCTGTCGTGGGGCCTCATCTGGCCAAGTATTGTGCTGAGCTGGTTTTTTGTGGGGCGGATGTGGTGCGGAATCTGTCCATTCCCTGGGCTTGGCGTCTTTCTGCAACGCCGGGGGATAACCCTTTCCCTGCCCGTGCCAAAAATCCTGCAGAAATATGGCGTATATGCCTCGGTTATTCTGCTGGCCCTCATCATCTGGACCGAGGTTGTTGCCGGACTCGACCATTCCCCTGTGGGAACCTCCTCTTTCGTCCTGTCCATCGTGTTTGGCGCGGCCCTGCTCGCGGTTCTTTTTCCCGGGCAGGCCTGGTGCAGGCACCTTTGCCCCTTGGGCCGCATCAGTGGCGCGGCGGCAACCCTCTCCATCACCGAGTTCAGGCCGGATCACGAAAAATGCCGCAGCTGCGAGACCTTTGCCTGCAAAAAAGGGCTTGATGGCAAACGGGGCTGCCCGGTCTATCTTGGCGCCTATAATGTTCAGAATAACCTGCATTGCCTGGTTTGCGGCCACTGTCTCCCTTTCTGTGACCGGGACTCACCGCAGCTGCTTTTGCGGAATCCCTATTCGGAGCTGATCCGCAACAAGGGGAGGTATATCACCTGTTCGTATATCGTGCCGTTCCTCATCGGCTCCCAGCTCGCCCGTTTCCTGAGAAAGAAAGAAATCTACAGCCAGCTTGCCGCTTTTTCCGGCTGGCCGGATGCGCTTCTCTTCAGTCTGCTGCTGTTGCTCGGTTTTGGCTTAAGTCTGACGATTATCCGTTTTGGCGCCCGTCTGTTCGGGATCAGTGAAGACCCCCTGTTCGGCAAGTTTTCACCCATGGTCCCCATCCTGATCCCCATGGCCTTCACCGGGGAGCTTGTGTACCGGCTGGGCTATTTCGCCGCGGGGCTCGGTGATTTTATCCCCACCATCGGGCGTCAGATCGGCGCAGGGTTCCTGGAGAAATTCTTTTTCACTATTCCGGATTTTCCGGTTCAGATCCTTTCTGCTTTTTTCATGCTCAACGGCTCCATTGCCGGGTGTTACATCCTCTGGCAATTCTGTCTTAATGATTTCGAGGGGCACATCCGTTTTCGGAATTTTCTCGGGATCAATCTACTGATTATCGCTCTTCTCTTTTTCTATCTGACTGTTATTTTTTAGCTGGAATTGGGTCATGAAGGAGATGCGTTTTCGTTTGGCCAGCTCCCGCATGTCTGTTGCCCGATCCGATTCATCGATGATCTCCCTGCCCACTATTTCTTCAATGATATCTTCAAGGCTGATAACACCTGTGACCGAGCCGTATTCATCAACCACCATAAAGAGATGTTTGTGGTGCTCAAAAAATTCGAGCATGACAGCGGTCAGTCTTCCTGTTTCCGGGACAAAATGCGCAGGCTGCATGAACTCCCGCAAGGTTTTTTCTCCGGCGCCCTGGGTTGCCCAGCTGAACAAATCCTTGCGCAGGATAATGCCGACCACCTCGTCCCTGTTTTTTTCGTAGACCGGAATCCTGCTGTGCATATTGAGCATCTCCGTGGCCTGTATTGCCTTGGTAACGGTCAGGTTGGTATCGAGCATGAAAGTGACGGTGATCGGGGTCATGATCTGGCGGACGGTTTTATCCTTCAGGTCGAGAATGTTGGTGATGACCCGGCGCTCTTGCAGGCTGATCTCGCCTGATTTATGGCTTTGTCTGGCCAGGGCTTGGATTTCCTGGGCCGAGACCAGCAATCCGTCGTCCTTGGCCGGAAGAAGCCGGGTTATGGCCTGGATGACCAGAATGAACGGGGTCAGCAATTTCACCATCCACCGGAGGGGGTAGGCAATCCAGAGGGCCAGTTCCCTGCAGTAGGAGACGCCGATGGTTTTGGGGAGGATCTCTGCAAAGAGGAGAACGGCCAGGGTGAAGGCCAGGGAAAACCAGCCCACGTTGTGGGCGCCGAAGACCCCCCCGGCTGCGACGCCCACAATGGTGGCGCCTGCTGTGCTGGCAATGGTGCTCATGGTAAGGATGGCGGTGATGGGGCGGTGGATATCTTTTTTCAGGCCCATGAGGATTCGAGCGATCCGTTTGTGGCTCTGGCCGGTGATTTCAATGTGGCTTACCGATAACGAGTACAAAGCCGCTTCGCAGAGGCTGCACAGTGCGGAAATTATAATAACAAGTCCTGCGCCAAGACATAATTGCAGCATCAGGGGCTCCTTTGTGTGCTTGGGTGTGGGGTGGGGCGGATTTACCTGCGGCAACTGTCTGAAATATACCGTAATTATTTGATTCTATCATGCAATTATCGTTGCGTAAGGGTTACTCTGTATTATATAGATAAATATCTCCTTCAATAAACTCCACACAAACAAGGGCAGCAGCACCCGGACAACCCCACCGAACTCCTTCAGTTTTTTGAGATGGCGAAAACAGCGTTTGTTTTCTGAATGCGCCACCATGCCTTCGTGCAGAAAGGTCGGAAGGGGAATTGCAACCTATGGTTTGCATGAAAAAATGTTCGGTTTTTATTGTTGATTCTGATCCGTCACGCAGGGCCGTTTTCCAGAAGTTACTGGAACACTGGCCCCATCTTGTCTGCTATTGCACAACCATCGAGGAATGCAAACAGCTTTTTGCCGGGATTGTGCCGGATATTGTCCTGTTTGACCTCGCGCTGCCCGGATTGCACGAGCAGGATTTTCTAAGATATGTC
>JAJZRF010000086.1 GCA_021847425.1 Deltaproteobacteria bacterium | reverse complement strand
AGATCGTGACTGGTGAAAATCCTGGTGTGATGGAAATCTTTTAAAAGCGCCATGAGCTGCCGCCGGGCAAAAGGATCAAGTCCGCTGGTCGGCTCATCCATGACCAGAATATCCGGCGACATGGCCAGCACCGTGGCGATGGCCACCCGTTTTTTCTCCCCGCCGGAAAGCCGGTAGGGCGGCTTGTCGCGCAGGTGCTGAGCCCCCACCCTGGCCAAGGCCCCCTGCACCCGCTCTTCCACCTCAGCCGCATCCAAGCCCAGATTCAACGGACCGAAGGCCACATCGTCAAAAACCGTGGGCATGAACAGCTGGTCGTCCGGGTCCTGAAAAACCATGCCCACCGTGCGCCGGATCTCAGGCAGGGTGGCAGTGGTCAAGGGAAAATCGCCGATGCGGATCGCACCTTCGCTGGGGGTCAGATAGCCGTTCAAATGGAGAAGCAGGGTGGATTTCCCCGCCCCGTTGGCGCCGATGACCGCCACCGATTCGCCATGGGTGATGCGGAAAGAGACGCCCCGCAAGGCCTCGGTCCCATCGGGATAGACATGGCGCAGATTCTTGACTTCGACAATATGATGGCTCATCCAGACACCCCGGTGATGATCGTTCCCAGAAGCTGGGAAACATTGACCAGACGAAAAAAAAGAAACAGGCTCGACCAGCCCGCAAGAAAAAGAAATTCCCTGACCCCGAACCGGGTGGTCCGGCGCGGATGGAATTCCCCGCTGAACCCCCGGGCCAGCATGGCGAGATGAATCCGTTCCGCCCGCAGCCAGGTTCTCAGCAGGAGATGGCTTAGCAGCGATCCGTAGGAACGCAACCCCAGCCCTCCCCCCGCCGCCCCGCCAAAAGCGCGGAGCTCACGAGCCCGCGCCGTTCGGCTGCCTTCTTCGATGAGCACAAAAAGATAGCGGTACAAAAAAAGAAGCTGCACGGTGAAAATCCGGGGCATCCCCAACTGGTCCAGGGCCTGGCAGATCGCGGGAAACCCGGTTATGCCGACAAGGATGAGGGCGGCGCCCACAGTGAGCGCGGCCCGGACCAGAATGGAGGCAAAGGAGAGCCAACCGCCGCTGATGCCGATGGGGCCGAGACGGACCAGCACCGTCTGATCGAAGAGAGGATTGAACATCCCCACCAGCAGGGCAAAGGGCAGCACGACCACGACCTTCCTGGCGATATAGCGAGCGGGCAGATTGCCCAACGCCATGACCACCGCCGGGTAGAGGAAAAAAGGAAACAGCGCGGCCAGTTCGTACTTTCCCAGGGAAACCACCGCCAGGATAAAGGCCAGGGTCACCAGCACCTTGGCCTTGGCATCCAGCCGGTGTACGGTCGTATCCCCGGTGGCCATCAGGTCCAGCTGTCTGAATTCCGTTACTGCTCCGGCAATGGATGTCATCTGCCCGGTTTCCCCCCCAAAAAAGAGAGGGGAAGAGGCATTCCGCCTCCTCCCCGTATTTGCGCGACCAAAAGATTCCCGGCAACCTCAGGCAGCCCTGCCCCGTTTTCTTAAAAAAACACCGAACAGGAAGGCGATGGTCAAGGTGAGCAACCCGCCGGCAATCCCGGCCACGCTGGTGCCCAGGGAACTTTCCTGCCTCCCCCTGTTTTCCGGTTGTTGCCCTGACTGTTTGAACGTATAATCCGGCAGGAAGGCGATTGAGTTCTGGAGCGCGGCGAGCCGGGCGTGCACCCCATCCTGCGCAGCGGCCAATTCTTCGCTGCCGGTGACCTTGGCAATGGCCCATTCCAACCCATCCGGGTTTTTCGAGGCAAACCAGGAGACAAAGCCGCCGGTCAGCAGGGCCAGGGCGAGAAAGGCGGCAAGGACATGGCGCAACGGGGTTCTGGCAAGGGGACGAGCCTCCTGGACGCTTGCGATGATTTCCGGCCGGGCCTGATACACAAAGGAAACCACCGCGGCAGTCACCAGCCCCTCAACCAGCCCGATGGCCAGATGGATCGGCTGCATCAGGCTGACAAAGGTGGCAAAGGGCAGGGAGGAAATGCCCGAGGCCACGGTCTCAAGGACCACGGAAAAGGCGCCCAGCTGGAGGCCGGCGACGGCGGCAACCAGGGAAGCCGCGATTATTTTACCCTTACCCGGCGCCCTGCCGGCCAACGGCTTGTATATGAAGGGATAGGCGAGAAAGGCCGGGAAGAACCCGAGGTTGAAGATATTGCAGCCCAGGGCCAACAGCCCCCCATCGGCAAAAAACAGCGCCTGCACCACAAGCACCGAGGCAATGGTGATGAAAGCGGCCGGCGGCCCGAGCAGGATCGCCAGGAGAAGAGCGCCGCCGAGATGACCGCTGGAGCCGGTGGCCGGGATGGAGAAGTTGATCATCTGGGCGGCAAAGATAAACGCGCCAAGGACACCCATGAGCGGCGCCTTGCCGCCATCCATTTCTTTGCGCAGCTTTCTGGAACAGTATATGATAGTACCGGCGGAAACGGCCCACATGGTCCCGCCGACCGCAGGCGACAACAACGCGTCTGCCATATGCATGATGTTTTCTCCTTGTTCGGGTTGCGCGCCCAACGATATGTAGCACAATATTTTATTTGGTAACACATATTCAATACAATATCCCGTTTTAGGTGTCAACGGATTTTGTTTATACACATTTCCAGCGGTTACTTTTTACCAGGGTTGTCCGGCGCCTTTGCCTGGAGCTGCATCCGCCGAGAGGGAGGCTCCGATCCCCTTCCGGACCGCACTGACCTTTTACGTTTTTTACAAGGAGAAGATATATGGGAAAAACCATCCGATTTGGAATCTCGCTCGATGAAAAGCTGCTGGAGAGCTATGACCAGCTCATCGAGGCCAAGGGTTACATGAACCGTTCCGAGGCGATTCGCGATTTGATCCGTTCAGCCCTGGTGGAGGAGAAATGGGATGCGGGGGACGCGGAAATGGTCGGCACCGTCACCCTGGTGTACAACCACCATGTCCGGGACCTTTCCGACAAGCTGACCGAGCACCAGCACGCCCACCATGACCGGGTTATCTCGGCACTCCATGTGCATCTCGATGCGCATAACTGCCTCGAGGTTCTGGTGGTGCGGGGGCGGGCCGGGGAAGTAAAACGAATCGCCGACGAACTCATCGGGGTGAAAGGGGTCAAGCACGGCCAACTGGTCATGACCACCACCGGCGAGGAACTCCACTGATTGTCAAGGGATAGCCGCTCCCTGCGCCTCCTGACGGGAGATGCAGGGAAACCGGGCGCCAAGCCGGTGCGCCATGGGCTCCATCACTTTTCCCCGCAGGCTTCGCAACGCACGCTGGCATGAATCCGTTGCTGCTCCACGCTTTCCGGGGAAGCTTTCCCAGCACACACAGCAAAGCGCACCCCACGCATGCTTGACATGCTTTTCCATTTCATTATATTGTAATAACAAGAAAAATCAGCGTCCCCGATGTCCGCGGCTCACAAAAATCGCCCTACAGACCAAGGCTCCCAGGCAGGATGTCTCCATGCGCCAGACCGTACTCTTCGTTGATGACAACCCGGTGATTCTTAAAACCATCGAAGCAGCCTTTGCCAAGGAGGAATACGATGTACTCCTGGCCGGCAGCGGCGAAGAAGCCCTGCGGCTGGTGAGAGAGGACACCCCCCAAATCATTGTCAGCGACTTGCGCATGCCCGGCATGAACGGCCTGGAGTTTCTGCACCAGGCCCGCCAGAAAAACCATTTTTTTGTCGGCATGATCTTCACCGCGTACCTGGACATCGACAGCATCATGAGCGCGGTGAGCGAAGAGGCTGTCTGGCGTTACATCACCAAGCCCTGGCAGGATAGCCGGGAACTGGTGATGGCGGTACGCAACGGTTTCCAGTACCATGAGGCCATGGCCTTCCGCCGTCAGGCCGAGGAACAGCTCCAACGGGCGGAACGCCTCACGGCCCTCGGCCATCTCGTCGCCGGGATTGCCCACCAGTTCAACAATATCGATGCGGGCATCCTGGGCTATGTGCAGATGGCCCTGCTTCACAAGGATCTGCCGGATGAGGTCCGTGCGCAGCTGGAACAGGTACGGGTGTTCACCAGGCGCGGCACGGAAATCGTCAGGGAACTGACCACCTTCAGCGACCAGAGTGCCCAATGGGGTTTCAGCCACGGCAGCCTGACGGATACGGCCATCGAGGCCCTGTCCTTCTGCCGCAAGGAGATTGACGCGGCGGGAATCCAGCTCGAAACCGAATTCCGGGAGAAATGCTACACGGTGCTCAACTTCGGCTTGGCCAAACAACTGATCATGAACCTGATCCGCAACGCCTGCCATGCCACCCTGGGCAAAGAATCGCGCACCGTTCGCATCGAAACAGGGAGTCAGGACGACAATGTTTTTGTCCGGGTTACGGATAACGGCTGCGGCATTCCCAGCAAATATCTCCCCAAGATCTTCGACCCGTTTTTCACCACCAAGGGCGCCCAGGCCGCGCCAGGCTCTCCCCAGGCCGAAATTTCCGGAGTCGGCCTGGGCTTGAGCCTCAGTCAGACCGTGGCCCAGGCCCATCGCGGAGTAATATCGGTGCAGTCAGCCCCGGACAAAGGCTCGTGCTTCACCTTCAGCCTGCCCGGGGCCTAACCAAAGCATCAAACGGCAAGATCAACTTCCTGCACCGTCCCTGCTCCGCCGGCTTCCCCTAAAAAGATCGCGCTTTCCCGAAGCTGCCCCTGCAAACCGTTTCCGCTGTCTTTCAGGGCAAAGGGGGTTTTGGCCGGGCTGAGAAGGATGGCGCCGACATTTTTTTGGGCAAGGCTGGTCAACGAATCGTTCCCAGCCTCGTCTCGCATCCATACCTGCAACTTGGCATACAGCGGATCGTTTTCGTCAAGCCAGCCGTTGCCGTCGCTGTCCAGTTGGGCCAGTTCAGCAAACCCCTGGCCGCTGGCCGGGCCGAAGAGCTCCAGACCGTTGTTGATCTTGCCGTCTTGGTTGCGGTCCAATGCTAAAAAACCGCTCCCTGGGGCAAGGCCGGAAATCTGCTCTGCCTTCCCGTCCGCATTAAGGTCAAAGGCGAACCGCCCCCCGCTCAGCTCCACCCCTTTGTTGTTGAGGTTGATCACCAGCGGATCAACCAGCCGGGCGTCTCCACCCCTGATCTGCACATTGTTCGTGGCCGTGAACTCCCGGTGCATGGCCAGCTGGAGCTGCAAATCGATGGTCTTTCCGTCCGTGGTGGCAACCTGGCCGGTGGCGGAAAAATTCAGGGATTCTTCCTCGCTCGCCGTTTCCGCGAGGTTGTATTCAAGCCCCCATCCCTGCCGGGCAGGCGGCGAATCCGCCGG
>JAJZRF010000085.1 GCA_021847425.1 Deltaproteobacteria bacterium | reverse complement strand
TATATCGAATGTTTGGCGCGGACCATCCGTGAGGGGATGCGGAGTTTCGGCGCACCATCGGTGCAGTTGGTTTACAGCGCCCACAGTCTGCCGGTAAAATTCATTGAGCAGGGGGATCCCTACCTTGCCCAGATCCGGCAGACCATCGCGGCGGTGGAAAAAGTGACCGGAATTTCCGGGCGCCTCTGTTTCCAGAGCCGCAGCGGGCCGGTTGAATGGCTTTCGCCCTCCACGCCCGAGATGCTTGAAACCCTTGCCGGGCAAGGGTGCAAAAATATCCTTATGCTGCCGATCAGTTTTGTGTCCGACCATGTGGAAACCCTCTATGAAATTGACCTGCTCTACAAGAAGCAGGCTGAAGATCTCGGCATGCGCCTTGTGCGCACCGCCTCCCTCAATACCCACCCTCTCTTTATCAAAGGGCTGACCGTTTTGGTGGAAGATGCCTGCCGGCAGCGGGGCTGGCTCTGATTTTTCCGGCTGTCGTCCCTCGGTGGTTTTCCCTGTGCTGTTTCGCCTGCCGCTGTTTTCTTCCGGTGCGGACAGGGGTATCTCTTTTGCTCCGGCGTGCTTCAAGCCCATCTTTTTAAAAAAGAAAGAACCACGCGCCCATGTGGCAGATGGTCGCAGAGGTAATGATCAGTTCCTGATGAGCTCCCCCTAAGAAAATGGTGGGTCCGGGTGGCCTCTGTTTCTCATTTCTTTATTTTTCACGTAATAACAATGAGATAATTTTAAACCAGCGTCTGGTATCGTTTTTGCTAATACCCGAGTCAGGAATGATTTTGCCGGGTATTCTGCCTGCATCCGTCAGCCGTCCCGGCCTGCTCCCATCGTTCACTTGTTCCCCACATTAGGAGGTGTCAGTATCCCTTGCCGGATGAAGGTTGCGTTTCCCCGTGTTGTCGGTCTATCAACTCCAAGCTGAACAAAAGAGATGAGGAAAATGAGAACAGCACAAATAAACACCAATGATCGTCGGTCTCTTATCCGTATGCCCTTCAATCTCAAATTCCGCATTCGGCAAGACAGCGGCAAGCAAACCTTTCTTGCCACAAGCTGTGATATCCACCCCTGTGGAATTCAGCTGGAAACCGAGGCCCCTGTCTTGCCGCTGATGGATATTGAACTGTGGCCGGAGGACAATATCCTCGATGCCTATTACGTGCATGGCGAGGTCAGCTGGGTCAAGGCGCTGAACGGCAGCGGCAAGGTGTTGTGCGGCATCAACTTCAAAAGGCGGGTTGACTGGAATATCCCCCTGCCCATTCTTGCCAAAACCTATACCAGCCCTGGGGGGTCCGGGGTGATGACCTCCAAGGATTTTATTCTCGACAGCATTGTCGACGGTGTCTTCAGCGTGGATCAAAACTGGCGGCTTACCTCCTTTAATCGCGCGGCTGAAGAGCTGACCGGCTGGAAGCGGGAGGATGCCCTGGGCAAGACCTGCAAGGAGGTATTCAAATCCAATTGCTGCGGCACGGAATGTGTCCTCGCCGAAAGTATCGATTCGAAAAAACCGGTGGAAAACAAGTCGGTTTTCATCACCCATGCCAATGGCACCCGGATTGGCGCCACCATCAGCGCTACCCCCCTGCTTGATATGAAAGGCAACGTGGTGGGCGGCGTCCAGGTTTTTCGCAGTGCCAAGGCGTCCATGCAGAGGGCGGTGATTCTCGACAATATTGCCGACGGGGTGTTTACCGTGGACACCAACTGGCGGGTCACCTCCTTTAACAAGGCGGCGGAACGGATCACCGGCTTGCCGCAGGAAGTGGCGATCGGCAGGCCCTGCAGCGAGGTGTTCCATGCCAGTATCTGCGGCGACTCCTGCGCCATCGCCCACAGCATCAGCAGCGGCAAGCCGGAAAGCAACCGCTGCATAACCATCTGCAATGTGGACGGGGCCAGGGTGCCGGTGAGCATCTGCGCCGCTCCCATGTATGACAACAACGGCAACCTGATCGGCGGGGTGGAAACCTTCCGGGACCTGCGCGTGGTCAAGGCCCTGCAAAGAAAGATATTTCAGCGGGAACGGCTGGGCGAGATGATCAGCAAAAGCGCGCCCATGAAAAAGATTTTTGATATTCTGCCCCAGATTGCCCAGAGCGAAAGCAATGTGCTTATTCTCGGCGAGTCTGGCACCGGCAAGGAGTTGATTGCCTGGTCGTTGCACAACATGAGTGAGAGAAGCAAAGGGCCGTTTATCGCTGTCAACTGCGGCGCTCTGCCAGACACTCTTTTGGAGTCGGAGCTGTTTGGGTGCAAGGCCGGCGCCTATACCGACGCCAAGCAGGACCGGCAGGGGCGTTTTGCCGCCGCGGAGGGAGGCACCCTTTTGCTCGACGAAATCGGCGATATTTCTCCGGCCATGCAGGTTAAGCTGCTGCGTGTTCTTGAGACAAAATGTTACGAGCCCCTGGGTTCCAGCCGCACCGTAAAGGCCAATGTCCGGATCGTGGCCGCAACCAACCGCGATGTGGAACAGCTGGTTCAGGAGGGCAGGTTCCGGGACGATCTTTTCTACCGCTTGAACGTGGCAAAACTGGAACTTCCGCTTCTGCGGGAACGGGCGGTGGATATCCCGTTGCTGGTGGAGCATTTTGTCGAAAAGCTCAATGCCGAAAAGGATCGCGATATCGGCGGAGTGTCGGAAGAGGCTCTGCGGATTTTAATGGCCTATGATTTTCCGGGGAATATCCGGGAGCTGCAGAATATCATCGAATATGCCTTTATCCTCTGTCCCGGAGGGCTGATTCAGTCGGAGCATCTTCCCTCGCCGCTGGCCGCGCAAGTGGAACCTGTGCTGGGGGGAATGGATCTGAATAGCCCGATGCCTCTCGCCCAGATTGAAAAGAGGGCCATCTTCGGGGCCTTGAACCGCAATAGTTGGCGCCGCATGGCAACCTGCAAGGAGTTGGGTATTTCCAAGGATACCCTGCGCCGCAAGATCGCCCAATTCGGCTTGGACGCCCAGGAGAAGTTGGCAGAGGCCTGACGGCGGAAAAGCATGCTGACTGCGGGGAGCAGGGGGAGCTTTCCCCTTGCTTGCAGTAAAGCCCTCATGGAGGCGCGACGGCGCTGACGTGAGGGCTTTTTTTATGCGTCCATGGCGGGGGCTGGCAGCAGCAGGGGCAGGTAAATAGTGAATACCGCCCCGCGCCCCTCCGGGCTGTTCTCCCCGGTGACCGTGCCGCCGTGGTATTCGACGATCTTTCTGACGTTGGCCAGGCCCAGGCCGGTGCCTCCCGCGCGGGTCGTGAAAAATGGCTGGAAAAGGCGGCCGATTTTTTCCGGGTTGATCCCCGGGCCATTATCCCGGACCAGAATAACCACCTGGTTTTTATGGTCGGCCTGACTCGATATCCTGGCGGCCACCTGCACAGTCCCTCCCAGGGGCGACCACTGGATGGCGTTTAACACCAGATTGGAGAAGGCCCGGGTAAAAAGTTCCGCATCTATCATCAACGGCAGATCATCCTCCAGGCTGTTGCTGACTTCCACCGCCACGCCCCTGTTTTTCTGTTCCTGGGCCACGGCGATAAGGGTTGCCTGCATGAGCGCCGGAAAGGAGCTCCGGGCCAGGTTGAGCTGCAGCGGTTTGCCGTAGCTCAGCAGATCGTTCAGCATGGTTTCAAGACGCAGGGATTGCTGGCAGGTTATTGTTGCAAGTTCGGCAAAGGCTGCATCCCCATCGCCCAGTTTTTGTTGAATCGCCGTGGTGTTCATTTTTATAGAAGAGAGAGGATTGCGCATCTCGTGGGCGATGCTGGAGGTCAATTCTCCGATGGCCGCCAGGGAGGCGGTTTTGGCAAGAGCTCTTTCGATCTCGATCTTTCGTAGTATCTCCTCTGTTTTTTTCCGCTGGGTGATGTCGTTGGCCACACAAATTATTGCATCGACTGCATGGTCTGGAGTGCGCATCACCGAGCCGGAAAAGAGAACGGGTATTGTTGTTTTCTGCCGTGTCAGCAGGCAAACTTCCAGATTGACAAGCTCTTCGCCCCGGGCAAGAGCATCGAGGCCCTGGTTCTTGAACGGAGTGATCGTGTCGTCGCAGATGAATTCGGTAATCCGGTGACCCAGCATTTCCTTTTCTGAAAAGCCCAGAAGCGTTGCGGTGTTATTATTGATCTTGATCAAAGTCTGGTCGGCTGAAAGGACAAAGAGGCAACCGCTCATGTGTTTAATAAGGTTGTCCACATAGCTTTTGGAAACCATGGTCAGCTTGAGTTCTTCGGTCATGCTCCAGAAGGAAGTGGCCAGGGCGTTGATCTCATCGTCCTTGTTGCCATCGGGCGGCTGGGGGATCTCCCGGTTCTGGGCAAAACGGGTCACCATTTTCTGGATGTCGTTGAGAGGTTCGATGAGTTGCCCATTGGCAAAACAACGGCTGATGAGGGTTGCGACGGCCAGAACCACCACAAAGAGTATCCCGAGAAAAAGCGTATTCGTTTGCGCATGCTGCCTTTCTTTCTGGATGTGGTGTTCAACATTGTGGGCGAGGAGCTGGGCCAGATCAAGGAGGCCGTTTAAGAGCCGGGTCTGCATGCTGCCGAGCTGCTGGACTTTTCTTTGCAGTTCCAGGGAGGTTTCGACGGACTGGGTTCTGAGGTAGACCTCCGGCGCCAACTGATAGAATTCCTTGTATTGATGTTGCAAATCCTCGATAAGAGCTGTTTCCGGAGCCAAAGCTGGGTTTTGTGCGGACACATTCCGCATCTGTTCCAAAAGCTGGAAAATCGGCGTGCTGAGCTGGTTGCCCTCTATTGCCTGGTCTATTTCCCCGGTCAAAAAAGCGTCTTCATATTTGGTTATCTGGGTTTTAAAGGTGTTTAATGTTTCATCGCTGAGCCGTGCCAGGGGAAAGTGGATGGTCTGCAGACTTGCAAGTCTGATCGCCTGTCGGCTGTTTGAATAAAAACTGGAGAGGGTGGCGATAAAATATCCTGCCAGTGCTATAAGCACACAGACCCAGACTTTTGTTCTGATGCTGCCGGCGACAAAAAATAATTTGGAAATTTTACAGTTCATGATTCCTCTATTGGATCCTCGCCAGGTACGGGGCAAGATCCTGTTTTTCCGTAAAGCGGTGGAAGGTGTTGCGCCCGGCCGCTTTTGCCTGATACATGGCGTAGTCTGCTTTATTGACCAAAATCTCGGTATAAGAGCCGTTCTCGGGAAACAGGCTGATCCCGATGCTGACTCCCAAGTTACAGGTGAAGCCGTTTTCGGTAAAAGTGGCGGCGATCGTCTTGGTAATTTTTCGGGCGAGTATCTCGGCGTCCGCGGCCGAATGCAATGCGTTAAAAATGATGGTGAATTCGTCACCGCCCATTCTGGCCACGGTATCCCCGGTGCGGACAACCTCTTGCAGCCTGGCCGCTACGGTCTTGAGAACCAGGTCGCCGACATCGTGGCCCAGGCTGTCGTTGATCGGTTTAAAGTTGTCCAGATCGAGATAGAGCAAGGCGAAAATGCG
>JAJZRF010000084.1:4016-5545 GCA_021847425.1 Deltaproteobacteria bacterium | reverse complement strand
AAAAGACCCGTTGAAGTTTCGGCATATTTCATTATAAAGAATGGAGTGTCTTACTGAAGCAGGTTGAACCGTGGCGTTTGCCATACAGAAACTCAGACAAGGAAAAAGCGAATCATGGCGGAACAAAATATTGAGGAGGCTCAGGCGCCGCAACCACCTGTTTTCCGGTTGCAGAAGATGTATCTCAAGGATTTATCGTTTGAAAACCCAGAAGCTCCGGATGTTTTTCTTGCCAAGGGCGAACCCAAGGTTGATGTGAACCTGGGCTTGAAGCACCGGAAGTTGGAAGCGGAAGATCATTACGAGGTCACGCTGTCCATTACCGCCAAGGTGATCAACAGCCAGACCGAGAAAACGCTTTTCATCATCGAGGTTGAGCATGCCGGGGTGTTTTTGCTGAAAAATATCCCGGAGGAGCATTTGCAGCCGGTATTGTCGGTGGAGTGCGCGGCCCTGCTTTTTCCTTTCACCCGGCAGATAATCAGTCAGGTTTCGGTGGACGGCGGGTTTGTCCCCTTCCTTATGGAGCCGATCAATTTTCATGCCCTGTATGAAAATTCAAAACGGCAGAAGGCGACACAGGAGCAGGCGCAGTAAGAGTTTTGGCACAGAATGGATTACACAAAAAAAGCCCGGCGATTGCCGGGCTTTTTTTATTGCATTGAACGGAGAAAAGCTTAGAGAATTTTTGGCTGCAGCATGATGACAAGTTCGCTTTTCTTGGTACTCTTTGCATCGTAGGAAAAGAGATGGCCGATTCCGGGAATATCCCCAAGGAAAGGAACCTTGGTGGTGCCAGCGGTCGATTCCGCATTGTCAATAAGTCCGCCAATGACCACCACTTGTCCGCTTTTAACGCGGACGGTGGTGTTCATTTCCCGCAGCTTGATCCGGGGGACGCCGATGGTGGCGGCCCCATTCCCAACGTCTTTATATGCAACCTGATCACCATCAAGCTTTGAGGTGACCGGGGTCAGCGTGAGAATGATTTCATCATTGTCCATGATGCTTGCGATCACCGACATACCGATGCCGGACATCAGGGTTGCGGTGGTAACGGTATAGGTCACGGTACCTGTGGTGCCATCAATCCTGGACTCAATCTTATCGATGTATTTGACACTGTCGCCCGCCGTGATAAGGCCGGGTTGCCCGTTCATGATGCTCAGTTTCGGATTGGCCAGCACAGTGGTATGCCCTTGGGTATCGAGAAAATTAAGGGCAAGGGAGAAAGGATTGATGGATTGATTGGGAAGCGAAACTTGGCTCACCCCACGGCCTACTTGGCTGCTATCCGGGCTGTAGATAATTCCATTAGGTCCAAAAAGTTGAAAATTGACCGAATGGCCGGACAGGAAGTTGGTCCAGTCAATGCCCCGGCTTTCGTTATCATTTACGGCAACCTCGACAATTTTCGCCTCAATGGAGACCTGCCGGTACAGTTCCGTTTTCAGATTATCAAGATAGACGGCAATCTTGTCAACAAGAGGCCTCGGTGCGGTCACGGTGATCAGGCCGATGGGTTTGTC
>JAJZRF010000084.1:0-3916 GCA_021847425.1 Deltaproteobacteria bacterium | reverse complement strand
TCGGTTTTGGCGACAGGCGCGCAGGCGGTAGTGAGCAGCAGGGAGATCGCGGCCCAGCCAAGTAAGGTAACGATGCTTTGAGTTTTCTTTTTCATGATGGCAGTCTTTATACTTTTTTGAGGTGAAAGAAAATTTGTTGAAATCGCAAAAAAGCCGCGCTTACAACAGTGGTCGCTTTGTAACATTTTGAATTATGTTACGGACCTGTGTCATCATTCCCTTTTTGTGAGTCTATCAAATCTCAGGTAAAAACCGGAAACGCCTCAACCTGCTATATTAAGCGCCGTAACGGCTCCTAATTTGCCGCGGCAATTCTCCCTCTGATAAATTTCTGCAAATCTTCCGGCACCGCATACCCGGAGAGCAGAACAGCATTGTAGGCGGCAACTGCCTGGGCGGAATGGCCGAGTTTGTCGAGAATGCGGGCCTTGGCCACCAGGGTGTCAAGGGTATCCCCGTACAGGGCTTCATTTCTCGCAAGCAGGGCCAGAGCGCCATTGTAACTCTGGTACTCTTCGGCAAAGGATGCGTAGCTGATCAACGCATCGCTTGAAGGCGCATCCCCGCTGATGGCGAGGTCAAAGTATGTTTTTGCCGCTTCGGTGTTTTTCATGTTGGCCGAGCCAATGGCCGCCTGGAGGGCGGCCTCTGCGTTGGCTGGCTGAAGAGTCAGCGTTGCCTTGGCATAATGCACGGCCTTGGCATTCATCCCGAGCCGGGTAAGGCAAAGCGAGGCGATGTGGCTTGCAAGCTGGGCATTTTCAGGCCAGCTGTTGAAGGCTGCTTCGTAGAGGGATAGCGCCTTTTCAAAATGGTTGCTTTTCTCGGCCGCTGTTGCCTGCTCGATGAGAGTTTTCGCTTCGATAACTCCCTTCGGTGTTTCCAGGCGCTGCTTTACGGAGAGGGCTTCAACCTTTTCGCCACCCTTGAAGGAAACTGCCTCCGTGGCGGCTTTTGGCCATTGGAACTGTTTGGATTTTGGCGAGATGACGATGGTGTTGAACCGCTCTTCTTTCTGCAGATCCTTGAGATTGAGAATGATGTCCAGGGCAAAGTCCCAAGGAATATCGTTGAGGGCCAGGGTCAAAGTGCCGGTGACCCCGTCATCAACAACAATATTCTTGCCGCTTATTTCGCCAAAAAGCCTGAACACATTGTGGAGATCAATTTTAAAGAAATCCACGGTGATTTTCTGACTTTCATATCCTGCAAAGGCAAGGCTGTCGGCCTGGGCTTTGCCAGGAGATTTTTTGGCGGCGGGAGGGGCTTTTGGCGCAGGGGCCTTTTGGGGAGCAGTTTTTGCCTTTGGTTTTGCGCTGGAAAGTTTTGGGACGATCAATTCAGCCTGAGGGGGTGTTGCGACCAGCGCCGTTTCTGCGATTTCCGCGTTTGCCGTGGCAACAGGCGGCGGGAGATTTTTCAATTCCCCCTTCGGAGCAGGGCTGGCAACGATTGGGGCTGTGGCGGATGACGACTCGGCTATTTTTACCAATAAGCCGTCCGGCCGGTTTTCCACCTCATAGGGGAATAATGCGTTCAGCCCGGAATCGAAAACAATGCGAACCTCGGACTTGTGCTGGGCCGCGCGAATTTTTGCTAAAGCCGTTCCAACCGTATACTGCAACATCTTTCCCGGCAGAGTGATATTGGGAATATCGATATACATTCGTGCCGGGTGGCCGCCGCTTTTAACGAGCTGGGCCTTTTTGAAGGAAGTGATCGGGCCGTTTGTTTTGACAAAGACGAGGGTTTCTTTCGGGTTGGTGGTGTCGATCTCAATGTCCTGCAGCAGTGATGCCGGATGAGCCGCCGGTTTGGTAATGGCTGCTGGAGGCAGCGGTTCAGTGTCGGTTGCGGTTGTCGTCTGAGTGAGTTGGGGGGGCAGGGGGATTGTCTTTGCAAAACTGACGACAATATTGTTCCCCTTTCTTTCGATGGTGTAGGCAGGGTCATCGGTGAGGTAGATTTCAAGCCGGGCGATGGCCGGTTCTTGATCAGTCAAGGCAATACTTTTAATATCCTGGACCGGCCCCTGCGGCAGATTTGCCGGAATAACCGCGGAGTCAACGACTGTGGCATCGGCGATGTCCAGCACGATCCGCAGGGGATCAAAAAGTTCATACATCGTATAGGTGGGGGTTGTGTGTCCCTGGACAACCAGCTGCAGGCCATCGGCAGTCTGGTCAAGGGTAATGCCTGATATCGTGTAGGCCGTTTTTGTCTGGGGCGCCGGCTTTTGGGCAAAGACTGCCGTCCCGGTCAAAAGAAAACAAAATATCATCAGCCCGGAAGAGATACATTTCAGGCGGGTAAGGGGTGTCATTATTTTTCTCCCTCTTTATTTAAGATCATCTCGGTTTTGCGGGATGTCCGTTCACCGGGCACATTTTTTAAGGATTGCTCGATGATTACTTTGTCTTGGGTTATTTGTATAACTTTTCCCGTTTCCCCAATTTGCGTACCCTTGTGGAGCACATAGCCAATGCCGGAGGAATCCTGCACCATGGCCAGAAATCCGCGCTTGCTGGACACGATGGCGACCAGGGTCAACTGGGCTGGTTCAAATTTTTGTGTTCCTGTAAGTTCGGCTTTGGCCTTGGCCTCGGCTTTCATGATTTCCTGGGTGAGAAACGGGAAAAAAGGATCAGGTCTTTCACGGTTATAGACAAAAGGCGGGGTTTGTCCGCTTGCAAGGGTCGTTTCCAAGGCCTGGGCCGGATCGGCGGGAGCGCTGCTGTTTGGCGCGACAGTTTCGGGCTGGGCAGCAGCAGTTTCCCTGGCACCCAAACAACACAGGCTTGCAACAAGGGCAACCGGCAGAAAAATTTTTTTTAAGTGCACGCTGTTCATCATGATGAGTGGTTCTCGCCGAATGCAAGGGTTATCGCTCTGTAACCCCTTAATTTCGTATTGCAGGCTTGTCACTTCTTTCCTTTGACGTCTTTTTTGGTGTTGGCCGCAATCTCCGCAGGATCGAGAAAGCGGTAAGTGACAAGTTGAAAGGTTGAATTCAGAATCATTTCCCCCCCCACCTGCTTTGGGGAATCCATCTTGATGTTGTTGACGGAGACAATCCGCGGGAGCTTGCTGATCTTGTCAAGAAAAGCGCCCACATTATGGTATGGTCCCTGCACCGCGATATCCACCGGGATTTCCGCGTAAAATTGCTGAGGCTTTTCGGGAAGGGGCTTGAAGGAAAGAACATCCAGCCCCGAAGAGGTGGCCTGCCCGGAGATGGTAGTCAGGAGCAGGGGGATTTCTTTTTCATCGGGCAGCAACTGTGATGCCTCGGCAAACTGCCGTTGAACTTCCGCCATTTCCGCCTTGTGCTTGCCAAGGTCATTGGCAATTTTTTCTACTTTCCGGATCTCCTCTTCGATCCCTGTTTTTTTTGTTTCAAGGGTTTGTATTTCGCTGGTTTTCGGGGAATAGACGAGAAAAAAGAAGGCGACGCAGGGCAGAATGCAGGCCGCAGCGGCAATCAGCATTTTTTGCTTCATGTCAAGCAGGCTTACCTTGCTGTCGAGAAACTTCTCAAGTCCCGCCTGGATTTTTTTTAGGTCAAGCGCCATGGCTTCTCCTGCCCAAGGTGTTAACTATTCGGGGTGATGACATCTATTGTGAGAGAAAAAGATTTCAGTTTCTGTTTGGCAACGTCGGTCTGTGCAGAACTGGTCAATTCCGTTTTTTTGAAATACTTGGAGCCGTCCAGTTGCTGCATATACTGGGCAATGGTTTCATTATCCAAGGCAATGCCTTGCAGCTGCAAGCGCCCGGCGGACTGTTGCAGGGAGTTCAACCACATGCGGTTTGTCGGAGTGCGGGATGCCACCTCATCGAGGACGCGCACCGTAACCTTGGCGCCGTCCTGGAGTTTTTTTATGGAGTCCAGCTTCTGCTCCACCAGCTGTTTTTC
>JAJZRF010000083.1 GCA_021847425.1 Deltaproteobacteria bacterium | reverse complement strand
AATTTGCTTCAAAGGCATTTTCCAGGGCAAAGGCATCAACATCAACGACAACCGGCTGGAGTCCTGCCGCCCGCAACATGTTGAGGTATCCGTCCACGACATCCCGTTTGGCCGCGACCAGCATGACGTCGGTGCGATTGTCGGTCGCGGTGTTTGTTTTCAGGTCCTGAAAATCCAGGTAGACGTCTTCAATATCGAAGGGAATATATTGTTCGGCCTCAGATTCGATGTGTTTTTCAAGTTCCGCGTCGGTCATCACTGCCAGATTTATTTTTTTGACAATGACGGAGTATCCTGAAATGGAGATGGCGACCTTTTTATTCTTGATTTTAAGGTTGTTAACCAGAGAGGTGATGACCTTGCCCACGGCTTCCGGGTCCTGCAAGGCGCCGTCCTCAAGGGAATCTGGGGGGAGCAGAGCGCTGCCCAAGGCTACCAGCTGATAGCCGGCGCCTGTTTTCGCCAGCTCACAAATCTTTACCGCATGGGAGCCAATATCAAGGCCGATGGAAAGCGATTGCTTTTTGAAAAAAGGAATATGCAAGGATGGCAATTGTAATTTTTTAAAACCGGATTTGCCCATGCGCGCTCCGCGACCAAGATTTTCTAGCTGTTGTACCTCCGCAGGCCGACATCGGTTGCGGCATTGAATGCTTTCTAACTGCCCTGAGTGATTATAGTTTTATCTGTATTTATTGCATTAGAGACACAAAAAAAACATGGTGTCAAGAATAAAGTAGTGGATAGCATGTGGATTTTTTTCATAAAAATTGATTAATTGGCCGTGAAAGCCAGGAAAATGGTTGTCGGAAAAAATTATAAATAACAAGATGTTGTGTCTTTCGTAAATGTTCGCAACTACATATGGTTCGTAGTTATCGAAATAATTCAGGATTATTTTGGGCAGGGGAACAGGGAGTTTCTGGGGCAGATGTATTCCTCCCCTTGTAATTATTCCGCTCTTCGCTTATTTTGTGGCCATCTTTCCGGCTGACGGGCCTGCCACTGGACGGCTGATGTCTTCTCCTGGATAAACCGATTGTGAGACGAGGATCAAACGTGTTGAAAAAAATCCCTGGAAAAGTCATGGAGAAATCCGTTGTGCGTGAATACACCGAGGCAATTATTATTGCCTTGCTGCTCGCCTTTTTTATCAGGACTTTTGTGGTACAGGCTTTCAAGATCCCGTCCGGTTCCATGAAACCCACCTTACTGATTGGCGATCATCTCCTGGTCAACAAATTTGACTATGGCGTGAAAAACCCCCTGACCGGGGCGACCTGGATCGCCGTGGGAGAACCCCGGCGGCATGATGTCATTGTTTTTAAATATCCGCAAAATCCTTCCCAGGATTTTATCAAGCGGGTTGTGGGGGTTGCCGGAGACCGGGTTGAAATTGTGCGGAAAAAGGTCTTTGTCAATGGAGAGCCTTTTGTCGAGCCAAACGCCAAGAATTTGGACCCGGAGATTCTTCCTTCTCCCAGGGACAATATGGCGCCGGTCACCGTGCCGCCCGGGAAGGTCTTTGTCATGGGGGATAATCGAGACAACAGCTACGACAGCCGATTTTGGGGATTTGTTGATCTCAAGGCCATCAGGGGCAAGGCCTTTATGCTGTACTGGTCTTGGGACAATGAAGATTTTACGGTGCGCTGGAATCGGATTGGCAAAATAATTCCTTAAAAAACTGCTGGACCATTGGCCTTGATTTTTTTTATTCTGAATCGATGATGCACCGTTACCCCTCATATTTTGGCGCGGGATGTCCCCAGCGGTCGCGCTGATTTTTTACGGAAAGAATCGTATGGATCCCGAATACCGATTCAAGCACAAACATGTCCTTGGACTTGCCGATTTTTCCGCGGAAGATATTCAGTCCGTTTTGCAGACAGCAGAGTCGTTCAAGGAAATTTCTTCTCGATCCATAAAAAAAGTCCCCACCCTCCGCGGCAAAACCATAATCAATTTTTTCTTTGAGCCCAGCACCCGGACCCGTCTTTCTTTTGAGGTTGCCGCAAAGCGCATGAGCGCGGACACCTTTAATATCTCCAACTCGGGCAGCAGTACGGTAAAAGGGGAAACGCTCATTGATACCGCGCGGAATCTTGCCGCCATGAATCCGGACTGCATCATTATCCGGCATCCCAGGTCAGGTGCGGCGCGCCTGCTGGCCGGCCATATCAAGGCCTCCGTGATCAACGCCGGGGATGGAACCCACGAGCATCCGAGCCAAGGGCTCCTCGACCTGATGACGGTCCGGGAAGCCAAAGGCAAGCTGGCAGGCCTGAAAATTGCCATTATTGGCGATATAGCCCATAGCCGGGTGGCGCATTCCAACATCATCGGTTTTTCCAAGATGGGGGCCTCGGTCACGGTGAGTGGCCCGGCGACTTTGATCCCCCCGGGTATTGAGGAGTTAGGGGCTCAGGTCAGCCGGACTGTGATGGAGGCGGTTGATGGGGCCGATGTGATTATGGCCCTGCGGATTCAAAAAGAGCGGCAACAGGATCCGCTGTTTCCATCACTGCGGGAATATGCGCAATTTTTTGGAGTTTCCCATAGGGTGGTGGCCGCCGCCAAGCCCGATGCGATCATTATGCATCCCGGCCCGATAAACCGCGGGGTTGAGCTCGATCCAAAGCTTGCCGATGGCAGCCGTTCGGTGATTCTTGAGCAGGTTACCAACGGGGTGGCTGTGCGGATGGCCTTGATTTATCTGATAATGGGAGGCGATTAGCATGCCCGGACTTATACTGCTGAAGAATGGGCGAGTGATTGATCCGGCGAACGGAATTGATCAGAACCTTGATGTGTTGATCGCAGATGGCAAAATAAGTGCAGTGGCTCAGCCAGGCTCTCTTCCCGAGGAGAAAGGGCGCCTGGTGTATGACCTGCTGGGCAAGTGGGTGGTGCCGGGGCTGATCGACATGCATGTGCATCTGCGTGAACCAGGCCAGGAGTACAAGGAAACCATCGAGACGGGAACCCGCGCTGCGGCGGCGGGAGGCTTTACCGCCGTGGCCGCCATGCCGAACACCAAGCCGGTCAATGACAATCAGGCCGTGACCTTGTTCATTCTGGCAAAGGCGGCGCAAGCCGGTTTCGCCAAGGTCTACCCGGTGGGGGCGATCAGCAGCGGCAGCAAAGGGGAGCATCTCGCGGAGTTTGGCGAACTGCGTCAGGCCGGGGCGGTGGCTGTAACCGACGATGGCTTGCCGGTGGGCAACAGTCAGCTCATGCGCCGCGCCCTCGAGTATGCGGGCAACCACGATTTGCTGGTTATTTCCCATGCCGAGGAGATGACGCTCAGTCACGGTGGCGCGATGAATGATGGTCCGCTGGCTACCCGGCTCGGCCTGCGGGGAATTCCCCATGTTGCCGAAGAAATCATGGTGTATCGCGATCTGGCCCTGGCTGAGTTTACCGGGCGGCCCATCCATATCGCCCACGTCAGCACGAGGGAGTCGCTGGCCCTGATCAGGCGGGCCAAGGGGAAAGGGGTGGCAGTTACCGCGGAAACAGCGCCGCATTACTTCACCCTCACCGAGACGGCGGTGGATGGCTATAACACCCTGGCGAAAATGAACCCTCCCCTGCGCACCGAAGCGGATGTCGCTGCGATAAGAGAGGCTTTGCGGGACGGAACTCTTGATGCCATAGCCACGGATCACGCGCCCCATGGCGAGCTCGACAAGGATATTGAGTTTGATCTGGCGGCCAACGGCATAATCGGTCTGGAAACGGCGGTGCCGTTAACCTTGCAGCTTGTTCGGGAAAATCAGCTTGATGCCCGGAGAATGGTGGAGCTGCTTTCGCTGAATCCGGCCAGGATTCTCGGGGTGTCCGGTGGAACCCTGTCTGTTGGCGCCCCTGCGGATATAGCGGTGATTGATCCGGAGCAGAAGTTTGTTTTTACGGAGGAGTCCATTTTGTCCAAGAGCCGGAATTCTCCGTTTCTTGGCTGGGAACTGCAAGGAAAGGCTGTGTTGACTATTCTGGACGGCAGGATTACCTGGAGGCAGGAACCCTTCAGCTCTTGATGTTCAGCAGACTTCCAAGCATTTCATCCTGGATCTGCACGGTTTTCAGGTTGGCCTCAAAAAAGCGGCGGCTTAACATCATGTTGGGCAGTTCTTCGCCCAGATCCACATTTGATTTTTCAACCAGGGTTTGTCCGGCGGATGTTTGTTCATCCACCATCGGCCCGGGCGTTTGGTCCTGTTGCACCACAGCCTGTATGCCCTGCGGATCCTGCGAGGACAGGGTAACCCGCGTTGCTTTGTAGCCATCCGTATTGACGTTGGCCACATTGTTGGCGTTTGATTCAATCTTTTTCTGGATGGCGGTCAGGCCGGAAAGTGCCGAATAGATTCCGGAAATCATGGGGAGTGCCCTCCGGGTTCGGGGTCTTGCGCAAGGAGACCCTGTCAAATTTGTTGAAATCGCAGATAGGCGCAGACATCTGTTACTAATCCATCATATTCCCTTATCGGTCTTTTTGGCAAGCAGCTTTATTTTTCTGGGTGGTAATAGGAGGGTTTTGCAGGTATATCTGATGGGAATCCGGCAGATGCGCGCCGCCGGTCTTCTCCGATGATGCACGATGAGGGTTGCTATGCCTTTTTACACCGCCCAGGATGTGGCCCGATTCTTTCTCAATCCGCTCTTTCCGGTATTCTTTATCGGCCTGGTTCTGCTGCTTAAGAAGCAGCGGACCCGCTTCGGCCTGTTCTTGCTTCTGGTTTACCTCTACGGGGTCAGTATTCCTTTTACTTCACAGATTGTCATGGCCAGATGGTACATGCCGGACACCGTGGACCGGCACAGCAGATATGATGCCGCGGTGGTGCCCGGGGGGATGGTTGATTACAAATGGTACGTGAGACATGCGGCGGAGAATGAAGAAGAGATATTCAAATATGTCTCCGACTACCAGCAGCTGGGGCAGAGTTCGGCGCGGATCCTGATGGGGGCTGCGGCAATAAAAAGCGGCCTGGCCGACAAATTGCTTCTCAGCGATGTGACTATCAAGGGGGTGAACGAGACCAGAATCCTCCTTGATCTTTTGGAAAGACAGGGAATTGATCGCGGAAAGATCGCAGTCCACGGCAAGGTCCGCAATACCCTGGCCGAGGCAAAAAGCGTCAAGGCTTACTGCGAGAGCAAGGGCATCAAGCGGCTCCTGCTCATTACCTCGGCCAACCATATGCGGCGGGCGGCAGCGCTCTTCCGCAAGCAGGGGCTGAACCCGGACCTTTTGTCTGTTTCGAGGGATAACCGGCCCATAACCAGGGAAAGTTTTGTCCCTTCCGGAGATGGCCTGGATGATACCTACTGGATGTTCTATGAGATTGTCGGCTACACTGCCTATTTGCTCCAGGGCCAGCTGTAACCTTCCCCCTATTCTTCCTCCCCGAGCTTTTTAGTATACCCGCACTCCTTGTTCGGGCAATGCAACTGCAGGCCGCTTTTTTTTGTCTCCCGCTCAAGCAGATAAGCAGCCCCGCATTGCGGACACACCTCGTTGACCGGCCTGTCCCACAGGGCAAAAGTGCATTGCGGGTAGCGGTTGCAGCTGTAAAATATCTTGCCGCGTTTGGATATCTTCTGGATGAGTTCTCCGGTGCAGCCTGCTTCCGGACAGGGAACCCCGGTGGTGGTGGCGCGGATGTTTTTACAGGCCGGATAGCCGGAACAGGCCAGAAATTTGCCATAGCG